>NZ_LUKF01000020.1 GCF_001592755.1 Bdellovibrio bacteriovorus | reverse complement strand
AACAAACATTAATTTGCTTTATATTCAGCCTGTAACTTAAACTTCCAACACACAGAAAAGGAGTTCTGATGAACAAAAAATTACTGATCATGTTGTTATTCGCTGTTCCCGCATTGGGTTTTAAATACAAAGAAGACCTTACTGCGATGGGTTTAAAATTTGTCGCTCCGACAATTATGGACAGAAATAGTGTATTTCAACCTGAAGAGGGAGAAATCATCTACGAAGCTGCCGGGAACGACCGCCGATTCTATGGAAAAACTGATGTGGGTTGGGTACCACTTTCCGCTGGCGAATCGATCTTACCACCGGGGATTATTTTACCTTATGGCGGTGAATCGGAACCCCCCGGGTTTTACTTTGCAGATGGAAGAGCTCTGCCTATAGCTGGTAACGAAGCATTGTACGATGCCATTAAAGAAGCCTTCGGAAACGGAACCAGAAATGCTGATGGAACTCTATCTTCATATGCGGCAGGTGATGCGTTTAATCTTCCCGACTTGAGAGGTCGTTTTCTCCGAGGTGTCAACGGGAGTGCTACCGAGCTTCCCTCTTTAACGGCTCCGCGCGACCCCGCAATAAATGATCGTGTTGCATCAAATGTAGGAGGATTCGAAGATAACAGAGTTGGCTCTGTCCAGACGGATGCTCTACAAAATATCACTGGTGGATTCGGCGTTGATCGGTCAGCAGGCTCACTGGATGGAGCATTTTTTCAAGGAAATAATCCAATTGCAGGCGGAAACACCGCACAGCTTTCAGGAGCATCTACGACATCGGCTTTGAGATTTGATGCCTCAAGAGTGGCGCGAACTTCTTCAGAAACTCGCCCTAAAAATGTATACGTGAACTACATTATTAAACGCTAGTCTCTTCGAGAGGGAGTTGTATTCGCAACTCCCTAATTAAAATACCCCCGCAAAACCCCCGTCAACTCCTCCACCGACGAGTGCCCCACATAATACCCCTGATACCACTTCGCAGTCTCCACCAGCGCGCGAGACAAATCCCACTGCGGTTTCCAACCAAGCTCCGTCAAAGCAAGCTCGCTATTTAACTGCCCATGAATCGAAAGTGACTTCGCGGAATCCGCGACAGCGACCGAAGACCACGTTTTCCCCCACGCCTCACTAAACTCTTTCATCACTTCGCCAACGGATTCATACTCAGACGCGCCCAAATTATAGGTCGCAGACGAAAGCTTAGGGCCTTTTTCAAAAAGACCTTGGGCAACAGATAAAATCCCGGAAACCTGATCCAAAACATGGATCCAAGGTCGCACAGACTGAGGATTACGAACTTCAAAAGTCTTCTTACCTAAAAAACTTTGAACCGCTTGAAAGATCAAACCTTCAGAAGAAAAATCCCCGCCACCGATCGCCGATGAAATCCGCGCCGTAGCAATGGCCACTTTATGCTTGTTATATTTTTCGGGAGAGAAAAATGATTCACGATAAGAAAGCGCAATAAACTCAGAGCAAAGTTTCGACGTCGCAAAAATCCCCGAAGGACCAACGGCTGACGACTCACTCACGGCTGCATTATCACTCGCACGGACATAGGCCTTATCCGTTCCCAATACGACCACCGAGCGAACGGAAGCTGTTTCACGAAGCAGCTCCATCAATTGTGCGGTCCCCAAGATAGACTTAGAAATAATCTCTAAAGGACGTTGCTCGCCTTCTTTCAAAAAACCGGTCTCGCCCAAATGAAGAACGACATCTGCTTGCGCAAACTGCAAAGCCTGACGCAAAGATTCTTCGTTACGAAGATCTCCGTACGTCATAGCAATTGTTTGTCCAAGATTTGTCAGATCAAAAAGATTTGGCGAAGATTCTAAAGATTCACCAAAACCAAAAACTTGCGCTCCCAGATGCTGAAGGGATAAAGCCGTCCACGCTCCCAAAAAAGAGTTCGGGTAAGTTAAGAAAACCCGTTTGCCTTTCCAAAAAGCAGCCGCCGCGGAGGAATCCATCTAAGAACCTAAAAGTCCCTGTTCAACACCTTGATTGCGATGTTCCGGATGAACCCAGTGAGCCAATACTTGCCCCTGAAACTTCCAGTAAAATCCAATCGGATCTGTGTCAAAGATTGCGACGCGAAGCTCGCCCTTGCCTTCTGTTGCCTTCATTTTAAGCAAAGTCTGCGCAAGAGATTCTTGGTTCAGGTTCCCCGTACTTGCCGCCGGAATGCAGTGCTCTTCATAAAGACGAGCCAACAAGGAAAGCTCAACCAAGTTATAAAGCGATTCGCGAATAAAATATTTATCAGAGTGCAGTGACTTCATAGATATTTAGGGTATCGAGGGAAATGTATGGGAGGTATCTTTTTCGGCAGGAAACATCGCAGCAGGACCCCAGCGATGTCACTTTCCTGGAGCTTACGACGACAACCCGACAAGGCGAAACATTTAAGTCTTCGCAAATAGTTCCGACTTCCGTGGCTGTGTCGCGCGGACTCCAAGAAATACTTAATCAAGGTAAGTGAACTGAAACCAAAAGAGTACTTAAGTTCCTGTAAGGATATTGGAGTTGCCAAAGGTCAACCATGAGGACTACTCTTGGGGGCCAATACATATTGTCATCATTCAGTAAACTTCCGCACGCAAGTGCCTTTCGCGGAGGAGCCATGGAAACCACCGGAGAAAAAATCCCAGTCACTGCCAACGTCGGCGACGAAAGAACTCAGAACGGAGTCGTCTACATCAAGTGGTTCGCGCCGCCAGAGAAAATGTCACAAGCACTAAAAAAGTTAGCCCTGTTCTGGGGAATTGCTTTGGTGTCGGTACTGATTCCTGTTTTTCATTTCGTATCTGTGCCCTTATTTTTTGGCTTAGGAATTTTCTTCGCCCTCCGAAGCTACAAGAGTGAAGGAAAAGTTTTAAGTGGCTCGGTTCAATGCCCTCACTGCTTGCATGACGTGAAAGTGAAGCCCGCCGAACTTCAGTGGCCGATTTCAGAGATCTGCCAGAACTGTGCTCGCGTTGTCAGAATGGAAAAATCTGTTGTGTAAGGACGCAAAACACTTCTATGCTGACAAAGCATGAAACACGCTTTTGGCATTTTAGTTTATTTGTTGCTCTTTACATCTCAAGGTTATTCACAAGGAATGATGGAGGGATTAACTCCCCCCGCTCAACAAAGAACGGTGCTGTCTTACACGGGGTTGTTTTTTGATAAAGCGGAGTTTCCCCAAGAGCGCGCTTCAACATCTTACCAGTCCGTCGACTTCAGCACGCCGATTTACAAATCAGATCTTCAGTCAGTCTCTTTGAATTTAAGCGGGTCACAATATTTAGTAGATCCTGCGCAAAATGAAATCTCAGGTCTTTACGACATTAAGTTTGGTTTGGGATATACACGCGTGATCGATGATAAACGTTTATGGTCCGTCAACGCACGCTACGGATCCGCAAGTGACAGACCTTTTGAAAGTGCCGACGTCACCACTTTAGGAGTCACCGCCTTTTATTCTTATCCTGACGATGAATCCAGTCGTTGGCTTTTACTTGTCGACTATTCAAACAACCGCCCCATTCTAAATAATATTCCTCTTCCTGGCTTTGCTTACTTCTACAATCCATCAAAAGAATTTCGTTCAGTGCTAGGAATTCCTTTTGCGACGTTCAACTGGCAATTTGCTGAAAAGTACGGTTGGGATTTTTTCACGTTGGTTCCTTGGATCATCAAAACTTCGGTGTATTACAAAGTCACCGACTTCGCTAAGCTTTACGCCGGCGTCGATTTTTCACAGATCACATACTATCTTTACGACCGACAAAACAAAGACGACCGTCTTTTCTATGATGACAAAAAAATCTTCGTCGGCATAAAATCCCCGATCAGCAAGCAGATCTTCGCCGACCTAGAAGCCGGCCACTCTTTCGACCGCCGCTTCTTTATCGATGAAAACTATGTTCCTGATCCAGACAATGCCGTGTCGATTGGAAACGCTTTTTACTTCAAGTTGTCTTTAAGATTTATTCTTTAAAATAAAAAACCAGCCGTTTTTAGCGGCTGGCATTTATGAACCGTGACAATGTCTTAAAGACACTACCCAAAACGACCCGTGATATAGTTTTCAGTACGCTGATCCTTTGGATTCGTGAAGATCTGATCACTCGCTCCAAACTCAATCAAATCACCCAGGTACATAAACGCGGTATAATCAGAAACGCGCGCTGCTTGATGCAGACTGTGCGTAACAATCGCAATCGTCACGTCACGACGAAGTTCGCCGATAAGCTCTTCGATGTGACGAGTGGAAATAGGATCTAGCGCCGACGTAGGTTCATCCAATAACAAGATCTCAGGCTCTGTAGCCAATGCACGAGCGATACAAAGACGTTGCTGTTGACCACCCGACAAGGCTGTCGCCGAAGAAGCTAAACGGTCTTTCACTTCATTCCAAAGGCCCGCCTGCTGCAAAGAGCGCTCGACACGTTCTTCAATAAAACTTTTCTTTTTTACGCCACGAACTTTCAATCCATAAGCGACGTTTTCATAAATGCTTTTAGGAAATGGATTTGGTTTTTGAAAAACCATTCCGATACGCATGCGCACTTCCATTGGATCAATTTCTTTACCCAAAATATTTCTTTTATCCGGGTGAAGAAGGATTTCCCCTTGGTAGTTCGCATTGGCATAAAGGTCGTGCATGCGATTAAAACAACGAAGCAAAGTCGTCTTACCGCAACCCGAAGGACCGATCAAAGCCGTCACACGGTTTTCGTAGATAGGTAAAGTGACTCCGTTAAGGACTTTTTTATCCCCATAAGAGAAAAGCAAATTTTTAACTTCCGCGCGAAGCTGTAGTTCCATATTCATTACCATTTCATCTTTTTACGAAAACGAGAGCGTAAGTAAATCGCTCCGCCGTTCATAATCAGGGTCATCACCAAAAGCACAACCCCCGTCGCCGCTGCATTCACGTGGAATTCAGGTTGAGGACGCGACAACCAGTTAAACATCTGAATCGGCATCACGGTAAACGGATCCATGAGCCACTTAAAGTTCACAAAAGGAAAATGCCCCTCAATTGGAGGCGTCGGAAGAAACGCAATAAAGGTCAAAGCACCAATAGTGATCAAGGGAGCCGTTTCACCGATGGCACGGGACAAAGAAATGATCACACCCGTTAAAATACCGCCAGAAGAATAAGGCAAAATATGGTAGCGAATGGTTTGCCACTTTGAAGCCCCCATTGCGTAACTCGCCTCACGGATCGTATTAGGAATCGCGCGAATCGCTTCACGTGTTGTCACGATAATGATTGGCAACACAAGAAGACCCAAAGTCAGACCCGCCGTCAAAATACTCTGCCCCAACTTCAATTTATAAACGAAAAGTCCCAAAGCCATGAGACCGTAAGTGATCGACGGAATGCCGGCAAGATTGATGATGTTTAGTTCGATCAGTTGGGACACCCAATTTTTCTTTGAGTACTCTTCAAGATAAACTCCGGCAGCAACTCCCAATGGAATCGCACAAAACGCCGTGGTCAACATGATACAAAACGACCCTACCCACGCAGATAAAATCCCCGCACGGTCCGCAAAACGAGAAGGAAAGTTCGTAAAGAAGTCATAGTTAATACGCGCCACACCTGTCATGGAAAGATCCACAATCAAAGTCAGAAGCGTGATAAGTGCAAACAATAAAGACATCAGCCCGCATAGAGCAAAAACAAAGTCCCACATCTGACGGCGTTTGATATTCGCCAAAATATCTTGTTGGACTTCCATTATTCTTTCTCCTGAAACTTCTTACGAAGATAAAGTCCGATAATATTAAAGCCCAAAGTCAGAACCAAAAGACTGAGTCCCGCAACGTAAATAGACTGGTAGCCAATAGAGCCATGTGGAAGATCGCCTAAACTCACTTGAACAATGAACGCCGTGATGGTCGCCGCAGGCTCGGTCGGATTCATCGTAAGATTAGGCTGCATACCAGCAGCAATCGCCACGACCATGGTTTCACCCAACGCACGAGAGATACCTAAAATATAAGCAGAAGTAATTCCCGAAAAGGCCGCCGGAATCACCACGCGGAAAGCCGTTTGCATGCGTGAAGCACCCACCGCGAAAGAAGCCTCTCGCAAATGCCCAGGTACAGAGCGCATAGCATCTTCACTTAAAGAACTCACGTAAGGGACAATCATCACCCCGATGACCAAACCCGCACTCAGAACGTTAAATCCTCCCAAAGAAGGAATTATCTTTTGCAAAAGAGGCGTAACAAAAAGCAAAGCGAAGTAACCATAAACAACCGTCGGCACCGCCGCTAAAAGTTCCAGAATCGGCTTTAAAATTTCACGAAAAGAAGGACGAACATATTCACTTAAAAATGCCGCCGCCACCGTTCCTAGCGGAATCGCCACCAATAAAGCAATGATCGTGGAAAGAAAGGTTCCGCAAAGCAAAGGCAAAATGCCATAGCGAGGATTTTCAAAAAGCGGAGTCCACTGCGTGTCCGTTAAAAACTCCACGATAGACACAGTTTTAAAAAAAGGAAGACTTTCAGTAACCAGGATACCTACGATACCGATAGTTACTAAAACAGAAGAAGCCGCAGCTAGAAACAAGACGGTTTCAATAGCGCGCTCTCTTAAACGACGCATCCGCCGTACCGGGTGGTCGGCGGATGTAAACTCATTTAGTTTTTTGAGTTGATTCTTATTCACAGACGTAAACTACAACGAACCTTCACGTTTCAGCAACTCTTCAATTTTAAGACCCACTTCCGAGTGGCCGCCAAAAACTGTTCCGAGCTTATTCTTTTTAACGTGTTCTTTGCCTAATTCGTAGGCTTTTGCCGGAAGTGGAACGTATTTCACTTCAGGAACGATCTGAGCAGAGTTGCTCAAGTAAAAGTTCACGAAGTCTTTAACTTCTGCCTTTTTCATAGATGCTTCATTAACGTAAATAAAGATCGGACGAGAAAGGGGGAAGTAAGTGCCCGCTTCAACCGTTTGACGAGACGGCGTTACGGCCTCTTTTTTAGGAGCTTTGTCGCCACCGATGATGCCAACAACTTTGAGCTTCGCTTTATTCTCTTCGTAATATGCCAGCGGAACATAACCCAAAGCATAAAGATCCTGAGAAACACCCGTCACCAAAGTGTTGTCGTCTTCACTGGCTGTGTAATCTCCGCGAGATGACTTCGATTTACCAACGATAGCTTCGGTGAAATAATCAAAAGTCCCAGAATCAGATCCGGCGCCATAAAGCTTGAGGTTCTGTTTTGGCCAAGCAGGATTGATATCGCTCCACTTTTGGATCTTACCTTGAGCGGCTGGCTCCCACATTTTCTTAAGATCTGCGACAGAGATAGAGTTTAACCATGTGTTTTTAGGATTCACGACAACAGCTGTTGCGTCATAAGCAACGGCGATCTCAAGAAACTTGATCCCTGCTTTACGGCAAGCCTCAAGCTCGGAAGATTGGATAGGACGAGAAGCATCTTGGATGTCAATTTCGCCACGGCAAAATTTTTTGAATCCACCACCTGTGCCGGAAATGCCCACAGTGACACGAACTTTTCCTTTTTGTGCCGTCTGGAATTCTTCAGCCATCGCCTCTGTGATTGGAAACACAGTGCTCGATCCATCGATTTTAATAACTGGAACTTGCGCGTGAGCTGCGGACGCACCGAGAACCACACACAATGATAGAATTGCATTCTTAATCATACACACTCCTGTATAAGATATTGGTCTAGCACTAGATTGCTGCCCTGTATTGTTAAGGTTTTATTTAGATTTAGCCGTTTCGCGTTACCTAATGCTAGAGTAAACTCCAATCAGTATGGATACAAAATCGCCTAAAGAACAAGCAAGTCTTCTGGAACAGATTCACAGAACGATGTCTGACAGCGTTTACATTTTCGACGTGAATGAAGAGAACCTAGTATGGATCAACGAGCGTGGCGTGGCTCGCTATGGGTACACTCTGGATGAAATTCGTAAGATGGGGCCAGAGTACTACACTCGCACCATGCACCCTGAAGATCTCGACTCACTTCGCCAAAGCGTTAAAAAATCCAAAGACCTTAAAGACGGCGAAGTCCTTAACGTCGAATATCGTTTCAAAGACCATAGCGGCAACTATCACTGGCTGAGCGATCGTATCACTGTTTTTTCTCGGAACGATAAAGGCGAAGTCGCCACATTGCTCGGAGTCGCCACCGACGTCGACGCGCGAAAAGCTTACGAAGAAACACTTAAGAAGACGATTCAAAAACTCAACCTGTCCCTTTCCGCAGCCAATATGGGGACCTGGGAGTGGGATCTAGAAAAAAATGTGCTCCTTTGGGATTCGCAAATGTATCGCATTCACGGCATCCCCTACAATCCTGATCTGGCCCCTTTGGAAGAGGTGTGGAAACGCTCGCACCGCACGGATATGGAAGTGGTCAACTTGCGCGTGCGCGAAGCCGCTGAAAAACATCAAGACTTTTATGTCACCTATCGCATCACTTGGGAAAATAAAGAAGTGCATCACATCCGCTGCTACGGAAAATTTATGACGGATGATGACTCTCGAATGTATGGTGTCGCTTGGGATTCAACAGAAGAAGTTTTGACCGAGCAACAAATCGCCGAGGCCAAAGCAAAACTGATCTCTGCTACAAAAATGGCGGCGCTCGGTGAAATGTCCGGTGGTATCGCTCATGAAATCAATAATCCCCTGACGGTCATTCAGGCCCGCGCCTTTCAACTTACGCAAATGGTTGAAAACAATAAATTAGAACCTGAAAAAATCAAACAAGCCGCAGAAAGCATCAGTCGTACGGCCGATAAAATCGCACGTATTATTAAATCACTGCGCTCTTTTGCGCGCGAAGGCTCACAAGATCCTTTCGAAATCGTCCCGGTTAAAAAGATCGTCGAAGAAACTTTAGAATTCTGCCGAACACGATTCTACAATCACGGAGTGGAGGTGGAGGTTCTCGATGTGGACCCGGAACTCGAGATTGAATGTCGTATTATTCAAATCGAGCAGGTTCTTTTAAATCTTCTGAACAATTCTTTTGATGCCATTTCTCAGCTTGATGAAAAATGGATTCGCATCCAGATCAAAGAGACCGAAGACGCTGTGGAATTTCACGTGATCGATTCAGGAACCGGCATACCCGATGAAATTGCCGAACAAATCATGCTTCCCTTTTTCACCACCAAAGATGTCGGCAAAGGAACTGGTTTAGGGCTTTCAATTTCGGCAGGGATTATTAAGAATCACAAAGGTCATTTAAGTTTCAACAAGGATGCGACAAACACGACTTTCGTGTTCACACTTCCTAAATTTCAAGAGTAATTACTGGCAGCGAGAACACACACCAAAGAAATCCAGGCGGTGGGAAACCTGTTTATAGCCCATCGTCTCGACCATCTTAATATGCGGATCTAAATCACAGATATGAATAGGCTCCACGCGCTGACACTGGCGACAGATAACATGATGGTGGTGATGTCCTGATTCAAGAGCGAGCTCAAAGCGCGCCACACCATCACCGAACTCAAGACGAGACACGATGCCGGCCTCTTCAAATTTCTTCAGAATACGATAGATCGTTACTAGATCCATTCCGTCCGATTTATCATCAAATTTTTTAAAGATTTCATCGGCAGAAATAGGGTCTGGATGTGCTAAAAGAATTTTTAGCATTTGTGTACGCTGCTGGGTGAGCTTCATCCCCGCTTTACGAACTCTTTCATTTAAAGAGTCGATATCGATATTTTTGCGTTCACTTCCACACTTAGACATGGGGGGATAAATACACCACTTACCCCCGGAAATCCACTAGGATTCGCCCTTTCGCAGGGACTGTAGAGCATTTAGACAGTAATACGTGTAAGAAAGAGCTAATAGCACCGGCACAAAGAAGAATGCCAAAGGAATATATGAAAGGAGCCCTAATAAAAGCCCCAACCCATAAAGGTCCTTAGAGCTTTTTTGCTCAATCAGCTGGCGCTCTTCCTTGCTCGCATAATCTTGAAGAACATCGTACAGAAATACTTTTTTATTCAGCCACGAGGCCAAAATCAGTGGCACGACAATCTGCAAGCCCGGTAAAAACCAAAGCGGTAAGGTCACGACAAAGAGGATCACAAAAGTTACGGTCGCCGATAGAGTATTCCAAATACTTCCTAAAAGAGAACCGCCCTTTTTCTTCTGCAATCCACGAAAGTCGACGTCGCCCACCCACTTTAGAACTATGGGCATCACAAAAAGTGACGTCATTAAGACGGCAAAAAGGAACACCATCGGAATGAATAACAGAATCAAAAACACGACACTGCACCAATAGGCAAAGTCCGTAAGCCCCGTTAATGTCGTCATCCAATTCACGGCGGTCAACGATGAAAAGAATCCCGTCAGCCCGGAAATCCAGCCCGCCCAAAAGCTGACAAAGAGGGCAAATAAAAATACAAACGACAATACCGGAGGCAGAAATATCAATAAAGCCATACGCGGTCTTGCTAACGCCCGAAGAGATTGCTGCAAAGAAGTCAAAATGCTGCTCATATTCAAATCTTTTCTCTTTATGCGAAGACATGCAAGTGATTCAATAAGGACATTATGTTGAAAACCATCCATCTTTTTCGTCATGGACAAACTGACTGGAACGCGATTCGTCGTATTCAAGGGCATACTGATATTCCTTTGAATTCAGAAGGTCAAAACCAAGCCCTCAGTTTACAATCCTATTTTCAAGAAAATTCAGTCGATTTATTTATGACAAGCGACCTTGTGCGCGCACATGAGACGGCTCGTATTGCCAATTCACTTTTAGCAAAGCCCTTGCATGTGTCCCCCGCATTTCGTGAAGTGAACTTAGGAGAATTGGAGGGACTGACTTTACAAGAAGCCCATGACAGATTTGGTATGGAGTCTTGGCAAAAATGGGTTTCGGTAGATCCCGTCCATTCAGACTTCAGTTTTCCTAAAGCAGAGTCTGCAAGAAAGTCGATTGAACGTTTCACTCAAGCTCTGAAAGATTTTTGCGTGCGGCATGAGTTCAATAGCGCCGGCCTCTGCACACACGGGTTAGTCATGCGGCGGTTTCTGCACAGCCTTCGACCGGAGCTTCAAGAGCTTTTACCCATCCCCAACTGTGTGGTTTACAAAGTGGAATGGGATTCTGAAAAAGATTTATTCTATTTCAATTCGTAACGAGTCAAGTCCAAATACCCGAAGTTCGTAGGATCCGTTCGTCGGTAGTGTGCTGTCAATTCATCGTAATGTGTCCAGAATCCTTGATTGGAACGTCGAATTCCAAAAGTCGTCACAAGTTTTTGATAATCTTTTTCTGACTTCATCTTTTGCACTGCGGTTACAAAGGTAGAAAGATCCTGTTCTTTCACATCGAAAATCATATTGGGATAAGGCCCCCAATACCCTTCATAAATAGTCAGAGAATCTTCTTTCGGCGCCATTCTTAAAGACTCAGCTAAAATCCAAGAAACACTTTCGTGCTCTTTATTATGAATCAAGGAATAGACTTTCAGATCGCCCGAGTTCATAACGACTTTAAGATAAGCCACGTCGGGAAAGAATCGTGCAAAAGGCGTTTTGGCTTCCGCCTTCACCGCGGCGATTTTTCTTAACTCGGTCGACAAACCCTCGACACGGAATTGTGACTGCATGCTTTCAGGAACTTGCAGAGATTTCCAGTTCACGGTATCAAAACTTCCCCGCACTTTTTCGTTCAAGTGAAAGAAAAGAATTTTTTCGACCATTTGCTTTTTCGTGTTTCCCTCTTCGGTGAAGCGAACTGACGTGGGCTCTGATGAACCTATCGTCGGAAAGACATAAGTCATTTTTACTTGAGTCAAAAGCCCCTTGTACCATTCGCGACGGTACTGAAGGCGTTGCTCCGGCGGAAGGAACATCAGGAATAACTCTTCGGCCTCCATTCGAATCATGTCCATGTAGACTCGGGTCAAAAGCTGATGACTGACGTTTCCAAAGACGTCGAAGTTCACAACTAAGTTATAAACCAAACGTTCAAACAAAGGATAATCCAAAACGAAAGCCGTTTTTGAAAGATCCCCCACCGCTCCTTTTAAAACAACTGCGTTATCGTCGTGACGAAACACCGTTAATACGGCATTAGGGTTTACTCCGTCGCCATTCCAGATATCAGACAGGGCATAACCTTGAGGTTTTAGTTTCTTTAGTTCATCAGTGCGCGCTTTTCGATAGTTCTCTCGGTGATCAATAAGTTTCTTATAGAAGACCGGTGTCTCTTTAATATCCACGTCACTTCCAAAGACTCCCGGCAACATCAAAAGACTTTCTACTTTTCCCACGTACTCTTTTGAAAGAACCATATTGTCAGACTGAGGAGTCATGAAAAACACATAAAATTGCTCTTGAATCGAGTTCACCGCCATACTGCCGTTGCAGACCGGTCCCTTAATAAAAGTACTTACATGGTATTGAGCGTCGTCTAACAAAAACTGATAGCGGGCTTTCACTGGAATATCTTTAAAGGCAATGAAGGGATTTTCTGCAACGCCCGGCTCATAGGTCGGCATCACGCGGACCTTCCAAGACTCTTCCCAGAATAGCTTTTTAATTCGCTCTAACTTTTTGGGACTTAAAGCATAGGGAATATGGGTTTTCATTACGACCGTGCCCGGAAATTTGGCAAAACAATAATAGAATTTTTGAACTCCCGGATCGTCGTTGGGCCTGCGAGTCGCAATCTCCTGAACTCCTTCCTGGCAGCTTGTTCGTGAGCGTACCAGACGGAAGAACGTGTCTTTGCTTTCAGGGAAATGAAGATGCGCTAAGAATAAATGCTCATACAAATAACGACTGACGAGTTTGTGCGTTGGGTCCGTTTGATTTAGAAATTTCTGCCAAACTTGAATTTGTTTCTGTATTTCTACAGGAACCCGAGCAAGTTCTTTCTGAGCTTCAGAGTTAGGTCCCGGTGCTCCCCCTTCAAGCCAGGTTTGGATCGTGTCTATTTCCATGGCACTTAAAGGTGGCAGACCGTAAGGCATCCCTAAATACGGAGCCTGCTTTTGCAATTTTTTAAAATCTTCGGTCGGTGAAGCACAGATCTGAGTCTGCGCCACCTGCTTTTCAATTTCGACGTTTTGCTTTTCCGCGCGTAAATTGAGAAAACTCAAAAACAGATTTCCCTCTGATTTTCGAGTGTTATTCAAATCAAAAAAGCCTTTTTCCTGCCACCCTTTAGCGCCATGAGCATCAATCCAAAGCCGCGTTGGCGAAACGCTTTTAATGCGAGTCCCATCATACACATTCAGCTTGCTGGCCCCCCTTTGGAAGCCCTCAAAATTCTGCAAATTCAACTGGCAGGGAGCATTAAAACAGCTATGGCAGGCCACGCAGCGGTTGTCGAAAACAGGCTGCACTTTGCGAGTATACAGGTCGAAATTTGGTTCTTCTGCTTTTGAGACGCTTGTCATCACAACTGAAATAAAACAAAGCACAAGTATGTTAATAAATTGCATACAACCTTACTCCCCGTGTATTCTGCAACTATAAAGCTCTTTCTTGTTTAATGGAAAGAGTTTAATAGACAGATAAACGCGCAAAAAAGAGGTCGACGATGGATAGAATTCCGTTTCAAACAGTGCAAAATTCAATTGATGATATCTGCGGCATCACGGAAGAAAGTGATCTTGAAAAAGCGTCCCAGCATCTTTTTGACGTGCAACCCGATCTTGCCGGTTTCTTTATGGAGTTCATCGAAGACATGAGCGAAGGCGCTCAAGACTTGGGCTTCATGATGGCGTTGATCTTAAATCGCTCTTTTGAAGATCAGTATAAAGATCTTCGCGCGATGACGGAAGACGAAGTGATCTCTCGCTTTGAAAAGAATGAAGCTGAGTTTGAAAAATACTTGGCTTTGAATGACGATATGATTGCGGATCTTCAAACAAAATCAGCGGCCGAAGGCCAACCCGAGATTTTGAACTACATCATTGAAGAGCTTTTCATGTCGCCAGAGCTTGAGCCAAGTCTTGCTGCAAATGAACAAGTTCACTTGTTCATCATCTGCAAATTCTTTGTAGATTGCTTGCATGAGCTTGCTAACGAAAAAGCCCCTGAGTTAGTTCGTCACTAAATCACTTTTTTGACAGCGATCGGAGCAGGTCCTTGCAGGGCCTGCTTCAAAGCCTGGAAAGCCGGCTTATGAAAAGGCTGCCCCAAAGTGATTTCAATGTACGCCACAGCCTGCGCCGGCGTCTTAGGATGGGGATTGTTCACCGACTCCATCACCACATCTGCAAAACAATCAGCTAGCGCCACGACTCTTGCAAACGGATTCATTTTAATATCCCTTAATCTTCGAGGATACCCCTGGCCGGGAGCATTTTCGTGATGCTCTAAAACGATGGCGATAATATCATCCGAAATGGACGGCATGCTTCTTAAGATTTCCACTCCACGGTAGACATGGGACTCGTAAGCCGCCGTCTGGTCGCGGGTCATCGCATGTCTAGGAGTTTCAAGGATTTCATCCGGAAGCTCTTTCATGCCGACGTCGTGAAGAAGAGCCCCTAAGGCTAATTTTTCTAAATTCTGCGCGAGCGTCCACTTCATATTCTTCGCGATGATTACGGAGATCGCAGAGACCATCATTGCATGGCGAATCAGCTCGTCGTTAAGATTCGACATCATGTTAATAACGGCAGAAATATCTGGTTTGTTATCAACCAGAGTTTGAATAGAGCGACTGACGATTTTTGAATGTTCTAAGGCTTGATGATCAAAGCCTAAATGTTCAATCTCTTTGAAAATAGAATCTGCGGCTTTGGAAAGAAAGATCGTTTTCTTTTCAAAACTGATCTTATCACTTTCTAAGACGATGCCTGCGATGCTTAAGTTTTGCCCCACGCATTTGTGATAATCACTGCGACGAACATAAAGCCATTCCGCTTTTTCAGGAAAGTGCATTTGCTCGAAGTGAACCTTCGCGCCTTCCTTTAAAATCATCACATAGTTTGTTTCAGAGAGTTTAAGAAAAATATCCACCGGCACTTGCATGCCAGCTACGAACTCGTCCCTTGATACTGCAACGTAATCTTCCTGATTGATATTCGCATCCATAGAAAGCTTATCGGCACTAAACGAAAGCTCCTAGAGGATTTGTCTCAATTTAGAACATTCTTTTTTACTCTAGAAAACGTTTTTTCCACTGATCGCGCTTAAGAGCCGTTAAAGCGTATTCCTGCTCAAAAAAGCTTTCATAGCTGCCATAACGAGAAGTGATTTCTCGCAATGCCGTATGCAAGAAATTCTCATTGGCTGACATCATGTACTCGAAACGCTCTTTGGCTTTCGCAGTTAAACGCGGCTCGATGGCCGTTAAGATTTTTAGCTTAAAGGGTAAAAGAGTTTGTTCAGTAACGAGGTAGTCTTGAATCACTGTCTCTTGCGGAACGCCTAAAGACAAAAGCAATAAGGCCGAACCGACACCCGTCCGATCCTTACCTACTGCACAGTGCTGCACGAGCGCCCCCTGATTTAAAGAATCCACTTTATGAAAAAGTTTTTTATAAGCAGAATTCCCAAAGGGAAGTTGGCGATACAATGTCTCCATGAAATCAGAAGGCAAGGCTTCTAAACTTTCAGAACTAAAAAAGTCGCCATGATCCGCATTCGTTGCGTGACTTGCGGGATTCGCTGGACAACATTCATACTGTACACCTTCCCACAGGATGTCTTTATCCTTCGCGGATTCGTGTTGATCACGATAATCAATGATGTGCTCGATAGAAAAGGCTTTGAGGTACTCACAGTCTTGCGGTGTTAAGCGAGACAACGAACCCGAGCGAAAAAAGAAACCTTTTTTGACTTTACGTCCGTCCAAAGTTTCATATCCACCCATGTCTCTAAAATTAATTCCGCCTTCAAGTCTCATGAATTCTCCTTAAAGGAAAATCTTATCACGACAAGATGTGGGAGAGACTCACTATTCTAACTTTTCATAAACTCAATAAGCGGCGCGTAGTTTTCAGAGCGATCTGCAATTTGTAGGACTTGAATATACTGAGCTCGCTTCTGTCCCATCTGACCAAGGTTTACCTGCCCCCATGTGGGTCTAGACCGACCAATGTGTTCCATCAAAAGATCTGCTGCCAGTCTCGAAAATCGACCATTTCCATTGGGAAAAGGATGAATCCATACGAGGCGGTGATGAAAGCGCGCGACGATTTCTTCTGTTGAAAATGTGTTGTGAGTAAGCCAGTACTTTACATCCCCTAACAGTTGACCTAATTCGTTTTGAATTTTTTCTGGAGAAACGCCGATATTTGTTTCACGTCGACGGAAAGTCCCCGCCCACTCCCAGGTGTCCTGAAACATTTTTCGGTGTAAAAGACAAAGACCCGAAGCCGAAAGCAGATCTTTCTTCAGAGTGCGACTATTAAAAGCCCAAAGAAGAGCGCGGGCGATTCCGGCGGCTTCAAACTCATCAAGCTCTCGATGAGTTGTCAGTCCTGGAATCAATCCCTGCAAAGTTTCATCATCGAGAGGTGTGGCCCCTGGAGGACTTTGAATTTTCACGCTTCGTTCTCCATATTCTGCGGTCTTCTTTCAACAAAAGTTCCTGCGCGACACTTTCAAGCAAATGCTGTTGCGCCTGTTTAGAAGTGTCTTGAGCCTCAAGACTCATGGTGTGCTCGGTGCTCTTCACAATCTCACGGGCGGCTTTTAAAGCTTGAGCCTCTAAGTTTTTTTGCAAACCCTGACCTTTCGGGACAAAGAAATACACAAGCTCGCAATCAAGGGCTTCCGCCGCGTCGTTGAGAGTTTGCAGAGTCACCTTGCCAGCAACTTCGTCTTTTTCGATACGCTCAATACGCTGCTTAATCACACCTAAGCGTTCACCCAAATCTTGCATCGTCATCCCGAGAGCTTCGCGGATTTCTTTCACCCATCCGTTCTTAGGAGCTTTTGCGGAAAGAACACTTTCGCTTTGTCGGAAAAACCGATCCAGCTGATGTCGACGAAGTTTTGCTGTTTTTGCACCCACGCGGTCCTCGCTTGTATTGTCTATCTATATATGGACGTATTATACCTTATCGTCTATATATAGATAGACCTTTAGATATAATATATCTACATATATATAGACGAAATGTGTGGGTTTTAGATGTAATTAGCTCTTACTGAGCACTTCTTTACGGTAATCATCGCAAAAACAAGTGTCAAACGAATATGTAAATTATGTGTAATTAAAATAAAAGGTCTAGTTGCGACGGTATAAAAACAAAAAGCCACCGGAGTGAGCCTCACTTGCCTACTCTCGACAGCCTCAGGAATCTATTTAAGGTTTAAAGCGGGATACATTGGACTTCTTCAAACCAGTCAAGAAAGCTTAACTAAAGATTGCTTTCGTAGCCTCCGAAAATATCAAAATGGAGGACTCATGAAATCAATCGCCCTTTTACTTCTATCTCTTACATTCGTTGGATGTGGAACAACTTACCAGAAAAATGGCTTCATGGGAGGTTATAGCGACATGAAGTTGGGTGATGGGCTTTATGAAGTTACTTTTAAGGGCAACGGATACACAAGTGCTCAAACCGTCAAAGACGGCCTTTTAAGAAGATGCGCTGAACTTACCTACGAAGAAGACTATCACTATTTCGTTTTCGTTGATCAAGAGGCAAATGCGAATACGGTAAACATGGGTACGACTCACACGGGTCAATTCACAAACAACTACTATGGCGGCGTTAACTATCAAGGCCGATCACAAACCAACTCAGTCACAAAGCACAGCAGAACTGCCGTAATTAAGATGTTCAAAAAAGGGACTCAGCCTCCTGTCGCGTACGAAGTAGAAACAGTGCTGGTGAATTTCGGAATTATCGTCCCGAAAGAGGAAGCACCTAGAAATCCTGCCTCGGCTAAAACTTATATGAAATAGTTACTGGAGATGACTCCTCTGCAAATGGACGCTTTTTGCTGCACTCTTGTGCAGTTATTTACAGTGTCTTGCAGAGTTCTTTTTGATATGAATATCTAGTTAAATCGAATAGATAGGTTGGTCTGCGTGACTGGATTTGAACCAGCGACCTCTTGCACCCCAAGCAAGTGCTCTACCAAGCTGAGCCACACGCAGATTGTTTGTAACTCAAACTTTACTAAAGGAAGAATGCACACACAAGTTTTCGCGCCGGTCGTCAATTGCGAAGATAACCCCCTATTGGCGTCCGTTTCACTGCCACGGTGGCAGTAAGCATTAGCGTCAAACATTTATCAAAAGACATAGGAGTAGCTGCGCGTACGAAGCTTTCGTTTAACTTCTCAGAAGTACCAACTCCATCGTCCGCAGTTGGTAACAACCCTGCCAGCTCTTATTCGGGAACTTCAGAAGTTTTAAGCGATTTTCCTAGCATACTTCTCACGGACTCGAGTGCTGATGAAAGTACTAAGCCCCTTCCCTGCCAATGCTAAAGCTTTCATCGTCTCCACATTTTCTTTTCCCGTCGACTTATAGGAATATTCATACACATCTCCTCAGACAAAAGTAACAAGGATCGAATCTTTTCGAATTTCATAGGCGATCACACCCGAGTTTCCACTTTGGTTTTTATATAGAGGCATCAGCTACCTCTCATACCCACACTCATCACCCCATCTGGCCGTGACGGAGCATCGTGGATTCACCGCATATCCGCCCTCTCCTTTGCGATGAACTTTGCAAATGATATTCTTGGCTTTGATATTTACCTGACTCATTCCACCCTCGGGCATGACACCTAACTCCGCCAAGGCATCGAAAAAATCTTTGGCGGCAATCAGTCCCACTTTCGCGGGTTTTGAGCAACTGAAAGTAGGAAGTACATCGGGGTTCACGCCGCGAATTGTTTGCACACATTGAAGATCTGGCAATGTCCAAGTGGCGACATATCCTTCATTTGTCTTTTTCGCGAAATTGGTGTTTTTCAAAAGATAGGCCATGGTTACGGCTTCATCACCGGAAAATTCGCGAGTGACTTCGTCCCCGCAGTCGGCCTGTGCAGACAAAGACAAAAAGAAAATCGAAAATGCAGAAACGCAAATTTTAGAGAACATAGCGGCTCCTTTTCTTAATCCAGGATGGGAATCTTTTCAGAGACCGGCAAGAACTCCTCAGGCTCCCTAGCAAAAGTCATGTGGCGGAATCTGGAAAGTAATCCGGAAATTCAGACTCTTTCAGCGCCCAATAAAATCTATACGAAATAAAACACCAGAAGCGGGGCACGGTTGTCGCTTTACACCTCTGGTAAGAACTAAAGGAGTCAATTATGAAAGAAAAAATTCTAAAATATGCCCCCTATTACGCGCTTTTCGCCCTTTCTATTTTTGCAAAAGGCGATGCCCAAGAAGGCTTACAAATTGCGATGATGATATTAGCTTTGGCGTATTTGCCGTCATGGGAGGAAACTAAACAGAAAGCCCTAAAAAATAAAATCAGCCACGTAACTCTGTTTTTATTATTTTCAGCTTCTTTGGTTCATTCACTGACAAGGGTTCTATAAAGAAAAAGGTCTCTGTTTCCAGAGACCTTTTTTTCGTTTTTACTTCTTAATACCAAAGTGATTTAAGACGAACGCGTATTCTTCCGCGTTTTCATAAAGATGATCGAAGCGCCCAGAACTTCCGAAGTGCCCCGCACCCATATTGGTTTTAAAAATAATCAGATTGTCGTCGGTCTTTTTATCACGAAGTTTGGCAACCCATTTTGCTGGTTCCCAATAAGTCACACGCGGATCATTCAAACCGCAAGTCACATACAGCGTCGGATAATTCTTTTCTTCAATATTGTCATACGGAGAATAAGACTTCATGTAGAAGTAGTACTCGCGATCCTCGGGGTTTCCCCATTCCTTGTACTCGGTCTGAGTTAAAGGCAGATCTTTATCTAACATCGTATTCACCACATCCACAAAAGGCACGTGAGCTACCACGACATCGAAAAGATCAGGACGCATATTCATACAAGCACCCATCAACATGCCACCTGCACTACCACCAGCAATTGCTAGTTTCTGAGGATGCGAATACCCCTTTTCCTTCAAGTACTCCGCACAAGATATAAAATCTTTGAACGTGTTTGTTTTCTTCAAGAACTTGGCATCTTCATACCACTGGCGCCCCATCTCGCCGCCTCCACGAATATGAGCCAGAGCGAAGACACAACCCCGATCGACTAGACGGAAGATGTCGCGTCTTTCCGGAAAGGAGTCTGGAATGATCGCTCCATAAGAACCATATCCATAAAGATACGTGGGATTGGTTTTATTTTTCTTAAGACCTTTTTTGTAAGTGAGTACCATGGGAATCTTAGTTCCGTCATGACCTGTCACCCACACGCGCTCGCACACATAATTTGTCGACTTATGACCTTTCACCTGTTTTGTCTTAAGGGTTTTTGTCGCCTTAGTACGCATATTGTATTCAAGAATTGTCGGCACCGTGATCGGGGACGAATAATTCAAACGCAAGTTTTCAGTTTTATATTCATAATTATCCGGCGTAATGCTCACATTGAAAGCCGCATCCTTGAATTTAATGGTGTGATCTTTTTGCTTTTGCAAATCAAAAATTCTAACTTGAGGAAGACCGTTTTCACGCTCACCAAGAACCAGGAAGTTTTTAAACAGATGAAACTCACCGACAAAAATTTCAGGCTTATGTGGAACAAATTCCTTCCAATGATCTTTTCCCGTAGCTAAAAGATCCGTCGTCATAATCTTAAAATTTTGCGCCTCTAGATTAGTACGAATCCAGAATTTGTCTCCCGCATGATCGACGTCATATTCCAAACCTTCGATACGAGCCTGAATACAACGCGCAGGCAAACTCGGATTATGAGCATCCAAGTACCAAATTTCTGAAGTGATCTTTCCGTAACTACCGATAAAAATAAAGTTGTGAGACGCGGACTTACTAAGACCCAAAAATTGCTTGGCATCTTTTTCGTGATACACAAGTTCGTCTTGTTCAACGGCGCTTCCAAGTTTATGGCGGTACACTTGGTAAGGACGAAGATTTTCATCCAAACGTACATAAAAAATAGTTTCATTGTCTTCAGCAAAAGCCACCGCTCCGTTACAGTTTGGAATGGTGTCTTTAAGAAGTTTCCCCGACTTTAAGTCTTTAAAATAAACCGTGTAGCGTTCCGAGCCATCGAAGTCCGCACAGTAAGAAAGAAGATCATGCTCTGGGCTTACCTTTACTGAAGTGACATCGCAGTACTTCTTACCTTTCGCCAACATGTTCTTATCCAAAAGAATCTGTTCTTTACCACCGGCCTTAGGCTTTCGGCACTCATAGGAGTACTGCTTTCCTTTTTTGAAACGAGTGTAATACAGATATTCACCGTAAGGTGCCGGAACAGAAGAATCATCTTCTTTGATTCGCGCTTTCATTTCTTTAAAGAGCTTATCCTTGAAAGAAGCCAGCGGCTTCATATGAGATTCATAATAAGCGTTTTCTGCATTCAGGTATTTCAGAGTTTCAGGATTTTCTTTTTCGCGCAGCCAGAAGAAAGGATCCACACGAACATCTCCGTGCAGTTCAAGATTTTTTAGCTTCTGAGGCGCCTTTGGAATGGAAATTTTATTTTTCATGTTGCTACTCTATACACAAGAAATTGGACACTCAATGAGAATCAAAGAAACATCTCAATGTAAATTACTACGCTCCATCAAAAAAACCAATGGGAGCCGGAGAAAAACTTCCTGCACTTTATAGAAGACAAATTGAATCCGCGCCTACTTCCGTGTAAACTAACTTTTGTGAGGACATTATTTTTTATTTTCTTACTCTGGAACGTCACCGGCCATGCTCAGGAAAAATCACTGACATTGGGAATTCCGTATCAAGTAAAAAGAGTGAGCTCGATCATCGAGTATCAAAACTTCGTGCAAAAGGCTTTGAAGGACGCAGGCTTTGAGGCTCATATCAAAGTCACTTCTGGCAAAGTCCCCTATGAAGAAATGCTGTCTGAAGAGATCGACGGCATTCTTTACGACGACCTTCATATTAAAAAAGAACGCAAAAAAACTGTAAGCACTTCGTTTCCCTTAATAAACACGCGAAGCCGTTTCTTTTATCTAAAAGAAAACCCAAAATTCAGAGATAAGAACTTTTCGAGTAGCTACTTGGCGACTCTGAAAGGCTGTGTTTCTTCCGCCAATAAGATTATCGAAGAAGAAGCTCTTCGCCAAAAACTTAACTTTATAAACTCGAACAGCCCTCTGCAGAGCGTAACGGCAGTTTTAGAAGGTAAAGCCGATTACTTTATCGCGATTGAAGAAGTGGGGAAAAGCGCGGTGAACTCACACCCCGAAGCAAAAAATAAAATCGTTTTCAGCGACGTGGTATTTAAAGAGGTTCCTCTTTATCTCACCTTCCACAAAAAACACGGCAAAGACATGCCAAAAATCGAAAGAGCCTTGGTAAAACATCTGCGCGGCGACCTTCGACAGTATCCACAGATCTCAGACAACCTGAATAAAGACCCTTAAAAACAAAAGGCCTCTTGCGAGGCCTTTTCTATTTGAACATTTGGCGAACTCTTCGGATATCCATAATCAAGTCTTCAACCGTCTCGTTGAAGTTCTCAAGCTTATGAATCACCTGGCTCATGTCTTTTTCTTTGCGAACATGAGCTTTAAGCTCTTTCATCGCATTTCTTGCGCCCTCAATCGAGAAGCGATCGCGGTGCAAAAGTTTACGGATCAACAACGCATTTTCGACATCTTTACGAGTGTACATACGTTGGTTGTTAGAGGCTTTTTTAGGGCGCAGGATTTCAAACTCTGTTTCCCAGTAACGAAGAACATACTGTTTGATACCTAAGATTTCAGCTACGTCGCCAATTTTGAATCCCATTTTATCAGGGATGGCATTGATCTCTTCCAAAAGCTTGTCATCACAAAGCATGGCAGGAATCGAGATCGGAGCCGTCACCGGAGTGGCAACAGACTCTTCAACGAAATCAACGTGGCTATCACCAAGAGACAACTCGGAACTATCCATTTCGAGTTGTTCTGGCTCACTATTCGTTGTCATCATAGTCGTCGTCATCATCATCGTCCTCATCTTTTAAGTGAGCGTACTCTTCACCGTTCAACATCGCTTTTAAAACTTGCGAAGGACGGAACGTAAGAACACGGCGAGCGGAAATCTTGATCTGCTCCCCTGTTTGAGGGTTGCGACCAATACGTTCGTTTTTGCCGCGAACAACGAAGTTACCAAAACCAGAGATTTTTACTTTGTCGCCGTTTTGCAAAACGTCTTTCAAAGTATCGAAGCAAAGCTCAACAAGCTCGGAAGCTTCTTTTTTCGAGAAACCGATCTTTTGATACACGTTCTCGACGATATCGGCCTTAGTCACCGTTGATTTACCTAAGTTCTGGCCAGCCATGATTTATACTCCATTTCCGCCTTCGCACTCCGTGCTTTGGCGGGATTAACCATTTCTACTACAAAGGGTAACAAGTAACTGAAAACAATCAAGAATTTATCTCACAGAAAGATCAAAATTCTTTTTCAAGCTCTCAAGCACCTTGTTTGTCGTCTCTGCAATTTGCGCTTCCTGCAGTGTGGCATTTTTATCTTGAAGCCATAGGCGAATCGCGACGGATTTCTTACCCGCCTCCATTTTTTCGCCTTCATACAAGTCAAAGACATCCACATTTACTAGCAACGAGCCCGCTGCCTTACGGATATCTTTAAGCACATCGCCGACTTTCAAAGTCTTCGGCATCACAAACGCAAAGTCGCGCTCGACCACCGGGAACTTTGAAATACTTTGGATGCGGTAAGGACGAGGTTGTCCTTTGTAAAGCTGATCTAAATCAAGCTCTGCTAATGCCGCAGGCACACGGATCTTATTATCATCCAAAAGAACGGGATGAAGAGTTCCGATGAAACCCACTTTTTTACCTTCAACCAAAAGTTGAGCATATTGTCCTTGATGCAGGAATGCAGGCACTTCTGCTTTATTTGCCGGCGTCACCCACGTGTAGGCGGAAATATTCAAAGACTTCAGCAACACTTCAACCGCTGCTTTAAGTTCGAACACCACAGGATAATCCAAAGACTTATTCCAAAGATTGGAAGCACGCCCCCAAAGAGCCAAAGCCAAACGACTTGTTTCGCCGTAAGTACCGTCTTCTTTCATAAAGAAAGAATTGCCGATCTCAAACAAACGACCTTGCATATTGCCTGCGTGGAAGTTTGTGTTCAGATTCTTGAAGAGACCGAAGCTCAAAGAAGTTCTCATCACATCCATTTCTTCATTCAATGGATTCATGATGCGAATTTCTTTTTCGGAAACAGACAAGCCGGCCGCTTTCAAAGTTTCTACAGAACCTAAGAAAGCCTTTTCAGCTTTAGAGCCTACAAAGGCAAAGTTCACGGCCTGCTGGAAACCTTCCGCACGCATCAACTCGCTCGTCGTGCGATTCAGCATAAATGCCTTGTCGTGATGAGACGGCATCGTCTTAAATACCGGCAAAGATTCCGGGATGTGTTCATAACCATTCAAACGAGCGTACTCTTCAACCAAATCCATGTCTTGCTCAAGGTCAAAACGGAATGTCGGAGGAAGAATTTTATATGAACCCACGCCAGCTTGTTCAAGCTGACAACCCAAGCGCTTCATGAAGTCCACGAACTTGTGTTCTTCGGCTTGATAGCCCAAACGATCCGTCACCGTTTGTACAGAGATCGTCACGGGAGCTTTTTTCACTGGATTTGGATAGAAGTCATGGTGATCACCAAAAGCTTCGCCACCCGCAACTTCTAAAATCAAAGCTGTCGCACGATTCAATCCACGAAGCGCACCATCTGGATCTACACCGCGAGAGAATCTGTAAGCGGAATCCGTGTCAATACCGTGAGTGCGAGATGTTTTACGAGCACTCATTGGCAGGAAGTAGGCAGATTCCAAGAAAACTTCAGTCGTAGATTCAGTAACGCCGGAGTTCTTTCCACCGACAACACCTGCAAGACAAGCTGGATGAGACGTATCACGAATAGTCAGCTCCTCACCCGTCAAAGTGATTTCAGAGCCATCAAGAGTGATGAACTTTTCACCTTTCGTCGCGCGATCCACAATCACTTTTTTACCCGCGATAAAAGCCGCATCAAAGGCATGCAGAGGCTGACCCAATTCCATCATCACGTAGTTTGTGACGTCGACGATGTTATTAATAGAGTTCATACCCACACTTTCAAGACGCTTCACCAACCACTCTGGAGAAGGGCCTACTTTTAAGCCCTTCAGATAACGGCCGGTATAACGAGGGCACAAATCAAAAGCCTTCACATCCAAAGAGATTTCACTCTTTGTAGATTGAGAATTTACTTTCGGTTCTGTATTGGGAACTTTCAATTCTTTACCATAGAGGCAGGCCACTTCGCGCGCCAAACCGTAGTGGCTTAAGCAGTCCGCTCTATTCGGTGTTACTTTTAATTCGAAAGTGATGTCGTCATAACCAGCGTATTCTGCATAAGGTTTGCCGACGGGAGCATCCACAGGCAGAATCGCGATACCTTCAGATTCTTTCGCTAAACCAAGTTCCTTTAAAGAACAAAGCATGCCAGCTGAATCCACACCACGAACTGCTGATTTTTTAATCGCAAAATTACCAGGCAACACAGCTCCCGGCAAAGCCACGATCACACGGTCCCCGGCTTTGTGATTTTGCGCTCCACACACGATCTGGTGAACAACACCCTCACCTGTAGAAACGCGGCACAAAGAAAGTTTATCCGCATTAGGATGTTTATCTTTTTCTAAGATGTGACCTACAACCACGTGGTTAAAGTCTTTCGCGCGATTGGTGATTTCTTCCACCTCAAGACCCGCGCGAGTGAGAGCTTCACCCAACTCTTCCGGTTTTTGAAAGAATTCGGTCACATCAACATAATCTTGGAGCCATTTTAAACTGATCTTCATTTTACAAACTGCCTTAAGAAACGCACATCATTTTCAGGGAATAAACGAATGTCTTCGATGCCGTATTTAATAATCGCCATACGCTCAACACCAAAGCCGAACGCAAAGCCTTGCCATTTTGGATATTCGATTTTCGCGGCTTGGAATACTTTCGGATTCACAAGACCACAACCACCGATTTCAATCCAACCCGATTGTTTACAAAGACTGCAACCTTTGCCTTTACAAATTGGGCAAGAGCAATCCACTTCTGCCGAAGGCTCGGTGAAAGGGAAGAAACTAGGACGGAATCTTGTTTTCAATCCAGGACCAAAAAATTCACGAACGAAGAAACTGATCGTGCCTTTAAGATCCGCCATCGAAACTTTCTCATCCACACACAAAGCTTCAATCTGATGGAAGTTTGGAAGATGCGAAATATCGCTGTCACAACGGAACACCGGGCCCGTACCAATCACACGCAATGGCAACTGTTCTGTTTCCAAAGAGTGAATTTGAATCGGTGACGTGTGCGTGCGAAGCACATGGCTTTTATCGATGAAGAAAGTATCTTGCATATCACGCGCGGGGTGATCCGCAGGGATATTCAAAGCTTCAAAGTTATAATAATCTTTTTCAATCAATGGACCTGTGCGCACGCTGTAACCCAAACGCGCCATCACCGTAAAGATTTCTTCCACGACGATATTCACTGGGTGAGCCGAACCTTTTGGCTGCGAAGCCGCAGGCAATGTCAGGTCGATTTCTTCAGCCGCCATTTTCGCCGAAATCTCTTTTTTCTTCAGAGCATCTTCAGCTTCCGTGTAAGCCGCTTCAAGAAGCTGCTTCACTTCATTCACCTTTTTACCAAACAGAGGCTTTTCCTCTTTCGGCAAAGAGGCCATTTCTTTCATGATCTCTGTTAAAGAACCACTCTTCCCAAGGTACTGAACCTTCAGGTCGTAGAGGTCTTTGGATGTTGGAGCAGCTTTAAAAGCCGCCAGGGCTGTATCTTTGATGGAATCAAGTTTGGTCGTGGACATAGGGTCTCATAATCACCTCAGAGGCCCGTATTTTCAAGCATTTAGCTTTTACACACAGCGCAGAAAAGCCTTGAGGTTTAAAGGCTTTCCCCCTATCTTCCCAGGACCCTTATGGCGCATAAAAATAAATCGAATTACAGTCCCTATAAAGCCCGTCAAGAAGCCCGCGGAAACTTCTCCCCTTCAAATATGGGTCGTCATAAGAAGCCAGAGCTGATTTATGAGCTCAATGAGGCCAATGATCGCCTGGCCGATGTCTTCCGCAATCATGGTTTTGATATGGTGAACCACCAACAACGCCTGCAGCTAGCGCATTTTTACCGCCTTTTGATGTTAAATCAGGAAAAAGAGAATTTTACTCGCCTGCTGAAACTGCGCGACGTCGCTATTAAACATTTCATCGATAGCATCATCATTCTGAAATACACGAAACTCCAATTCCCGCTTTTGGACGTGGGCACGGGCCCGGGCTTTCCGGGAATTCCTTTAAAAATCATGCTTCCCGAAGAGAAGATTCTTTTAGGAGAAGGCGTTCAGCGCCGAGTGGAGTTTTTAAAGCACGTCCGCTCTGAAATGAAACTGCAAAACCTTGATATCTTGGGTCGCAATATCAACCAACACTGCATGTATCCTGTGAATGGAGCAATTACTCGCGCAGTAGAAGATATCGGTAACACTTTGGGGAACGTGATCAGTTGCCTTCAAACCGGCGGCCGCGTTTATTTCATGAAAGGCCCTGGAGTCGATCCCGAAATCAAAGCCTTTCAAGACACCGAGTGGTCTGAGTATTACAAACTTGTTGAAGACGTCGCCTACACTCTTCCGCAAACGCCTCACGAGCGCCGCTTGGTTGTTTACGAAAAGATTAAAAACAAACCATTACCCGAAGAGGATGAAGGCGAAGAGCTTTTATTTGATGAGCTCTCAGGAGACGAGAAAAGACGCTGGGCCAAATATACTTAAGCCTCGTTTTCCTCCGGCAAGTAAGAAATTTTAAGAATTGACTCTCTTTCCCCATAGAAATAGAAACCCGAACGATGACAAATCTTCCCCACCTTTTACAACTAGCCAAACTGCAGTCCCGCAACGGGGATATGCCAGAGGCTCGTGAAACGGCGGCGGAAGCCTTGCACACATTTGCACGGACAGAACAGTATTCCTTCTGGATTGAAAGCGCGCGTGTTTATCTTCAATCTTGTATTGAACTTGAAGACATCGCCACGGCTGAAAAGGTCATGCTGGAAGCCTTAGAGCTTTTGGCTTCGGGAAAACTTTCTGAGTCTCTTCAAGCCTCTGCACAGACTTTGATTGCATCCTGGTTTTTGGCGCAAGGAAAAGCCGCAGAATCGCAAGCTTACTTGGATTCTGCTATCACCAAGGCCACTCACAGTCGTGATTTGGAAGTTTTGGCCAGAGCCCTTCTCATCAATGCCTTTCAACTGTCGTTCAATCCCAAAACCTTCACGCAGGCACTTCAGCTCTTAAGCAAGATTGATACACTTTTGGCAGAGATCGAAAACCCCGAGCTTTCACTGATTGCAAATAATGTTCGCGGATATGTTTATCTCGAATCTCAACAACATGATGCTGCATTGAACACGCTTTGGAAAAACTATGAAACCGCGAAGCTTCATGGTTATCAGACATCCATTTCTTCGGTCTTGGGTGAACTCGCCTTGGTCGCTCGCGCCCAACAACAACATGAACACTATCGCCTTTATGCTGAACTTGCCTTGAAGGGTTTAAATCCGCAAAAGACGCCGCGCCTTTATAAGCGCATCCTAAAAATCTATCCCGAAAGCGAGCGCAATCAGAAAGCTCACTACGATTTCGAGATCGACGAAAAGAATCGTTTCGTGCGCGAAAGAACCAAAGGCCCGATTGATTTTAAAAATCAGCACATACTTTTTGATATGGCCTTGATGTTCATCAAAACCCCAGGTCAACGCTATTCCAAAGAAGATTTGGCGGAAAAAATCTGGTCGCAAGTTTACGATCCCGATCTGCACGACAATTTGATCTATGTTTCGATCAAACGTTTGCGCACTTTGCTAGAGCCGGATTTAGAAAGTCCGCGCTATATCCTGCGCGATCGCAAAGGTTATTACTTTAACTCACAAACCCATGTTCATTTTAAGAATTTAGAGGAAGCTCCACTATGAAACTCCTAAGCTCTTTTATGGCCGTCTTCATCATGACCTCTTTCAGCTTTGCCGGCCCTGGCGATGGACCTATCGTTCCTTGGCCAACCAGCGTGGTGCGTGAAGCCCTCAATGAAACGACGATCTATGGTGATTGGGTCGCTTACGAACACAATGCCGTTTGGTATATCAATATTCAAAAAGATCCTTTAGAGATCGGCCGCGCTTCCATTGCGATTTCTTCTGGCGCTGTTTTCACTCACAAAGCTGTCGGCTCCCTTTACCGCGGAGACAATGTGTTTTGGGGTAAGCTGGTTATGGACGCCAACCACTCAGCAGCCATCGTTCTTTACAAAGACTATGAAGGCACGAAGCTTCGTATCGCCAAAGGCCACAACCGCTACGTCGATGTTAGACTGTATCGTCAGAAATAAGGATTTGCACCGTGATTGAGATCAGCTCAAAAAGCAACGACCACTTTCGCCGCTGGGTGGATTTAGCTTCCGCCCGCGGAATCAAAAAACACCAAGAGTTCATCCTGATGGGAGAAAAGCTTATTGGTGAGTTTTTAGAAAATCCAAATTTCAAAGTGAAAGCGGAGTTGGTTCATGAAGATCTTAAATCTTTGACGATGACGGCAGCCTCCTTAAAAGGCCAGCGCATCCCTGTTTTTAAGCTTCCGAAAGCTCTGTTTAACGAAGTCGATGTCATTGGCACCCATTACAATCTCTTAGTTTTAGAGCCGAAAGAAATTCCGGCGTTGTCGGCAGAAAAAACTCAAGGTTTGGAAGTGCTTTCTCCATTGGGAGATCCTTCGAATCTTGGGGCTTTGGCGCGCTCGGCTTTAGCTTTTGGTGCGAGCAAAATGATTCTGACGGAAGAAAGTTGCAACCCGTTCCATCCGAAGGCGATTAAATCCTCGGCCGGAGCTCTTTTAAAGTTGCCGCTTTATCGCATTGGCAAATTCACGGACTTTGTTGCCGGCAACGAAGATGTGTACGCTTTAGATATGAAAGGCGAAAATGTCGCTACTTTCAAATGGCCCAAAAACATCCGCTTAGCTATTGGTGAAGAGGGACCTGGGTTTAGTGGCCTTAAAGGTTTAAAGCGCTTGTCAGTCGCTACGCAAAGCGTGGAATCCTTGAATGCGACCGTGGCTGCCAGTATTGCTCTATTCAGCTATTCTGTTTCTCAGAAATAAGCTGCGTTTGAAGGCAGCTTATTTACACAGTAAACTTTTGATTTCAGCTTCAGGGATCTGTTGGGCCATCTGACAGATCTTTTGGTCTAAAACTCCATAGACGTCCCAATTTGAAAACAGAGTCTCAGCACGGCCTTTGGTCACACCGATTTGCTTCCATTGAGTCCCGACTCTGGCAAATAGAGGTGCCCCACTGTCACCGGGCTGTACGCGCGACGTGGATTTAGATTCGTAAGTGCTAGAGCTTTTTGTAATACGATCTAATCGTGCCATTCTTTTTGTGTCCGTCGTTGCGATTTCTTCGATGGGATTGATCGTAACAACTGTCGGCCAGTAATTGATCAACTGCGAGTGAATCGACGGTAACTCCTTCTGAGCAACAATTTGAGTGAATTGAAAGTCTACTTTCAGTGCTAACGGCTTTTCAAAAATAACAATGGCGATGTCTTCTGCAGGACCGATACGCAGACGAAGACCTTGAGAATCTAGACGGCGTTTTAAATCGGCGGCGTAAACAAATCGCGCCTTTACGGTCTCACGATACTTTGTCATATAGCCGATGCGGCGAGTTTCGCCCGTCGGAGCTTTGCGATAGATGTACTCACCGACTTGAATATCGATTTCCCAGGACTTTAAAACTTCGGATTGATAAACGCAGTGGGCGGCGGTCACCATCACCCGGTCCGACAAAAGATTTCCGTTACACATTCCAGGAACAGTGTCTTTGCTTTCAGGATCATATCCCAAGGCGCTAAAGAAAACGACGGATTCAAGTTCGGGTGTTTCCGCAGGAACCGCATTCGTCAAAGCCCAAGACTGTGTCGCCAACAGAATGGTGATTAAGAAAATCTTCATAAAGCCCCCTCTGAAAGAAGGAGCTATTTCAGCTCTGAGGCCGGGTCACCAAAAAAAGGGATCGATGACACCCTGTGAGCATCGCTAAACTTCATTAATTAGATTTGAGAGACAAATAACGAAGACGATCTTCTTTGGGCAGCCGTTCGATGGCGTAACGAAGCATGGTTCGAGGCATTTGAGCAGCATAGCGATCCAGGAACTGGCGAAGGTCTTTTTCACTCACTCTTTTCCCAGCTTCTCGCAACATCCAGCCGCTGGCTTTGTGAATAAGGTCGTGACGGTCCTTCATTAGAATTTCAGCGATTTTGAAGGTGTCCTTCAATTCGCCTTTTTTGATGAAATGAAACGTGGAGAGCATGGCAATCCGGCGCTCCCAAAGGCTTTTTGATTTTGCTAACTTCTGCAAAATCTTGCGATCGCGATTATACAGAAAAGCGCCGACGATGTATTCTGCCGAAGAATCAACGAGGTCCCAATTATTGATATATTTCGTGTGCTTTAGATAAAACTTATAGATCTTTTCTTGCACTTCTTCAGAACTTTTCGAGAATTGACTTACCAAAATCAAAAGTCCAATCAGGCGCTCTTCATGATGCGGGGATTTAACAAGAACGCTGACTTCTTTCAGTGGCAGATCCTTATACTTCTTAGCGATCAACCGGCTTTCCGGAACAGTCAAACCTAAGAAGATATCCCCTTCCGCATAGTCGCCAGGTCCCGTCTTAAAAAAACGCTGCAGCGTTTTCGCGCGGGCTGGTTTTCTTTTCTTAAGAATATCTTTTTGGATCGCTAACATTTCTTGAGGGTACGAGAGAAACTTCGTCAGCGCAACAAAGGAACAGACTTCTGTTTTGCAGAAGTCTGTCGTCTATTAACAAGGAATCAATTTTTCAAGGACGTCTTCAGATGGAACTTTATCCCACAATGACAGTACATAGCCGCCACCACCAGAACCGGTCGGTTTCACAGCAAGAGCACCTTTTTCTTTAAGCCATTGTATGTGCTTGCCTGGAGCCCCTTCATTCAAGCCCCACTGCTCAAAACATTCTCCGCCTTCTTCAATGGCTTTTGCCAGAAGAGGAAGCCCCTCTTGCCTATCAAGCTTTAATGCTTTTTCTGCGATTGCCACGGCTTCCGCCATTTGCTTATCGATTTTTTCTCCGACCTCAGGATTCTGCAAAAGAAGATCTTTAACTTTATTAACAGCATCCACCGTGACGCCACGTTTGCCCGAATAGGAAATATACCAATGCGGTTTCCACGAAGTAGACAATGGCTTGCGTTCCCCATTTCGCACGAAGTATAAACCCTCGCCCGATAAAGCGACGGCGATATCCACCCCACTGCTTTCACCATGAAACAGGTTTTCTAGATCACGCGCAAACTCGTAGTATTCATTCTCCTGGACATATCCCAGATAACCTAGCCAACGAGTGAGTGCGACACAAAGAGCAGCCGAAGCACCCATCCCCGCACCCACGGGAATTGAAGACTCTAAAAGAAGAATCCCCTTAAGATCTTGCCGAGAGATTTTTTTAAGTTCACAGGCCTTTTCCAAAACTCCCCAAACCAGAAGCTGAAGATCTTTGCCGTGGTCTCCGACCAGACGAAGCTCCAATGCGGACTCCGTGCGTGCGTAACTCAATTCTAAGTTGCGCGACTGAATAGGAAAAACCAACGCGGGAACACCGCGCAGGACGGCGTGTTCGCCAGCAAGGATCCATTTTCCAAATGATTTACAAGTAAAATCAATGGACATCGGATTTCACACCTTCAAAGGCTAAGACTTTGAATTCGTTTTTAAAAAGCTCGCGATAAGTTTCAAAAGACTTCTTCTGATCATTCCTGAAAAGCATGTGCACGTTCGCACCCGCGTCCATCGTCACCAAAGGACCGTCTTGCCATTTATTCCAAAGCTTTTGGCATTCCTCCAAAACTTTTTTGGATCCGTCCGTCATATAGCTGAACGACGGTGTGCTTGTTTCAAACAAGCGATGCATATCAATGAACTCATCCCAGACAATCTGACGGGCCATGTGCCAGTCATCAAATTGCAAAGCTTGCGAAAGATCTTTAAGGCGAATCTCAGCACGCTCCACACGACCCTCGAAACGAGGGCTCGTCGTCACTAGCTTATGAGCTTCTGAACTTGAGACCTCTTTTTTTGAATCTTCTACGACAACGACGATGTGATGCATGTCTTTGACCGGAAGATTCATAGGTTCTGCATACTCATGCAACCAAATCGCCCAAGGAGAAAATAACGAACGACACGAAGAGCCGGACCCCTGACGAGATAGTTCAGATAAAACCTTCTTATCTTCACCCCAAGGCTGCGGATTGATTTTTTGAAACATCTGCGCTGCTGCCAAAGTCAAAGCTGCGAAGCTCGAAGCGGAACTTGCAAGACCACAGTCGGAAGGAAAGTTATTCGCAGACTCAACAAGGAAGTTCTTGGTGACTCCCCACTTGTCTTTCAGATTTTGCAGATGTTTTAAAAATCGTTGTTGCCCTTTTTCGGAAAGATCCATTTTTTCTAGATCTTCGCGAACAAGAAGCTTCCATTGATCCTTCCCACCTTCAATCTCTGTCAAACGCACGAAGGTTCTTAAATTTTCCAAAGTATAAGATAAAGAGCCATTCGTCGGCTTATTGCCAGAGCCTTCGATCTTACCCATGTATTTGATAAGAGCGATATTGGAAGGAGCAGAAACTAAAACTTGATTCATAGAGTTCCTCGAACTTGCAGACCATTGGCGATCTTTTGCGAAGATGCCATTAAGGATAATTGACGTGTTTGGCAGAACTGTTTCAGTCCTTCCGACTCAAGTTTACGAGTGACCACCAGGACGACGTCGGCACCTAAAGCACCACAGCCTTTCGCCGCCACCACGCCAGGAATTTGCTTGATGTCATTTAATAAAGAAAGAGTTTCGTTGCAGGTAAAGCCCAAGGACTTTAAAGAATCAGCATAGGCGTTAATGCCTGAAACAAAAACAGAACTATCTTGAGTCTCAAAAGACTCGCGAATCGTCGCGAAACTTTTTTCTAAAGAGCTTGCATCAAAAGTTTTTAAATTCTTAAGATGCTCGTGGGTGGCGACTTTATTTCCAGTGTGCAGAAGGTGCAGCTCCAAATCTTCAAACGGCCAGCTCTTAACCGAAATCAGACCTTTGCGCTTTTCAAAGAAAGTTAAAGCACCTTTGAGTTGTCCTACAAGATCAGCGCCACTAGGACGTTGACCTTCACCTTTCCACGCGACTTCGTAATAAGCTTCTAAAAGATGTTTGAAATCCAGAAGCTTTTCCATGTCCTGCTGAGGCGCTTCTTTATAAAGCCACAAAGCATAGACACCTAAAAATTGGGCTGTTGAAGCACCAAAGCCACCTTTGCCTGCATAAGCGTCTTTAAAATTAAGATCAAATTGAGAGAAGTAATCCTGATGTTTGCGCGCAAAAAGACCCGCCGGAGATTCAGGATGAATCGAACCTAAGCGGCCCGTGCCTTTGTTGGCTTCAAGCTCAAAACAAGGTTGTGACAAAAAGACCAGTGTCGGTCCTTCTTGCAAAGCCAGGTATTCGCCCGCGATAAAAGTTTTGCCGGGTACGGAGAAGACCAGGGACATGGCCTCTCCTAACTGTGTGTGTGTGTTGTCGTCGTCGCTCTTTGCGAAGAGCGAAGTTCTTTAAGCACGTCAATTGCATTGCTTAAAGAGATGCGTTTACGAACCGCTAAGATTTCTTCAAGTTTCTTTTGTACAAGAGGAATTTCTTTTTCTTCAGCGCCCGCGCCCAAAGCCAAATTCTTCGTGTGAAGTTTCATATGGCCTTCAATAATTCCCACTGTCGTCAGAGCTTTTAAAGCCCCCAGGTTTTGCACCAGTCCAACAGCCGCAATCACGCGAGAAAGCTCATTTGCCGAAGTCGTTCCCAACATCTTCATACACATCATCGCTGTCGGATGAAGAGTTGTTACACCACCAACCGTACCCACGATCAAAGGGGCTTCAAAGATACCTTTAAGTCCACCTTCGCCATCACGGAACCAACGAGTGATCGAACGGTATTGTCCATCACGTGAAGCATAAGCATGAATGCCTGCTTCCACCGCGCGCCAATCATTTCCGGTTGCGATCAGAACTGGGTCGATCCCATTAAGAACGCCCTTATTGTTCGTCGCTGCACGATAAGGATCTTGTTGAGCAAACAAAGAAGCTTCTTCAATTTTTTCAGCCAACTCAGGATCGATGTCTTTGATGTGAACTGTTGCACGAGTGACTTTTGAATCGACAAGATTCGAAAGAATACACATCGTCACTTTTTCGCCGGTGAATTGTTCGATCGGCTCTTTTAAGAATTCACAAACTTGGTTCATGATGTTGGCGCCCATAGCATCGCATGGGTCCATCAACACATGAACAACAGCCATGTCCGTTCCGTCACCACGAGGCACACGGCGAACTTGGATATCACGCACCCCACCGCCACGACGAACAAGACCGAACGCCACTTCACGGTTTGAGATTTCAATTAAGAAGTTTTTCTGAGATAGAATTTGTTTTTCAAACTTCGCAAAGTCTTTGATCTTTGCGCATTGAATTTGACCGATGATATCGTTACCCACAACTTCCGTTGTAATGGAACCTGATTCACGAATCCATTTCGCCGACTTACAAACCGCTGCAACGATAGAAGTTTCTTCCACCGCCATCGGGATCACGTAGTCTTTGCCATCGATATTGAAGTTAGTTGCTACTCCCAAAGGAAGCTGGAAATAGCCGATGACGTTTTCGATAAACTTTTCGCCCAAAGAAGTGTCGCGCAATCCGCCCTTAGACAGATACTCCACATCGGAATCATGAAGAACGCCAACGTCCATCAACGCTTTCAATCTTTCCTCGCGAGAAAGTTTTGAGAAACCTTTAAAGATGTCTAGAAGCTGCTTTTTCATCGAATCACCCTCTTTGTTTGAAGGTCTTTAAGATTTTTTGAACCAGTACAGAACAAAGCAATCTTAAGTTCAGTTTCTAATTTATTCATAAGCTCTTCCAAGGCCTCATCACCTTTCAGAGCCGCCTCTAAAAAGGGTCTTGCGAGCCCTACTTTGTTAGCACCTAAAGCGCAAAGTTTTGCGACTTCAAGTCCGTTTCTAACGCCACCCGAAGCCCAGATTTCATAACTCACGCGGGCTTCTTTGGCATTCAAAACAGACTGTACTGTACTAATACCCCAATTTGCGAAAGTTTGCGCTACTTTATACAGTAAATCATTCTCTTGAGAGCGATAGCCTTCTACGCGCCCCCAATGAGTTCCACCCTTGCCAGCGACGTCGACAGCGTAAATACCGGCATTTTCGAGACGTTTTAGAGTTTCTACGGAAAAACCGCAGCCCACTTCCTTCACAATGACGGGCACGCCAGCGATTTTTACTAGGTTTTCTAGAGCTTCTATTCCATGTCGAAAGTCACGAGTGCCTTCGGGCTGCAAAGCCTCTTGAAGAGGATTCACGTGCACAAAAAGCGCGATGGCTTCGGTGGACTCGATCAGACGTTGGACTTTGTCGATCGGACTTTTGATCAGTTGAGCGATTCCAATATTTCCCAAAAGCAAAGCCTTCGGAGCCTGACGGCGCACTCGGTTCCACTCTTCAGCGGCATTGGAATCTTCCAACTCTCTTCTTTGCGAGCCTACACCCATAAGAATCTGGCGACGGTCACTCAAACGAGCCAAAGCTTCGTTGATTTCACGGCCTTGTTCATGGCCTGCAGTCATAGAGGAAATAAAAATGGGAGAAGAAAGAGAAACAGAATCTTTTGTGACGGGGTCTTTTAAAAAGAAAGAGGTCGAAATATCGACCTCTTTAAAATCCAAATTAGGCAAAGCCTCATGAATTAATTCGATCGAGTCTAAACCATTTTGTCCCTCAGTCTGCGACCTTGGATCCAGCGCGATTTTGATGTGATCGCGCTTTCTTTGTTCAAATTGGCTATTAGACTCTTCCATGGGTTGCTATTGCAGACCTACGCCAAAGCGTGTTTGCAAAGAGCAGTGAATGCTGCTGCATCGTTGATTGCAAGGTCAGCCAAGATCTTACGGTCAACTTGGATGCCAGCTTTAATCAAGCCACCGATCAAACGAGAATATGTAGTTCCGTTCAAACGAGCTGCTGCATTGATACGTTGATTCCACAATGTGCGGAAGTTACGTTTTTTAGCTTTACGGTCGCGGTAAGCATACGCCATACCACGGTCATTTTTCTCTACCGCGTGGATGTACGCGCGAGAACCAGCTGAATAGTAACCTTTTGCTCTTTTAAGAACCTTTTTGTGACGAGCACGATTTGTTTTACCACTTTTTACACGAGCCATTTTCTACCTCAAATTTACTGTACATCTTCGAACTTCGTCGAAGTTACGTACGGAAAAGACATTTAAAATTTTTAGATTAATTCCTAGAACACCAAGCAACGACGAACTTGTAACATGTTCGCGTCTTCTACGTATGATGTCTTACCTAGTTGTCTTTTCGTTTTTGAGCTCATGTGTGAGTTCAAGTGACGCATGCGAGTGCTTTTTTTCTTAACTTTACCGCTTGAAAGAACTTTCAAACGTTTTTTAGCGCCTGAGTGAGTGCGCATTTTCATAATGTTTACCTTCCACCGATAAGGCGTCTTTCCCGTTGGGGACAGCTCTTAACCATTGCCTTAGACAGTCATAATTATGGACTCATGGTTTTATGTCGCATGTCGGGTAAAAGCAAGCTTTTTTGAGGGGTTAGCCGGAATTAAAGAGGACCTTGCGGATAAGCCAAGTTATTTCGTTTTCCTCATAATTTCAATAATTTAAGACAGATTTCAGAGATTTCTAGAGAGTTCCCCACCATTCTTTGATACAAGAATTTTGCTTAAAAATAAGGTGATTAAACCAACCTACTCAAAGAGGGTCTTGTATGAACCAACTTGTTTCGACTGTCGTATTGCTAGTCTCACTTTCTTTATCTGCTCATGCGATAGAGCCCAAGAAAATCTTAAAAACGGGTGCCAATAGCGCCACGGTTCGCATCGAAACAGAAGAAAAGGACGGCACTCAGGTCGCCGCCTACATCGATGCCTCTGAAATGCCTGAATTCATCCAAATCATGCTTCAGGATCCCACGTCTGAACTGAGCAAGATCAAACACGAGCTTGAAATAGAAAACTGCCAGGAAACTAGCACGACGCCTGACGGTTACATCCCTCAGTGCGGCGCTGTCGAATGGACAGATTTAGTACAAACATCTTTTGGTCGCGGTGGCTGGATGTCTGCGGGCGCGGCTTACACTTTGTTTGTCGGCTTTCGCTTTGATGGCACAGGTCGCTTTTTTGAATCCACACACATGGTGGTCTTAAGCGAATCGGCCGAAGCCGTGGTCGACGGCGATATGAACTACACAGGATTTATCAGGAAAGACCTTCGTTTGGAAAAAGCCGAACGCCTGCCCCTTTCATACCACGATAAGCGTTGATTGAAGTTTCAGAAGGTGACAGACTTTTTTCATGATCACCTCTGAAGTTTTAAAAAATTATCGCGCTTACGAAGTTCAGCACTTTCAAATTGAAACACTTAAAATTGAAAGTGCTGCGCTTAAGAACAATCCTCTGAAAGATCCGGCGACACGCTTTAATCCCCTTCTTCTTCCTCGCAATGAAGGTCCATGGCCTGTCGTCATGGTCTTAGGCGGATTCACAGGAAATTCTCCGTTTTATTTCAATCCCAAGTTTAATGAACAAAATGCCGTACAGGTGATAGACCAAGCCTTTGAACGTGGCGAAGCGCCCGAAGCTTTGTACGTGTTTGTCGATGCTTTGACTTCTTGGGGCGGATCGCAGTTCTTAAATTCCGCAGCCACGGGAAACTATGAAGACTATATTATTCAAGAAATCATCCCTGCATTAAAAGAGCACTTCCCAGTTTCTCACAATACCCAAGACTGGTGTGTGATGGGAGGTTCCAGCGGAGGCTATGGGGCCCTTCATTTAGGATCTAAGCATCCTGAAATCTTCGGTTATGTCGGAGCGATCGCGCCGGATTGTTTTTTTGAGGCGAGCCTCTTACCCGAGCTTTATCACGCCCATCCGTTTTGGGAAAAATATAAAGAGTCGGCTGCCCGTGCTCTTGAAGAACTTAGAAATAAAAAATTATTGAAAGCGAAAAACTGGCATTCCGTGGTGAATGCGTTCGGCATGGCTTCTTGTTATTCGGCGAAAGGTCACGGCGTTGAATTTCACTGGCCGCTCGACCTTCACACGGCAGAAAAAATCCCCGCTATCTGGGAGCAGTGGCTTGAAAAAGATCCCCTTCATTTTCTTCCAAAGCGTATTTCTAATTTAAAAAAACTTTCGGGTATCTATTTGGATGTTGGAAGCAAAGACAACTTCCACCTTCAATACGGCAGTCGTCAGATTTCTAAATTCTTTAAATCTCAAGGTCTTTCTCACGAGTATGTCGAGTTTGATGGAAATCATTTTGATATTGGCGAGCGACGCGTGGAAGTTTGGAAATGGCTTTCTTCACTATGGAGAACTTAATGAAGTGGATGTTCCTCTGCGCGGTTTTGGCTTTCAACATCGCCCAGGCCCAAACCTCCACTCCTGAATTCAACACGGCTTCAGAATACGAAGACTGGAGCTGGACACCGCAATCCAAGGACACATTGAAAGTAAAACTGGGTTTGGCGGTGCCTCGTTATAATTTTACTATTCTTGCCCCCTCGGGACTGGCGGATGCGAAGTTTTTACCGAACTCGCCGTCAAAAACGAGTGTTGGATTTTCTTATCGTAATTTGGGTTTTACCGCTTCAGTGCAAAATCCTGTCGACGAAGAGGATAAAGAAAATTACGGCTCTTCTTCCGCGGTCGATTTTCAACTTAGATTTTTTGGTAAGCGTAGCTATGAATTTTTTCTGCAAGCTTACGATGGATATTATATTGAAAACTCGGCCGAGCTAGATCCTTCCTATGCAAACACTTCGAAAAAGATATTTCGCGATGATATTAAAACGCGAAACTTTGGATTTAACTTTTACTGGAACCTGAACGAAGAAACTTTTTCGCAAGCCATGGCTTTTGATCAGGCGGGTTTTCAAAAGAAAAGTGATTGGGGTGTTTCCGCTTATTTTCATGCCAGTCGAAATTCAATTGCCGCAAAGGATGCGTTTATCCCGCCGTCCGCAACATCGCAATTTGGAAGCCTGGGCGATTTAGATGGCATGCAACGGGACACGGCGGGCCCGGGTGTCGCTATTGGCGGAATTGCCGTTTATCAGAATTTCTATGCGACGGGTTTTATCGGATTGGGCGTAGGCTATCAACGAGTGAACTTAGAGTACGTTGTAAAAGACGATGAAACTAGCGAATCCATGGGCACTTTCAGTACGGGACGCCTGGGTTTTGGATACAATGGTCTGCGACACTCCGTCGGATTCCAAGCCATCTCCGATGCTGTCAGCACCACCATCGAAAGCGGCAATATCGAATCAAGCAATATTGAACTTTTGGTGTTCTATTCTTATCGCTTCGAGAACGTCAATATTCCTCCCGCGAACTTAGTTTCAAGTTGGTTTGATTAGCTGCTTGTGTAAAGCAACACAGAGTTGCAGTCGCAGGTTCACTTTGACCTAAGATTTTGAATTGAATAAAGTGAAGCCATGACAGACCTGATGGCTGCCCGCTCAACGATGGCTTTTTCTTTAGGGTTTCACATAATCTTTGCTGCGGTCGGCATGACAATGCCTTTTTTTATGTCAGCGGCTCACTATCTTTTTTTAAAGAAGAAAAATCCTGAATATCTAGAGCTTACTAAAATGTGGATGAAAGGTGTCGCGATTTTATTTGCGGTGGGCGCGGTTTCGGGAACTGTACTGTCTTTTGAATTGGGACTCCTTTGGCCCGGGTTTATGAAATACGCCGGCCCCATTATTGGAATGCCTTTTTCGTGGGAAGGCACCGCTTTCTTTTTAGAAGCTATTGCCATTGGTCTTTTTCTTTATGGTTGGAAGAAGATGCGACCTTGGGTTCACTGGGGCACTGGTTTAATGGTGGGTATTAGCGGCTTTGCTTCTGGCGTCTTCGTCGTCGCTGCGAATGGCTGGATGAATTCGCCGGCCGGTTTTGATTGGGTGAATGGCGAAGCAATGAATATTGATCCTGTGGCCGCGATGTTTAATAAGGCGTGGCTCCATCAAACCTTGCACATGCAATTTGCCGCCTTGCAAGCGGTGGGCTTTGCGGTCGCGGGTATTCATGCCTTCTTATATCTTCGAGGCCGGGCTCAAGAACTTCATCTGAAAGCATTTAAAATCGCGATGTGTTTTGGAGCCGCCGCTTCCATTGCCCAGCCTTTTATTGGACACTTTGCTGCTCAACGAGTGGCCGTGTTGCAACCGGTGAAGTTGGCTGCGATGGAAGGTCACTTTAAAACCGAAAGACGTGCCCCTTTGCACATTGGGGGTATTCCAAATGCCGAAACCCAAACTATGGATTATAGCATTCCTCTTCCTGGAATGCTCAGCTTTCTGGCTTTCAATGATGTTGATGCCGAAGTGATGGGTTTAGATCAAGTTCCTCGAGAGTTGTGGCCTCCGCTAGTCATCACTCACATTAGCTTTCAAATCATGGTCGCCATTGGAACAGCAATGGCTCTTATCGCGATCTTATTTTTCATCTATCAACGGAAGAACACTTTTCCATCTTGGCTTTTAAAAACCATCATCGCCTTTTCACCTTTGGGATTTGTTGCGATGGAAGCTGGATGGATCGTCACTGAAGTGGGACGACAACCTTGGATCATTTACGGGATTCTGAAAACACGCGATGCCGTCACCCCAGTGCCAGGAATGAAATATCATTTCTTTTTATTCTTAGCTTTGTATCTATTCTTAAGTTTCGTTACGGTCTGGCTGCTAAAACGGCAAGTTGCCGTCGCCCAAAGAAAGTTTGAGGTTCAATGATTGAAATTCTTCTTTTCTTTATTGGAGCTTCGCTTTTACTTTACGTTCTGTTTGGTGGCGCCGATTATGGTGCCGGTATTTTAGAACTTCTTCCTGCAGGCAGTTTACGAGATTCACAAAAAAAGGTTATCAACGATGCGATGGGTCCCGTGTGGGAGGCCAATCACATGTGGCTGATCTTAGTTGTCGTGATACTTTTCATGGGATTTCCTTCGATCTTCACGCTTCTTATGACGTCTTTGCACATTCCAATGGTGGCTCTGCTTTTCGGCATCGTTGTTCGCGGATGTGCTTTCACCTTTCGGCATTACGATGCTGTGCAAGCGCCTCAATCACAAAACGTCTACACAGTTCTTTTTGGAACTTCGAGTCTTTGGACGGCGATGTGGTTAGGTATCATTGCCGGAAGCTTGAATCGTGGTTTGATTGATCCGTTAAGCACCGACTTTCACGAAGCGTACATCGCTCCGTGGTGGGGACTCTATCCTTTCTGCATGGGTATCTTCGTTGTCTGTATCTTCGCTTTCCTAGCCAGTGTGTATTTGATCGGTGAAACAGAAAATCTGGATCTTAAAAAGATGTTTATCAAACGCGCTTTTATTCTTAATTACTTAGTCGTCCTTTCTGGCGCTTTTGTTTTTGCGGCCTCAGCCGATGAGCGCACGCCTTTGTTTGCTGACTTCTTTGAAAGTAAAATCACTATGGCCATCATGATTGCGGCAACAGCGCTCTTCATCGCGCTTTGGTTTTTTATTAGAAAACGACAAACTCTGTTAACCCGCACGGTGGCAGCCGGACAAATCACTTTGATTTTGGCAGGATGGTATGTGCTCAATGCACCGAACGCTCTTTTGACGGCGCAAGGACCGGTCAGTTTTTACGAAGCCGCAGCTCCCTTAGCGACACTTTGGCAATTGGTGATGGCTCTTTTAGTCGGAAGTCTTTTTATTTTTCCAAGTCTGTTCTATTTGATGAAGGTATTTAAGACCGGGACGACAGAAGAGATGTAACGGCAAGGATTGACCGTCCATGGTCAATTTGCCTCCCCCAAGGCTCACCGTCGGTGACTGATTGCTTATCCAACAATCTTCCCTCGAAGTGAAACGGGCGAAACTTTTTAAGCTGCCCACAAATAGGATTGAAAAATTCGCGCAAAGCCTCAATAAAATTTTCTGTGTTCAGGATAAAGAACATGAAGTATCTGCATGAACATGCTTTACGGCACTAAGTCCAGTGATCTTACTTCTGGTTTCTTCCGATAAGACCTGTATGCTTTTGAGACTTTTTAGTTCGTTCTTATTACTCCTATTATTTCTTTCAAGTGCGCTCAGCGTAGCGCAAACTTCAGTCGCGCCGGAAAAAGCGCAAGCTCTTTTCGCGAAAACTAAAAGTCTTTATGAGCCCATCGCCAAAGCCCGAGGGGAAGAATTCTTTCTAGAGATTCATTGGGATCGAACAACCGTTTCGGCGCAAGCCGTGCGCAACGAACTAAAAAAGTACGGCATCGGTGTTGATGTGGGGATGCTGACGTCTTCGCGTGTGAGCGAAGATGCTCTAGCCTTAACACTTTGTCATGAAGCGGGACATCTTTTTGGAGGTCGCCCGTTAAGAAGTGTTCCCGCTGAGTGGGAAGGCCCGATCGATGAAAGCGGCAAGAGTCTTTTAACTTCAGAAGGACAATCAGATTATTACTCGACGGCGGTCTGCTTTAGAAAAATGGTCGCGGGGGAAGATCATCGAGCGGCCTTAAATGGAAAAGAGATTCCTCAACGTGTTACAAACTTATGTGATTCGGTGTGGGGGTTGCGCACGTCTGAATCGTATCTTTGCCAAAGAACGGCTTTAGCAGGATTTAGTTTTCTGACGATGGTGATGGACTTCCCTATTTCATTTAACACTCCCGATAAAACTGTCAGTGATACTACGATTGCCGATAGCTATCCTTCTCGACAATGTCGCCTGGACACTCTTTTTGCCGGAGCTCTGTGCAAAGATGTGCTCCCTTTGGATTATGAGCGAAAAGACATGCAACTCAACCTTTGCGCGGAGGGAGTTTCCGCCCGCCCCGCTTGCTGGTTTAAAACTCCTTAAGCACTTCAGCTTGCGCCAATTTGCGGCTCTAGTGTGAACTAAGTATAAATTCTGGCTTCTTCAGAAAATCTGAATTTCATCTAGGAAAATCACTAAGGAATAATTTAGGAAAAACTTTTCCGTCCTTTTCACTGCGATCTCAAAACTAATGCTTCCCGCTGTTCCATGAGCCTTATTTTGTCACTTTTGAAAAGTGTCAAAAACTTCGACGCCTCTTCTGGCACCTTCATTGCTCCTAAGGGTTCAGAATTTACCGTGGAGGATAAATTATTATGGAATTCTTATTATCATTAGGTCGTGGCTTTACATCAGCAGATGCAATCTGGATGTGGACTATTCTAGCAGCCCAAATCGTTTCAATCGCGATCATCGCAGAAAGAGCTTTTGCGCTTTTTGGTGCTCGTAAAACAAATCAGAAAGAACTTTCGAAAGTTCTGGCGGAAGATATTCGCTCTGGAAACTTAGAAAAAGCTCTTCGTCGCTCTTTGCAAATGGGCACTAAAGAACCCTTGGGCGTAGTGGCGGCGGCCGGCATTCAAGCGGCAATGGATATGGGCGGTAAAGAAGAGATCCAACTTAAAATGGATGAAGTTCTTCTTGAAGAAAACTCTCGTGTAGAAAAACGCATTGGTTTCTTGGCGATGTTTGCTAACGTTGCCACTCTATTAGGTCTATTAGGTACAATCACAGGTTTGATCCACTCTTTCGCGGGTATCTCAAATGCGAACCCAGCGGAAAAAGCGACAATCCTTTCTCAAGGTATTTCTTTGGCGATGAATACAACAGCTTACGGTTTGATCGTGGCAGTTCCTGCTTTGATCATGTATGCGGTTTTGCAAAACCGTGCATCTCGTTTGACGGATGACCTTAACAAAGGTGCTTTGAACCTTTTCATCCAATTGGGTTTCCACTACGAGCCGGTTTCTACAACTAAAGAAGTTCCTGCTAACTCTGGGAGATAGTTATGAGCATGATGGGCGGATCGGGCGACGACAAAGATTTGAACTTTGAACTTAATATTTTACCGATCTTGGACATTTTATCGGTTCTTATCTGCTTCCTTCTTCTAACAGCGGTTTGGATTCAGATCGGAACAATCGATACGCGCCAAGCGATCGGTGATAACTCTGTGGCTGGAGCAAAGAATCCTCCATCCCTTTGGATCACGGTAAACACACAGGGTGCAGTTCAACTGTCCTTGCGCGATTTGCCCAATGCTAAAACTCACGAAGAGCAAATTCAGGCTTCAGGTCGCAGTGTGAACTGGGCCGTGCTTGAACAAAAACTTCAAGCTCTGCGTGCAAAATGGCCTGATCTTAAAACAGGCGTAGTTCGTCCTGAAGCACAAGCCTCTTACGGTGACGTGATTCGTATTATGGACAAGCTGAAACAGAATCAATTTGAAGGTGTGGGTTTATCCCCACTTGGGTAGGACTTATGAAAACATCGTCCTTTGCTAACGTTGGTAAAAAAAGATCTCCTTTAGGTGATTTACAAAACCTAAAGCCGGGAATGAAGAAAAAGAAAGGTGCGGCAAGCAGTTTGGCTTTAGCACTTCCTTTGACTTCGTTGATCGACGCTTTTTCGATCATCGTGATCTATCTTCTTATCGGAACTCAAAATAGCGGCATTGAGTCGACAGTTCCGGCGAAGATGTCCCTGCCGATGGCTGAACACAGTGTCGGTATCGACAAGGAAACGCCTATTTTGACAATTCAAAAAGGTGTTTATCGCCTGAATGACGAAGTCGTTCCCGTGCGCGCTTTAGGACAAAAGCTGACCGAGCTTAAAGCGAGATCAGAAGAAAAGTTGGTTGAACTTTTAGTTCAGGCTGACCAAGAGATGAAGTACGAAGATTTGGATCCTTTGTTAAGAGCAAGTTCTGAATCGGGTTTTGAGAAAATGAAATTTGCGGTGGTACCAGCACGATGAAAACACTTAACGATATCCTAGTTCTTGGAGCATTTTTAGGCGGTATTTTGAGTACTCCTCCGGCATTTGCCGAAAAAATGGCGGCAGGCACTCAGGATCTCGTTATCAAAAAAATGGAACGTGTCTTATCGGCTTTAGATAAGTCTGATCCGGCATGGCTTGCGAGCCAGCAGCGTCTGGCGGATCTTCTTTCCGAGCGCGCGCGCACTCGTTTTATGCTGGAAGTGGAAGCCAACTGTGAAGGCTGCAAAGGTTCTAAAGACGACCGTCAAAAGGCTATTAGAATTTATGAAATGCTTCTTCAGGAAGTAAAACTCAATGAGCACGGCCCTATTCTTTTCCAATTGGCCCATCTTTACGAGATGGCGGGCCAAGTCGATAAAGCCATCGCTCTTTATGAAAACATCATCAAAGACGCTAAAAAGAAAAATATCAATAAAGACATCGTGGTTCGTTCCCACGTGGGACTTGGCGATCTTCTTTTCCAAAAAGGTCGCTTTGTTGAAGCCAAACAAAACTATCAAATCGCTCTTAAAGATAAGAGCTTGGAAAATCGCTATTTGACGATCTACAACGTCGCATGGTGTGACTTCAACACGGACAACTTAAAGTCGGCAATCGCAACACTAGAAGATCTTTTAAAAGATCCTACGGCTATCACTCGTCAGACGGAAGAGGGTTCTAAATACGATGCCCCTTTTCATACCGACGTTTTACGTGATCTTGCGATGTTCTATACAAAGCAAGACGTGACTTCCCGTGAAATCACGAAATTTGAATCTTTAACTCCCGAAGAAAAGCGCAAAGATCTTCTATTATACTTCGCGAAAGAAACGGATCGTATCGGTCAGAAGAAGGCCGCTCAAGAAATCATGAGCCGTTACATGGCTCATAGTGCGCTTTCTAAGGAAGAGCGTATCGAAGCATCCATCCAGTTGGCGCAGATCAACTATGATCGCGGTCAAACAACAGAATCAGTATCTGAGTTTTCTAAAGCCGCTTTGGCTTTACAAAAAGCGGGCTGTTCTGGTGACAAGTGTGAAGAAATCCAAAAGTCGATGAAACGTTATGTAACAGAACTTCATCGCTCGAAGAAGTTGAAGCCGGATCAAGATTTGATGAACGCTTATATCACGTATAACAGAACTTTCCCTTCTGATATGGAAATGACTCAACGTGGGGCTTCTGTGGCTATGGAACTTAATAACTTCCCTATTGCTGTAGCTCTTTACCGAACTGTGAGTGAAAGCCGTCAGTTTTCTCAAAAAGAGCGCAACGAAGCTCTTTTGAACGAAGTTTCTGCGGCAGAAAAATCTAAAAATCCCCAATTGCAACGTGAAGCTTATCTTCACTATTTAAAGTATGCTCCGCGCGATGCGAAGTCATTTGAAGTGAAATATCAATTAGCTTACCTCAGTTACACGCAGAAGAAATTTGCGGATGCGGCGGAGTCTTTTGAAGACTTGGCTAAAGACAAATCGGGAACGGCAGATCTTCGTAAAAAATCTGCGGACCTTTCTTTAGATGCATTGGCGCAGCTTAAAAACGAAAAAGTTCTTGAAGACCTGGCTTGGGATTATGCCGAGATCTTCCCGTCTGCTCGAGTTGAATTCGAAGGGATTGCTCGTAAATCCTTGATGAATCGTGTAGCACGTGTCGCTAACGATCCTAAATCAAGTTCTTCGGACTTAAAGAAAGCTTTAAACAGTCTTGATTCGGATAAAGTTAAAAATGCCAGTAACCAAGAAAAGATTCTTTTCTTTAACAATCAGGCTGTTTTGGCTAAGAAGTTAGATGAAGAAAAAGTTTATGTTGGCGCATTATCTTCGTTGATGGCTGTTCCTGGACTGACGGAAGCTCAGCGTGAGTCGGCTTTAGAGCAATTGACTGGTTACTACGAGAAAAAATTAGACTTCAGAAATGCCTATGCGACGGCACTTCGTATGGAGCAATCTAAGATTTCTGAAAAGGAAAAAGAATTCCGTCTTGGAACCCTAGCGGACTTAGCCGGTTTAAATGCCTCTAAACACTACCGCAAATCTTTAGATGCAGGTCTTCGTGGTGAAAGATCTTTGGTCATTCGTTCCCGCTTAGTTTTGACTTCCGAAAACCCAGTGAAGGAACTAAAAGCCCAAGCGCCTGAGCTTAAGCAAAGACCCGCTCTTTTAAATGAAACGGCTTTATTAGTTTACGCAAAAACCGAGAACGCTTCTGCGATGAAGTCCGTTCTTGAGATGAAAGAGCTTCGCAAACAATCAGCGCCTCTTTTCGTGAAGAAACAAGATTTTTACGAAAAGGTTCTGCAGGCGAAAGCTTCTATTTCAGCTCATCAGTTGAATTCAAGTAAAGATCGCCTGTTGCAAAAGACAATTGCGGAACGCGTGTCTTTGCTTAAGAAGGCTGACAAATTATTGGCTGAAAGTTTGACGTTGAAAGACGTGACTGCACAAATGATGTCTTTGAATCTCGTGTCTTCAGAAAATGAACGCATGGTTCGTGACTTAGCCGGCCTCCCATTGCCAGCGAATTTGACTCCGCAAGAGCAAAATCAGTACATCGCTTTGTTGAAAGCGCAGTCCAAACCGTTCCTGTACAAGGCGCGCGTGGCTCAGCAAAAGCAACAGGAAATCTGGAATAAATCCTCGGCTTTGGCGCAAACTATCAAGGACTACAGAACGGCCCGTGCGGAACTTCGTCCTTTGTTAGCGCGTGAATTGACATTGTTAAACCAGATCCCGGGTAAGGGCGCTATGAAGTCCGCTTTAGAAGACGCTATGGACGAGAGACCATTTTCGTCACGTGATTTAGTGTCTGCCCGCAAATCTGTTGCAGATGACCCTGCAAACATCCGTGAAATTGAAAATTTGAAACTGATCGAGACGAAAATTGGCCATCCCCTTATGCCTTCTTACTTGGAAGCGCGTATAAGCCATCTTCAGAAGGGAAAAAGCTTATGAAATCAGTAATTTCTTTGGCCCTGGTTTTGCTATCTCTGTTAACGACCGAAGTGTCAGTGGCCGCGGGAAAAGATGGAAAATCTGTGAAGCCCGCAGCTAAAAAATCTCAGCTAGGAACCTCGTTTAGATTTAACGGTTCCACCCTGAGAGGTAAGTACCAAAGTTCAATGGGTACGGCAGCGACGGTCGAAAACGATAAACTGTTGGAAGATCTTTTGAAAGGACGAACGCACTTTAACGATCGTCAGGCAAAAGAAACTGAACGTAACTAGAAGGCAGAAAGACATATGAGCGCAGCGAAACTTCTGATTCTTGAAAACACAATGGGGCAAAAGGTTCGCACTTTCGCGGTACAAGCGACAACGATGAATCTTGTGTACCTGAAAGAAAGTCGCCGTATTGAAGCGTTTGCCGACCTTCAAGCTCTTGATGACAATAAAATTGCTTACACTCTTTTAAAACAAATTGATATCTCCGAACTTTCTGAAGAAGGTTTTGAATTGCAAGGTTTGGGACGCTTAAGAGCGTTCCCGAGTGCGGCCGTAAAAAACAGCCCGACTCACACCCTTCCTGAAGAAAACGACGAAGAGCAGCTTAAAACTATCTTGCAAAAAACCACCGCAACTCACTTAGCGGCGATCTTCTTGCTGCTTTTGGGTTCTTGGATTTACACAAACTATTTCATGAAAACTCAAGAGCCACCTCTTGTGACAATCATGCTTCCCCAAGAAGAAGTCGTGAAACCTCAGCCTCAAGCTCGTCCGACAGTAAAGGTTTCTAAGACGAAAATCCAAAAGAGCAACAAAATCTATCGCCCGGTTGCTCAAAAATTGAAAACAAAGCCCTACAAAGTCAACACGGCTAAAGCACGTGACGTTCGCCGTGTTGGCGCCTTAGCTGCCTTGGGTGGTTTGAAAACCGGCCACAAAGGCGCTGAAGGCTTGGATATGCAATCTCTTAAAAACATTCGCGCTGCTGGCACAGGTGCTGGTGGCGGTGGTATCGGTAACGCCGGCCGTGGTGGTGCTCGTGGTTATATGACTGGCAACGGTCTTATCGCGGGCTCTGCAGGTGAAGGTGCTCGTGCTCAAGGTGCTGGCGGTTACGGAACTCGTGGTTCTGGTGGCGGTCGCGCTGGTTACGGAAAAATCTCTTTGGTCGGTGGTACTTCAGCAGTGAGTTTGCCGCTGGATGAAGAAGTTTCGGTTGAAGGTGGTTTAGACCAAGACCAAATCATCGCGGTTATCAATCGTAACAAAGGTCAAATCACTTACTGTTACGAAAAAGGCTTGCAAGCTCAACCGTCTATCGGTGGTCGCGTGGCAGTGAGCTTCGTGATCGGTGCTTCCGGTCGCATCACAACAGCTAAAGTGGCGGAATCTTCTTTAGGTTCGCGCATGGTTGAAAGCTGCATGCTGCAAAGAATGAAAACATGGCAATTCCCTCGTCCTGTAGGACAAGTTAACGTCGACGTGCTTTATCCATTTGAACTGACTCGCGTGAGCGCTCGATAAGAGGAGATGACAATGAAACACATGCCTACCCTAATCCCCGTTATCGCTCTAAGCCTCTTCACCGCTGCTTGTGGCGAATATCAAAAAGATCCGGCTCCAGGTCTTGCGACTATGCGCGAGAACGCAAAGGTTCAAACTCAGCAAGGTCCTGACAAACCTCGTGAGATCACAAAAACAGTGGTGGTTGAAAAACCGGTTCTGGTTGTAAAAGAAGAATCGACGATCGACGAGAAATTCATTGTTATTACTCCAGACGCACAAATGACTTTCAATGAAGGTCAACAAGCTCAGTTTAAAATCCGCGCGCGTGTCCTAGTGCCGGGTATTGAGATTAAATTGTCAGCGCAAGGCTTGCCTGAAGGTGCTCGCTTGGAAAAATCCACGCAAGAAAAAGATCTTTATATCTTAACTTGGAATCCAGCTCTTTACACGGTTCCTGCAAATGCGGCTATGAAAAGCTATACTGCTAAAGTTGTCGCTGAGGTTTCTAAAGCCAACACCCAAGCAGAAGCTGACAAATTAAAAGGTCTTGTTCGCGAAAAAGAATTTAATATCTTCCTATTCCGCAATCAGGAAGCTCCATCAGGTTTGACGGTGACAGGCTTAAATTCAGAAGTGAATGAAGGGTCGTTAGTTCCTTTCACTGTGACAGTGAAAATCCCTGGTATCGACAATAAAGCTCCACAAAAACCACGTTTGGTTGTGAGCTATGATGGCGTCAGCTACACGGCTGGTAACAGCTTCCTTGAATTGGATGGAGCTCGTTACGTCGTTGCTGATTTGAATAAAAAAGACGCTGAATATCTTGGTGACTCTAATTGGAAGTTCACTTTGATCTTTGATACTAAAAATATCTCTGTTCAACCTCAGCTTGCTAAAGATGGCGCGATCATGGCTTCTGCCGATGGAACGCGTGTTCGCTTGAGCTTTAAAGTTTACAGCCCCTACGGCCTTTCGACACCTGAATCTTTGACTCAGGTTAAAGTTCGCTACACAAAAGCCATCCAGGCTCCCCGCTTTGACCTTTCAGGTTTGGGACAACAAGGTTTGGTGGTGAGTCCAGGTCAATCTGTAAATCTTAAATTTGCGGTGTCTTCTGCGGATAACCAAGCGTTGGTGAAAGTTGAATCTGCCGTATCTACTTTGCCTGGTACTCCCGTTGTTGAATGTAAGAATTCAGCCACGACAGCGGCGAAGCAAGAGTGCTCTTTGACTTGGACTGTTCCTTGTGACGCGAAGTCAGAGCAATTAAACGGCGAAATCACAATGAATGCTCAAGCTGTTATTAACGGCAGAAATTCGGACGTTACCCCTTATAAGCTTAAAGTAGTGGCTTCAACTGAAGACAAAAAACTTTGCGCTACGGAGGCTGCACAATGAAAACTATGAATTTACTAACAATCGCCTTCCTTGCGATTTCTTTGACGGCAACTTCGACTTTCGCAGCTTCTACGAAGTCTTCAGCAAAACAAATTAACGCCAATGAGGACATCGACACTTTAGGTGGTAACAGAGAATTGATGGAGATGGCTGAAAAAGTTAAATCCACTAGCCGTTCTCGAATCGTTCAAGAGCGCATCGTAGATCGCCGCAATACTTTGGAGTTCGGTCTTTCTTACGGTTCTGTCTTCGGTGGTGATGCTTACGTTAAAACTCAAGCCTTGGGTGCTCAAGTGGATTACCACATCACTCCTCGCTGGTCTTTGGGCGTTCGTTATTATGATTTCGGTAACAGTCTGACTTCAGAAGGTCAGCGTATCTATGACGATGCGAAAGCGGCTGAACAAGCTGGCGGTCGCGCCCTTCCTGTAGACATCGACTACCCGTTGAACTCTACAATTGCCGTTGTGAATTGGTACCCTGTTTACGGTAAGACAAGCTTCTATGATATGGGTGTGACTCAGTTTGACCTTTATCTTTTAGCAGGTGGCGGTTCGATCACTCTTTCTAGCGGTTCGACATCGGTTATGACTGGTGGTTTGGGTTTGGGGGCGTGGATTACGAAACACGTTTCCGCTCGCGCTGAGATTCGTTACCAAACTTATGAAGACCAAATTGCAACGGGAGCTCGTAAGCTCGATGTTGTAACTGGATCTCTTGGACTTGGATGGATTTTATGATGAAGTCTTTCGTCGCTCTTAGCACAATGGCGGTTCTAAGCCTGGGCTTGTCGACGCAAGCTCTGGCTCAGAATCGCGTGTCGGTTAAAGACTGGGTGCAAACTTGGTCCGACAAAGCCGCTAAAAAGAATGTCCCATTTAGCACTTCAGACCTTGAGAAAAAAGCTTTAGGTACTTGCAGTGATTGCGATAACAAGAGTGCACTTGCGGAAGGCCGTAAGCTTTTCACAAAAGGTCAATTTGAACAGGCTATTCGCACTTACAATGAAATTCCTCGTGGCAACACATACTGGTTGTCAGCGGTAGAGGAAAAAGGTTGGGCTTATTTCCGTCAGGAAGATTACGAGAAAGCTTTGGCGCAAACTAAGACTTTGCTAGCCCCTCAATTTGCTGAGATTTCTAATTCAGAGGCTTTCTTATTACAGTCTTTAACTCAATTAAAGATCTGTGATTACAAAGGTGTTTTTGAAACTCACCAAATTTTTAAAGAAAAACAAAAAAACCGTATTATGGAAGTTCAACAGTTGGCTAAAACCGGTTGGAACGATGCTTTGACTCAAGTTTTGAAAAAGGCCGACAAGTTTCCTTTAACTTTGGACGATATGGGTGACGCTGTTCAACGTCTTCCACTGTTGATCTATAAAGACGTGGAATTCCAAAAGCAGGCTTTGCGTTTCAAAGCTTCAGAAAGAGCGATTGCTTTGGCTGATTCTGTTCGTGCTAAGGATCAACTAGAAAAAACAAACACGCAAAGCTTCTTGGCTTTGAAAAAACGTGTTCAAGAATTAGCTCAAGAAGAAACAAACGAAAACTTCAACGTCATTCAAAAGCTCAACCTAGTTGAGGTTGAAGCCATCCAACGTGTTCACACGGATATGGAGTTAGCTGACAGCATGTATAAGAAAAACCAATTTGAAAAAGTTGGCGACGACAAGCTGGTATTTATGGACGACGGAAGACCTTGGATCGACGAACTAGATAAGTTCGAAGTGGCTGCAAAAACTTGCGCCAAAGGGATCAGGAGGAAAATGTGAGAAACCTCGTTATCGTAGCAATTTATTTTACAGCATTTATGTTGGTCTCTGCCTGCAGTCCAGAGTCTGCAACTTTAAGAGTTGAAAGACCTTTGGTTGAGGAACAGGTTCAAATCCCTCAGTATGACCAGATCCCGGCTCAAACTTTTGAGTGGATCACAGAAGATGGTGGTCAAAGCCAATTTGACTTCAATCCTGAAGTGGACATTCTTTTTGTGACAGACAACTCTGACAGTATGAAGACGGCGCAAGACAATCTTTTGCGCAACATCGACCGTTTTACTGCGGGTATTTTAAAAAATAAAATGATCGACTACCACATCGGGGTTATTTCTGTGTGGGACAGTTCAGATCGTTATGCACAAACTAAAAAAGATATCTACCAAATTGGTGATCTTCGTTACATTAAGAACACTCAAGGCCAGACATCGCAAAGCCGTCGTTTCGTGGCTAAATCTGACAATAACAGCAAATTGATTGCTTCCACTTTGAATATCGGTGTGACTCCGTATGCTCAAGGCGGCCCTGAGTTTGAAGAGCTGTTCTCTCCTTTAGCGGCAGCTTTGGAAAAGACCGGCCGTGGCGCTGCTAACGAAGGATTCTTCCGTAAGGAAGCACAACTTGTTGTGGTTCTTTTGACGGATGCTGACGATTCTTCTAAAAATCTGAATCCAGAAGAGATGGCGCAAAAACTGATCGACTTTAAAGGCGGCCGCACTGAAAAAGTCGCAGTCTACGGTGTTCTTGTGCGTCCTCAAGATCCTGACACGTACAAAGACTGGGATTTGCGTATTCATCCGAAGTATCATCCTGAGTGCTTCGATATGAATCAAAAAACTCCGAAGAACAATGGCAAGTGTACTGGTTTCGGTCCTGCACGTTTAGAACAATTGATTGTGGCGGCAAATCCGAACGAAGGAACTCCAGAACAAATTCGCGCAAAACACATCATGAGCATCGTCAGCCCTAAGTTCGGTGACGAGTTGGCTCAAATCGGTTCCGACATCACGGTGAAGACTTTGTCGAAAGAGATCTTCTTAAGCCAACGTCCGCGCGCTGATAAAAACGGTCAGCTGATGGTGCGTGTTCGTTACGGTAAACAAGTCATCCCGCAAAAAGCAAAAGGTGGCTGGTTGTACAACCCAGAAGACAACTCGATCGTTCTTTCTGGAGATATCGACTACCAATATGTCGAAGGCGCTCGATTCTCGGTGGACCTTGTTCCACTAACTTTAAAGAATTAGTTTTCTTCTAAGACTGAAATAAAATGCCGCTACTCAGCGGCTTCTTTCGTTTTAATAACCAGTGATCCACGTCGTATAGACAGTGTTCCCGGCTCTTAAGAATGTGATGACTGTTGATCTTCCCGATTGCGCTGTTGGCCCCGCGGGAACGGCCTTGAATGCGCCCGCCGATAATGAATCCGGCGCAGCTTGAGAGAACGAACACGAACCTCCTCCTGCTCCCGTGACAATCAAAGTATAAGATCCGCCTTCAAACATGTTTGAAAACGTGAAGGCGCCACAATCAGCGGATGTGTACTGAACGTTTCCGTTATTCCAATCGATGGAAGTGCTGTTACCGGCGTTGAACACCTTCGACAGAACTTGCCCCGACACCTCAAGCTTTGCTGTCGTCGTAGAAGTATCTGAAGCAATCATGCGCCCTGAGGTGTGAATATTGCCTGAGGTGTTGATTGCAGTTGTTCCACTGATAGTGCCGGATGTGATGGCACTTCCAGAAACTTTTCCTGCGGTTGTGATTGTGTCGAGCTTTGAGTCTGCAATAGGACCAGCAAGATCAATCTCGATACTTCCCGCTCCGTTAGTGATAGAGATATTATCTCCGGCAGTCAGCGCAGCTAGCGTGTAGCCACTGCCATTTCCGATAAGCAATTGACCATCGGTTGGCGTCGTTGAAAGCCCTGTACCACCGCGAAGAATCGGAAGTGCTCCCGCGGTAATCTGATTCGCATTCAACCCAATCGCAGAGCACTCATAAATATCCGTCACCGTATTGAAAGTCAGAGTTTCATTAATGGCACAATCTGGTAAAGGCGTGGAAACCCAGGTCGTCGTGGCTTGATCCCATTTTAAAAAAGATCCCAGCGCTGGAATTGTCGATGCGACATTTCGACCTTGAAGTTTTGCAACTGTCGGGTTCGGCAAAGTGCCGCTCAGATCTCCTCCCAAGGATGCCGTACTTTGAAAGGCATTCACGATTCGTAAATCATTACCTGCCGCGACTGTGTTGGCAGTGGTGCCCACGTTGAGAGTCAACGTCGTACTTCCGGAAGACGTCGTTGCCGTGAGGTAACTATTGCTACTGGTGATATTGGCGATCACCACTCCGGATTCTCCAGGCACAAAAGTTTCCCACCCCGTCCCGTTCCAACGCAAAGACTCTCCGGGAGTCAGTGACGCGGGATTAGGAATCGTGATACCACCTAAAGTGCCGGCTTTAGAATATTGAGTCGAGGTCCCGCTAATCAACGCTAACAACTCGTTGGCTTGAGTCTGTGTCATCGGTGTCGCGGTTCCGCCGTCTACGCGCAGGAGGTTTTCCGATTTATATCCTCCGACCTGTTGTGATTCTACAGAGTACGGAACTTGCGAAATATTCTGTGATTGAATGGTTTGAGCACCGGAACCATCGTTGAAGTTGATAACGAGCTTACGCGTTTGCAGGGGCCCTGGTACGAAATCACTTCCACTGGCGCAAGAAGGAAATGGACCTATCGTTGCGGCTTTGTTCGACAAAATCTGGCTTAATGAAAATCCCCCGTCAACCGCCGCTCCGGCTCGGGTCCCTTTGCCGATTTCTAGAGAAAAAATCCCATCAGAGTTTCGCATGTCCAATGTATGTGTCTCTTGAAAGATCAAACAGTTTTCAGAACCGGGGCTGTATAGATTTATGGTGAAAACCACGTTTTGAGTGGAAACAGGAGTTCCATCCTTTTTGATGATGCGGCCTTGATATGTCAGCGACGAGGCTGCCAGCGAAGGCTGTACCAGAAGGAAGGACAGACTGAAAAATAGAAACGTACCGAATTGTCCCATGCTCTACTTTTCGGAATTATTTTCGGATTTCTAAAGATGCCGAGGTGCCTGAGAACCTGATTGAGCACTCAGGATGAGACATTTTAACGGCTTTTTAAATAGAAATAATAGAGCTGTGAGGAGCGAAAATACTTTCCGTCAACACGCATGATTTCAGAGGGAAATGAGGCCTCTAAAAAGGTCTCTGAACCACGAGGACCCTGAGCCTTCATGAGCACCACAAATTCTTCGTTCGCGCGGAGATCGAATTCTTTTTCTTACGGTGCCATTGCATGAAACGCCGCCGGTCTACGCAGACTCATCATTGTACCTTGGCGACTGACTGAGATCCGGTGTGACGTAGACTCAACGCGAACCTCTCCAACCAGAGCTCCCCCGGAGCCTTCAATCCAGTACTCGCCATCTGCAGTGTAAGCCACATTGTATGGGGTGGCCGCAAATCCAGTGACATTGCGAGGATCTAACTTCACTTTTTCGGAAGGACCAAAAAATTCGGCGTCGACAGCTCCACAGCCGGACAAGATCATCATCAAAAACGTACCGAGTAAGATCCAAGTTTTCATATTGAACTTATCGGCGTTTTTGAAAACCTACTTTAGTCCGTAGTAAACTCTGAGCACTCCCATACCGTCGACAGTTTGCTTGCTGGTGTTGTTATACGTAGTGACTACTTCGTAGCTGTGCTGGTTATTCAGCTTAATACCTTCTGTGCTGGAATAACTTTCGGTCTTTAAGAGAACCGCCCGCTTCGGATCTTGGGTCGCCGTCCCCTTCCATACGAACTTTTTAGCGGTCTTATCATAAAGCGCCACGGACTCTCCATAGGGATGCAGATGAAGCTTGATCAAGCGAATCACACCGTTGTTTCGTATTGAGACCATGTCTTGAGAAAGAGGCCAGCGATACTCGTGCTTACCGGGCGGCACGATGAAGTGCACGGGGTCAGCACCGCCCATACCAGTCATGCTGTGGCCTTTATGGGGGTCCTCGCCTAAACGTTCAGGCTTTGACGGAGGCCTGTGTCTTTTTTCTGGGGGCACCTGAGTCGCGAAACTGTCACCGTAGAGCTGCTTTATTCCTAAGGCTTGCGCATCTTTGTCATCAATGTAGCCAATCTTAATTCTATAAATCAGCTTTTTATCGATTTTCGTTTCGACGTTGTTCAGAGCTTGAACAAGCACATTGACTTGCGAATCGATCACTTTCGCCATTTTCATCGCGTACCCTGGAGGAAATTCCATTTCAGGCATGCCTTGCGAAATTGTCAGCATGCCAGAGACTCGGCCATACTTTTCTTCATTCATCGGCGTCGGAATTGTCACCCATGCATGACAGAGATACTCTTCGGATTCCTTTTGGCCTTTCTCGTTGAAGATATCGACCGACATGCTTTTCACCCAGATCGAAGCGAATTTATCTTCGGGCGTCAGCGCGACGCCTTTTTCTTTAAGGGGCCCCGTCATCGAAGTATAGATCTTCTTAATATGGAAACCATCCATGATTACTGTCGCGTACTGGATAGCCTCTTTTTCGGTCTTAGGTGTGCCGAAAGAAAAAGAGGCCCCAAAAAGAAGAGTGAAAGCTAAAACGTACTTCATAATCACCTCTACTTGCCGTAGCAGCCGACATTTAAGTTAATACGGCGACTTGGCGAGCCCCACACCGTTTCGACAAAAGCGATCGGGTGCATTCCGTCGTTACACGGCGTTTTTCTTTGATGGTCAGGAAATGCCATCGTGAAATACTTTTGATCCGTCGTTGTAAAAATGGCTGGCTGGTTTGTCGCCAGTGCTTCTTTGATCAAATTCGGAAGCATTTCATTCAAGGTGCCCTCGAACGCCGACTCTTTGAGTGGCCCCACTAAGTCACGAACCTTTTTTTGTTTTGAACTTAAAAAGCGCTGTGCATCCTCGGGAAGGTCACTGGCAGAAATTGTTTTGAATTGTACGGCTTTTTGATCCACCGGCACTGGAGGCAGAATGGCCTCCATAGCTTTGGCGGCTTTTTCCTGTACTTGCTTCATATAAGAAGTCAGTGGTGCTACTTGAGAAAAAACGTACTGTCTTTCTGGAACAATTTTGTGACAGGCAGCGCAGGCCATTTCTTCCGTTTTCACATCATTTGTAAGCGCAACACCCAGGCCACCAAATAGGGCGTAACACCATCCGTCCGTATGTTTACATTTTTTTTCGTCGCGAACCATGAATTGATAGCGGATGGCTCCCATGGGAACCACGGAACTTGCAAAAGAAGGATCCTCTTCGGTGATCACTCCAATCTTGGCAAAAACGGCTCCGTCTGGATATTTTTCTCCACTCGTCAAAGCTTTCCATGCAAGATCGTTTGCGTAGGTGTAACGCATCTCTGTCGAATCTTTTCGATATCTTACCGTGACAAACTTCCAGTTTTTTTCAAAGCCTTCGTAATCCTTCAGACGAATTCCATTCATTTCCATTTGCGAAGGATCTAGCTTTTGCATATGACGGCTTAAAAGCGCCTGTCGCGGAGTCACCGCAGGCTTCCCGGTTTGCGCCTTCGATGGAACTGCAAAGAATACGTTTACGACCAATGCGATAACTAAGAGTTTCATTTCTCACCATCCCTGCAACGTGCTTTAGCTTTACTTGTTCAACTCAAAAAACATAAGATCTTCACCGACGACGAGCGGTCCTTGGTATGTCTTCCTAGTCAGTTCAATCAGTTTTTCTGGAGTGATATCTTTAGAAACAACAATATGAGTGTAAACGGCCTTGCCAGGTTTCACCTGCGAAAACACCCGGCCCGCCTGATCTGGAAGAGTGTGATGACTTAAAACCGGGGATGATTTCACTTCCACACCAGTAAAGTACGCCACTTCGTGAATTAAAAGATCCACACCCTTTGAGTGCTTAATAAGATTTTCGCTATAGACGGTGTCTCCGGAAATTACGACAGACTTTCCTTCGGCATCGATGCGATATCCGAAGGCCTCACCAATCGGTCCGTGCTCGACTTTAAAGGCCGTGATCTTTATTCCATTTTTATTATAAACAAGACCTTCCGTGATTTCGTGGACATTGATTTTGAATTTCACCTGAGGCGTTTTATCTTCGCGGATACGAGTTTCAGTATCCGCAGAAAATGCTTTTTGCATGTAGGAAATAAAACTCTTTGTCCCCTGAGGACCCGAGATCTCCCAAGCTTCCAGGCCTCGGCTTACAAGAGAAGAACTTAACCATAAATCAGGCAGTCCTACGGTGTGGTCCGAGTGAAGATGAGTGAGAAAAATGTGACGAAGGCTTTTTGTCGCGATTCCTGCTTTATGCAACTGGAGATAAGCACCTCGTCCAACATCAAAAAGAAACGACTCCTCACCCACTTTTACGACCACTGCTGGCCCCATACGCTCAGGCCTTGGCCACGGGTTCCCTGTTCCTAACAATGTCACATTGAAAGCTCTGGCTTGCGCAGAACTTACACCGAACATGATTAAAAGAACGAAGAAACTTTTTAACACTCTGCTTGTTTCCTATTTACGAAGTTTCAACCCGTAACAACCCGTTGCCACAGATTTCACGGCGCGACCTGAACGGGGTTGATGATCTAATAAAATATATTCATCGAGATAAGCTTTGCTTTTAGGGTCTCTTTCAAATTTTACGACAAGTGCCCGAGCGCCCGTGGTGGATGGATTAAGTCCGACAAATTTATGACTATTAAGAACTTCGCCACTTTCCTCTTTAAGCTCAGGAGGAACCGCAAGAACAAAGTTTTCGCCATTTACTTTTGCGGAAAGACGCAAGGTGAAAATACTCTCGATAGTTCCTTCGCGATAAACTCGGGATATCTCCAATTCACAGGGCGCATTTTTGTCGGTCTTACCTACGTAGACGCCCATCTCTGCCGGACCATTGACCGTGGCCTGCGCTGTTGAACTTAGCAAGAAAAATGCTGTCATCAATGGAATCTTCACAGGTCCCCCTTTTTCTTTTCTTGAGAAAGGATTTTGTTAATCAGATTTTCTAATGGGGCTGCTTTCCCAGAGACACCCACTCCGTTGACAACAAAAAACGGAGGCGTTTTAGCTCCTTGTTTTGCCGCTTCATCGATATCTTTTTTAACGAGCTTTTCTTGTCGGATTTCTGCCAAGTCCGAATGGAGTCGAGCCATATCCACATCTAGCTTTCTAGTGAGGCTTTTAAAGTAAGCTTCGCCTTCGTTACGAACGCGTCCGTGATTAGCGAAAACACGCTCGCGAAAAAGAGCGACCATTTTGAAATCTTGCCGCCCTATCGCCTCTACGTATTCCGCGGCTTGAATGGCGTCTTTACCTCGCGAAGCAGGAAGGTGGCGATAGACGATACGCACCTGGTTCGGAAATCGCTGTAGCATTTGCAGTGCTCCTTCTTCCGCTTGCGGGCACTTGTAACATGTTAAAAAATCCGAAAAAATAATGATGGTGACCGCGGCATTTTTAGGCCCCAAGGAAATACGCTTTTCATCAACGATGGGAGCCTCGGCTTTTTTCAGACGCTCATTTTCTTGGGCGCTTTCCTTTTGGCGCTGACGATAATCAGGGTTGATTGCCTGCTTCGTCAGATCTACAAAACGCTCGGGATCTTTTTCAATCGCCGTAAAAACGATATCTGGATTTTCAGCAAAAACTTTTTTCAGCTCTTCCGTGGAAGGAGCGCAACCCGCTAATAAAAAGGATGCGATCGATATCTTCCACATAATTTTAATAACACTGAAGCAAGTAATAAGGTTGAGGCCCCGGACCGTAAGCGTCGCCACAGTACGATCCACTTCCCGTGCCGTAGTAATATGAAATCACGCAGGTGCCACTGCCTGAAGCGCAATATCCCGCCGCTGAAATACACGCTCCGCCCGCATCATACGTATACCCAGCACACATATTGGTCGTGTTGCTGGCGGCGTTGCAAGCCGTACAGCCGGCGTAGGTGTAACTGCCACTTAACGAACCGTTGCTGCAACTGCGACTTTGCGAAACACAAGGCCCTGTGGGCCCCGCGTACGCGGTGACTGATGTGCCGTGCGCGATCCAACCCCAAGGACTGACATTGCAATTGTTATTACAAGTTCCATAAGCGTAAGTTCCCGCCAAAGTTCCATTACTGCAAGTTCGAGTTTGTGCAACTCCAGCGCAGGAATTGGAAGTGGCTGAAGCATAGGCCGTGACAGAGTTCCCATGAGTGACCCATCCCCAAGGACTGACATTGCAGTTATTACTGCAATTGGCATTTGTGTAAGAACCACTTAGAGTTCCGTTATTACACGTACGGGTTTCAGCCACCGCCGCGCAAGAATTTGCGGTGACGGTTTGATAAGCGGTGACTCCTGCTCCATGAGCAACCCAGCCCCAAGGCGCCACGTTACAATTATTATTGCACACGTTGAAAGTATAGGTGCCACTCAAACTTCCGTCGGTGCAAGTGCGCGACTCAGATATACTTGCGCACGCGTTCGAGGTTGACGCCGAATACGCTGTTACCGAACTTCCGTGAGGAATGCTTCCCCATTCCGCCGTGGCGCATGGATACGGATGACGAGTTGTTACTGTCCAAGCCCCCGCCACTGTTTCTCCGACTGTGACCGTTCCCGTAGCGGTCCCGCTGAGCGACGCACTGGAGGTCAGACGAATACGGATGGTGTCGCCCATATTAAACCCAGAAACAGAAGTGCTCCAAGTTCCGTTGCCATTGCGTTCGATTTCGCAACCACTGCAAGTGGCATTATAAGTTCCGCCGTATCCCGCCAACGTGATTGAATCCGAGACAACCATTGTAGACGGATTCACGCCCGCAACATCAGCGAATGCGAAACTCACCGGGCCTTTTTCTTTTTCTGTCCAAAATGGAGTTGGGATCAGTTGCGCGAAAGCCTGCACACTGAAGAACACCGCTGTTATAAAAACGTACCGAAAGCGGAGCATGAGTTGTCACCTCTTTACATGAAAGTTCCGAAACAAAGTGCCAAAAACAATTCTCAATTTAAGACTAAATGCAGGTGAATTTAATGTCCAACTTTTTTCTGTGACGTTCATTGAAGCTGGCACAACAAAATTATATACTGATTTTGTTTTCACGAAATCCTTTAAACACTGGAACGTTTTTATTTGGAGGAGACTCTTGAACAAGCTCATTATAAAACACTTGTCCCTAGCGGTTTTGCTGGCATCTACAGGTTGCGCTACCATCTTGCGCGGCACTCAACAAGAGCTCAAAGTGAATTCCAATATTGAGTCCGCCAATGTTATCTACAATGGAAAGAAGATTGGTGTAACACCGTTTTCAGGCCAAGTACCTAAAAGTAAAAACCCTGTCCTCACTATTGAAAAAGATGGATTTCACTCTCAAACCGTCACACTTCCCACCAAAACCACAGACCTATTTTACTGGAATCTTTTAGCGGGCCTCTTTATTGGCTACGCTGTCGATTACAGTACAGGCGCGATTTACGAGCTGTCTCCTCAAAAATACGTCGTGAATATTCATCCTGTGAAAGTGGCGGACTTGAGCTCTCAACAAGCTTTGGAAGTACGCCAATTCATCACACTTAATTTTGAAAGCTTGCGAAAAGAAATACAAATAGGAAAAGGAAAGAAGCTCAACGAACTACTGCGTCTGCTTCACATTTCGGACGCTCAGCGAACATCTGCTTTGAAAGAAATTAGAAAACTTTTGAAAGAAAATTCCGTGACCGTGAGTTTCAGCGATAGTGTATGGAGCTGGAAACTCACTTCGCAGAAATAACTTAGACTTCTAGAAGTAAAGTGACGGGACCGTCATTCGTCAGACCGACTTTCATATCGCCACCAAAGACCCCACCGTGAGTAGGTACTCCTTGCGCCTGACTGAGCTCGAGAGCTTTTTCATACAGGGCGTTTGCGATTTCAGGTGCCTCTGCATTGATAAAGCTGGGACGATTCCCTTTTGAGGCATCACCTAACAAGGTGAATTGCGAAACAATCAAATGCTGGCCGCCAACATCTTTGAGTGACAGATTCATTTTGCCGTTTTCATCAGGGAACACGCGCAGAGCAATGATCTTGTTGATGAGCTTTTGCAGTTGCTCTTCAGTATCGCCTTTCGCTACACCTAACAAAGTCAGAAAGCCTTTGTCGATGGAAGAAATCAGTTTTCCATCCACCGTGACTGAAGCATTCAAAACTCTTTGTACGACGGCTTTCATTTATTTGCCCGCTCTTTTAATTTCGGCTTCGATATTTTCAAGCGGACGTCCTATCACTGCGGCATCTTGAGTCAACAACAGCGGTCGCTCGAGCAACTTCGGTTGCTGCAGAATTTTTTGAATTACGACGTCTTCAGACTCGACATCAAAAGGAGCTGATTGAAATTCTTCTTCTTTCATGCGAACAAGTGCCGAAAGAGGACCCTGAAGTTTCGCGACAATCGTACGCAATTCTTTTTCGTCGGGTGGATTTTTAAGATACTCAACGACTTCAAAAGCCGTCGATTGAGATTGCAACAGAGCTAAAGCCTCACGACTTTTACTGCACTTCGGGTTGTGATAAAGAATCCATTTTTCCATCCCACATAAATAAGACGGAAAGCCAAAAGGTGCCAGGGGATATTTTCCAACTGTCACGCGTTCAACGCGGTTTGGTTAGAAAATATCCCCTGGCACCTTTTGTTTTTTTCTATTCTGCGTCCAGGTATTGGGAGTCTGCTTCGTGAGAGGTCGGTGGTGTTGGAGTTGTATGCCAATTAAAGTTCTGATCGATCCATGCGACGCTGGGAAGCTGAATCTGTGTTCCATTGTCACCAATTGTTCTGCCACTGCAATCGGCGTTTTCTTTCACTTCACCACGAACGTAGTAAGGAACAAGGACCACGTAGTTTCCACTCCACCACCCACGCTGACTTTGCGCTGGCAGACAACCCCAGTCGAGCTGCTGGTGTGTTATGAGGCTATAAACAGTGATCCAAACGGATTTGTTAGAAAGATTCACCGTCGGTAAAGGCAGAATATCCGCTTTGGCCGGTTTCGCTGCGAAAGTCACCGTGCCAAGAATTCCAAGAAGTGCCAGAGTTAAGATTTTAGATTTGATTTTCATAAAGTCCCCTTTTGTTGTTTTGTTGAACTCACAACAAAAGAAGATTGCACTGGCTGTGCCGTCGGAAACGGGGTGCCTAATCGAATAAAACAACAGACGAAGCTAGACCTGACGAGGGCCCGACAGCCCCTGCTGCCGCCGATTCACCCGCTGCTGGAAATCCGGCAGTGTTAAAAACCAAAAAGGTGCCAGGGGATATTTTTCAACCTATCCGCGTTGAACGCGCGACGGTTGGAAAATATCCCCTGGCACCTTTTGGAAAAATTCGGATTTACACGGTGGGTTGCAGAAAAGAAGCAGGCACCTTCAAAAAAAGGAGCCTTGTGGGCTCCTTTTTTTAGTCTTCGTCTTCTTCTTCGACTTCTTCTAGGTCGGCAAGTTCTTTGGTGTCTTGCTTCGACTTATTAGGGTGAAGTTTTTGGTATTCTTTGATCTTAAGTGGGTCTGGGCCCAACATTAAGAACATGTTCTTACCTTCCATTTTTGGTTGAGACTCAACCATCGCAAGATCGTTTACGAAGGCGATACACTTCTGCATCACTTCCATACCCAACTCTTGATGGGCCATCTCACGCCCCATGAAACGCAAAGAGACTTTCACCTTGTCGCCGTCCAAAAGGAAACGGCGGGCGTGGTTCATCTTTGTTTCAAAGTCATGTTGATCCGTGCGTGGACGCATTTGGATCTCTTTGATCGTCACGACAGTTTGTTTTTTACGAGCGGCCGTGGCTTTCTTTTTATTTTCGTACTTCCACTTGCCGTAATCCATGATTTTACAAGTAGGAGGAGAAGCTGTTGGAGCAATCTCTAGAAGATCGAGGCCTCTATCTTCAGCAATACGTAACGCCTCAGGAACAGTCATCACCCCCAACATGTTACCTTCGTCGTCGATAACACGGATTTGTTGGGCACGAATCTCACGGTTTACTCTTAAAGAGTCTTTAGAGTCTTTCTTGTTGCGATCAAAACGACCACCGCCTCTAAAATTACCTTCGAACTTGCTAATGGGAACCTCCCAGCCTATGGCTGACTTTCAGTTACAGTCGCAGCCTTCGCAAGTGAAGATTGCAACTTTCTTGTACTAATGTCGTCTAAAATTGTTTTCATTAACTGATCCACAGTCAAACCTTTGTGTTCAGAGCCATCTCTTAAACGCAAAGACACGGTCTTGGTCTCGGCTTCTTTATCCCCGACAATAACCATGTAAGGAACTTTTTGGAGCTGAGCTTCGCGGATCTTGTAGTTTAGCTTCTCATTACGGCGGTCAAATTCAACACGAACTTTATGCTCTTTGAGAAGTTTCATTAAATCTTCACAGAACGTATTTACACGGTCTGTGACGTTCAAAATCGCCACTTGAGTTGGGCACAACCATGGAGGCAAGTGTCCCGCCGTATGCTCGATGTAAACACCGATAAAGCGCTCTAAAGAGCCCAAGATCGCACGGTGAAGCATGATCGGACGGTGTTCCTTGTTGTCTTCGCCTGTGTATTTCAAATTAAACGCCTCTGGAAGATTCGGGTCCACTTGAAGTGTCCCCAACTGCCAAGGGCGGTTCAAAGCATCGACAAACATGATATCCAACTTCGGTCCGTAGAAAGCACCGTCGCCCGGATTGATCGTGAATGGCAAATTCAAAGTCTTTAAGGCTTCAGCCAAAGCGCCTTCGGCCATATCCCAGTACTCTTCACTTCCCATGCGATTGTCAGGGCGAGTGGAAAGATAGATCTTGTAGTTGTTCATTCCCAGCTTATCGTAAACACGATTTAGCAAGTGCATGAACTTCGCGATCTCGTCTTGCAACTGATCCATGCGGCAGAAGATGTGCGCGTCGTCCTGACAGAACGTACGAACACGAGTCAAACCGTGCATAGCGCCTGATTTTTCAAAGCGGTGCAAACGTCCAAAGTCCGCCATTTTGATCGGCAGATCACGGTACGAATACTTTTCAGAGTTGAAAAGCAAACAGTGCGAAGGACAGTTCATCGGTTTTGAAGCAAAGTCACGCTCGTCCACTTTCGTGAAGAACATGTTCTCTTTATAGTTTTGATAGTGACCTGATGTATGGAACAGGTTCACATCAAAAATTTGCGGAGTGATAACTTCTTGGTAACCCGTCTCGAAATAAAGTTCGCGCAAGTAAGTTTGCAGTTCTGTGTAAACAACCGCACCCTTTCCTGTAAAGAACGGAGAACCTGGAGCCCACTCGTGGAAATGGAAAAGACCTAGCTCTTTACCCAATTTACGGTGGTCGCGTTTCTTCGCTTCTTCGATATTGTGAAGATATTGATCCAACTCTTTTTTATCGCCAAACGCCGTTGCGTACACACGCTGAAGCATGGCGTTCTTTTCATCCCCTCTCCAGTAAGCTCCCGCTACCGAAAGAAGTTTGAAAGCTTTGATTTGTCCAGTGCTTTGAATGTGCGGACCACGGCAAAGGTCAAACCAAGCGTCGCCGTTGTGATAGATACCGACAACAGTTTCGCCTTTTTTCGCAAGGTCTTCGATCAACTCGACTTTGAAACGCTCGCCCATGCCTTTGAAAGTTTCAATGGCTTTGGCAATCGGCCAGTTTTCACGAGTGATAGGCAGATCTTTCGCGACAATCTCGGCCATCTTCTTTTCGATTTTCTCGAAATGCTCTTCTGTAAAAGCAAACGGAGAATCGAAGTCATAATAAAAGCCATTGTCGATCACAGGACCGATGGTCACTTTCACTTCAGGCCAAATATCTTGAACCGCTTGAGCCATGATATGCGCGCAGGAGTGACGAATCACCTCCACCGCTTCAGGGCTTTTCGTGGTGATCAAGGCGATTTTAGTTTGATCTTTAAGGGGGGTTCTAAGGTCAGAGATCTCTTTAGAACCATTCAGTTGTACACCAAGGGTTTCTTTAGCCAAACGAGGACCGATGGACTGCGCCACTTCCAGCGCTGTCGGTTCGTGGTCAAAAACCTTCGTCGAGTTATCCGGCAGAATAATAGTAGTTTGTGACATTACGATAGAGTGGTCGTCGCGAAACGACCTGAGATTGTTTGAGAATGTGATGAAGAAATATGCATTTGCATCACATCATTAGTAATCCCCTAGCCACGAAGGGTCAAGCACTCACCGCGAGAAATTGCACACCTATAATTTGCTCCCCCGGTGCGGTCGACACAACCCAGCGAACTTGGGACTCTACAGAGACCCAACGGCCATGGCGGTTCTTGTACATCAGGCTGATAAAGTCCTTCACACTGATTTCACCTTCTTCCACGGTGATCTGGGCTCCCCCTTGGGAGAAGTCCTGCATATGACCCTCTTTTAGGAACTGAACGGAGGATCCCGTTGGTGACGCTTCCGCCGTTACTGACTTCTTGAGCATCACTTCCGATTGCACACGCATGCGCTCTTGCTTGCGGCTTTTAACTGGCTTTCCTTGGAGGCGACGAGTCACAATCTCTCCAATACGCAGTCCTTCTGATTCATAAAGAAAGAGGGCTTGGGGAAAGGCATGCGACAGCTGAAAGGTCGCCTTTTCAATAGTTTGCGCGATAAAGATAAAGCTCACTTTAACTTTTGTTTTCGTCCAAGCTAAGAAGGCTTCGGCGACTTTAACTGATAATGACTTCGAATGAACAATCACGAATAGCTCCCCAGGTTGCGACTTTAAGAAATCCTTTAAGAGTTCAGGCGGCGGAGCCAGATGCCAGCGCACACCTTGAATCCCCTGCAAATAAGCCGGAACCGACGCCAATCCAGGAACAGTGTTTTGACTCGAACTGAGATAGATCAGGTCTTTCACGGGCTTTTTCTGCATGGATGAATGCATTGCAATCTTGAAGCCCAAGCTCAGATCAAAATGATCCGTCTTTCACCGTCTACGCTGTGGACAGGTGCAAAGAAAGCTTTAAACAACATTGTTAAATTACTGATTTACCAAAGCAAAAAGTCCCCACACGATGAAACATGTAAACAACCAAAGGAGAAAACATGAAAACTATTTTTGCCATTTTGGTCGCAGTCTTTATGACAGGCTCTGTGGTTCACGCGGAAGAAACTATGGGCCAAAAGATGGACAATGCTGCGGAGTCTACTAAGGACGCCACAAAAAAAGCAGGCCGCAAAGTAAAGTCGTCGGCGAAGAAAGCCGGCCATCGCGTTGAAGAAGCGACTTGCATGGAAGGCGACGTGAAATGCGCTGCTAAAAAAGCAGGCAACCGTGTTGAAGAAGGTGCTGACGCTGTCGGCGACGGAGTCAAAAACACGAAAGATAAGGTTTCTGAATAGCTAGATCAAAGTACGAAAGGCCCTCGGGCTTTTCGTACTTTCTTTTAACGACACTGTTGCGCGATTTCGCGAATCTCTGAAAGCTCGTCGCAGTCAAAGCGCGAAACTCGCGAGCACACATATTCGATACATGAAGAGTCATAGAGTCCTCGGCACATCGAGGTCACTTCAAAGAGTTCTAACTTCTCATCACAAGCAAAACGACTGACTTTCCCACAGACCGTGCGGATGCAATCCCCGTTTACATTATGACAGGCCCGTGCGACCTCAAGCATGTCCTGACGGTCATCGCATTCAAAGCGGCTCATCTGATTGCAAACGGCTTCAATACAGTCGCTAGGAAAGCCCCCAGGAGGAGGACAATTCGGAGGCCGATTCGGCGGAGGATTGGGCTTTGTCGGCGGAGCAGGTTGAGAAGGCTCGTCAGGAAGTGGACGCGGTCGTGGCGCGTTTAAGATTACCGCCCAAAGAGCCTTTTCAGAATGATATTGATCGATAAGCTGTTGAGTTTTCTGAGATGTCGCGGCCACACTTTCGATGGTAAGTAAGACTGAAAGAATAAAGAAAACTGACAACGCTATACGCATGATCCCCCCTGCTCTTTCATGGTCGTTGATGATGGAGGGCGGTTTCAAGAGGCAGAGTTTTCTTAGGGAAAAATACAGCAGTCCAGTCGGAAAACGACAAAAGCCTCTGTGAAAGAGGCTTTTGGAAGAATGAATAACGCGTAATTATTAGAATGTTTCGCAGCGAACAGAAGCCGTGCAATACACCGGGTTCACAGAGTTTCCACAGGCTTTGCGTGCATTGTATTCCGCTTCCACTGGAGAACGTCCTTCTCCACGGAAGATTTTGTTGTATCCAGTATCTGTAAGAACACAAAGAGCCCCTTGAGTCAGACGATCCTGAGCCGGATCACTGCACTTCACCGAGCCATTGCAATACACGGCATTTACCGAATTGCCGCAAGACTCTTTCGCCTTCGCTTCAGCCTCAAGCTTCGTGCGACCTTTTCCTAAGAAGACTTTGTTGTAACCCGTATCCGTCGTCATACAAGCCACTTCCACAATCGGAGGCGGAGGAGGCGGCATGGGAGGATTTTGATATTCCAAATTAGAAACACGTTGGTTCAGATTGTAAATAAGCCCTTCAAGCTGACTCACCTTCGTCTCAAGAATACGAATACGTTCGGCCTCGCGACTTTGCGCGTGAGCAGACACTCCCAGCAAAAGACAACAACCTAAAACCAAAACCAGTGATTTTCTAAGTACAGACATTGAGATCCCCCAAGGACAGTGGTTACCAAACTTCACCAAGAAGTAAGACAAACTCCCTTAAAGCAATAACAAAGCCAAGTGCGAAAGAGTCAAAAATACACCGGCGTTTACCACTTCTTTTGTGGAAATAAAAAAGCCCCACCGTTCGATTCGGTGAGGCTTTTGAAGAAGAGAATTTCGACGAAAATTAGAAGGTATCGCAACGAGCATTGGTGTTGCAGTAAGTAGCGTGAACCGCGTTGTTACAAGCTTTACGAGCATTGTACTCAGCTTCAAGGACGCTCTTAGCTTCGCCTTTGAATGTCTTACCGTAACCAGAATCAGTAATTACGCAGATAGCACCCTGGATCACGCGATCTTGTACAGGATCACTGCACTTCAAAGTATTATTGCAGTAGGTAGCATGCACGTTAGCTCCGCACACTTCCTTAGCCTTAGCTTCCGCCTCAAGCTTCGTGCGGCCCTTGCCCAAGAACACCTTGCCGTAACCACTATCCGTAATCATACAAGCCACCTCAGAAGCCGGCACTGGCGGAGGAGGCAAAGTCGGCGTCCCACGATATTCAAGATTAGAAACACGCTGATTCAAATTGTAAATCAAGCTCTCAAGCTGTTGAACTTTCGACTCAAGAATACGAATACGCTCGGACTCGCGATCCCCACGGTTCTGCGCTTGAGCAGACACTCCAAGGAAAAGACAACAACCTAGCACCAAAAGAACGGCTTTTCTAAAATCAGTAATCATAAACGCTCCCTAGTAAAGAATTGGTTAACGACCTATTTAAAATAATCCGGAACCCCAAGGAGCAATAAAGAGGCCACGACGAAACCGGGAAAAATAAACCTCACAATCAATAGAAACAAGCTGAGGCCTCGTGCCCGAACTCCCAATCGAAAACAATTTAGACATCTACGAAAAAGCGACAGTCATCTCTGAGCGAACGAAGGGAATTTAACTTCCAAGAGGGAATTAATAGCGGTTAAATCTGCCCCCTTTTCCAAAGATAGGAAGCGGTACTTTTGTACAAGTGAAAACGCATTCACCTCAGAGAGGAATTAGTTACTGCCACCGTGGCAGTAAGCAAATGCGTCAAGGATCGATTGAGAAGTGCTTTTAAGTGCCACACACTCAAGCCGTTCCGCCATTAGACATTGGCAAATACAAACGGGAAATCCATAAAGAAGGCAGAAAGTTACTTCCACGGTGGAAGTAAGAAGGATCATGTACCCTCTCCAAACAATAGGAAAGCACTTACCTTTTAATTGAAAAGAACTGAGTACCGTTAGCGCAAAAGAAAGCAGCTTTGCACCTTTCGAACACGATGAGAAGCAGCATCGCCCGTAGAAAAGAGAACCTGGTACCTTTACAACACAAAGGGAAGCAGGCACCTTTTCACACCGAACCCACATACGCGCGAAAGCGCATCTGCACGAAGCTCCTCCCCTCCGAAAAAGCCCATCAAAACCCCTCGAAGAAAAAAACAACGAAAAGCACCGGGGACGGGCTTGGGCAAGGCTCTCTGCCTTGCGGGACCAAGTTCCGCAGCGCCCGAAAATCCAAATTAGCACTCAGAAAACAAAAGAAAAAAGAAAAGGGAGCCACAAAGAGCTCCCTTAGCGCGAGGATGTGTCCGAAGGGCCCACAAGGCAGAGAGCCTTGCCCAAGCCCGTCCCCGAGTCGCTTAATACGCGACGTGGTGGTTGATCGCCTCACGAATTCGAGGATCCTTAAGCGGAACCAAACTATGCTTACTCCAGAAAGACATAACAGTCAGAATAAACAAGCCCGCGAATCCCGCGAAGATACCGATCTCCCAGAAACCGAAAGTCACATGACCGTCGAAGAAGTTCGGATACACCATCCAGTAGATGTCTACGTATTGCATGATAAGAACAATCGTAGAAACCAGGATCACGTGGTTGCCATTGCGTTTAGCTCCGCGAGGAAGCAATGCCAAGAATGGAACTACGAAACGGAAGATCAAAAGAGCCAAAGAAACACCCATCCAGCCGCCTTGAGAGCGCATGATGTAGTATTCAGTTTCTTCCGGCAAGTTTGCGTACCAAATCAACATGAATTGAGAGAATGCAATGTAAGCCCAGAAGATCGAGAAGCCTTTAAGATACTTCACAACATCGTGCTGGTGTTCATCTGTGACATAGCCTTTAACAAAACCATGACGTCTCATAAGAACGATCACGATAGCCAAGAAAGCCATACCCGCCTGGAACATACCAGAGAACGTGTAGATACCGAAGATCGTCGAGTACCAAGTTGGCAACAACGACATCAATAGATCCACGCTGAAGAAAGAGAACGCCAAAGCGAAGAATACGATGAACCCTACTGCTGGAGACACGTTCTTATTCGTTAGATTTTCGTCACCTGTTTGGTCTTGCTTCAAAGAATTTCCAACAATGATATAGCGGAAAATCATGCAACCCAAAGCGAAGATGAAAAGACGTACGACGAAGAAACCTGTATTCAAGTAAGCTGTTTTCGCAGCTACCACAGGGCTTGCATCAAGCACTTCTTGGTTGGCCCAAGGGTAAAGAGTTTTGAAACCCACCAACAACACCAAGCCACCGATCAAGATCGCAGGAATGAACGAAGTTGTCGCCTCAGCAAAACGACGGATAGTTACAGACCAGCCGGCTTTAGCTACGTTATTGATAGCCACCCAGAAAAGTCCACTCACCGCCATCGATGCGAAGAAGAAGAAAGCCACTAGGTACGAAGTCCAAAGTCTTTCTTGGTTTTTCATCAAGCCAACTACGAAAGTCAAAAGACCAATCGCGATCAGCGCGAAGCTCAACGTTTTCAATTTCGCCGGAGCTTCGAATTTAGATACATGAAGGTTTACGTGATTATGTTCGCCCATCTTCAACCCTACTTAGATTGCTTCTCTAGGAAGCGAATGTAGTTAACAACTTGCCAACGGTATTTTTGCGGGATGTGAGCCGCATAAGGACCCATCACACCTTGGCCCATCGTGATCACGTGGTAAAGATGTCCATCTGGCCATGCTTTTACTTTATCACTGATAACCGCTGGTGGTTTTAAAGCCATTTTTTCAGAAACCGAAGATTTCGCAGCAACGCCGCCCTCACCTTTAAAGCCGTGGCAGATCGCACAGTTTGTCTCGTAGTATTTTTGTCCTACAAGCAAAGTCGTCTCATCCATTTGGCCCGCAAGCGGGTTCTTCAAGTTTTTAGAGGCACCTTCAACATCAGTCGCGTAACGGTAAGGCTCAAAACCTACCGGAGCTGTTCCTTCTGGAGGAACGCGCATACCGCTGTGATGTGGAGATGTTTCGTCGTACTCCTGAGCTTTGATTGCCGGAGACTCCATCATATCTTGGATAAGTTCTACGTTGGCTTTGTTGCCACGAGGACCACAGCTAGACAGGGCTAATGCTGCCAAGCCTGCTGCCGCAATTCCTACTGATAAATTCACGAGGCTTCTCATTATTAGTACTCCGTCTTCTTAACTTCAGTTGCGCCCAAATCTTTGAACATTCTCTCGATTTTCGTTTCATCGTAGCCAATGTCATTGTGCGGGATGAAGATCGCAAATTTATGAGAGCTCAAATCAGGGTCAATGCTTGGCGGATCGATGCGTGGGATTTTGCACGCATAGAACAAAGCGCCCACGGAACAAAGAGCTGCAAACAAGATTGTTAATTCGAACATGATTGGAATGAAAGCTGGCAACGAGAAGAACGGTTTACCGCCCACGTTCACAGCCCAGTCCACTGCTGACGTCCAATACGTCAAAGCAAGACCTGCCAAAAGACCCACGCAACCCGCTACGAAAGTCACATAGGGAATCCAAGATCTTTTGATTCCGCAAGCTTCTTCCATACCGTGAATAGGATAAGCAGAGATGGCTTCGAACTTTGTGAAGCCCGCTTCGCGAGTTTTGCGAGCGGCCTTCAAGATCAAATGTTCTTCTTCCCAGATACCAGCGATACCTTTTGTATAATTATTAGCCATTAGTGGTGCCCTCCTTTTTCATCGTAACCAACATGGAGTACAGGCTTCACTTCCGCGATAGAAACCGCAGGGAACAAACGTAGATACAACAAGAACAAGGTCAGGAACATACCGAACGATCCGACAAGGACGCCCGTATCAAACCATGACCATGCGTACATGCCCCAGCTTGAAGGCAAGAAATCGCGGTGCAAAGAAGTCACCGTGATCACGAAACGCTCAAACCACATACCGATGTTTACGAAGATAGAAACAACGAACATCACTGGGATCGAACGACGCATTGATTTGAACCAGAACAACTGAGGGATCAAAACGTTACATGATACCATCACCCAGTAAGACCAACCGTATGGACCGAATGCACGGTTGACGAATACGAAACGCTCGTATTGGTTACCAGAATACCAAGCAATGAAGAACTCAGAAGCGTACGCGTAACCTACTAGCATACCTGTCGTCATGATGATTTTATTCATCACTTCCATATGATCTAGAGTTACGTAGTTTTTGAATTCAGGGAATCCGATACGTACCAAAGTCATCAAAGTCACAACCATCGCGAAACCAGAGAAAATCGCTCCGGCAACGAAGTATGGAGGGAAGATCGTTGTATGCCAACCTGGCAAGTTAGAAACCGCGAAGTCGAAGGATACGATCGTATGTACGGAAAGAACGAGTGGAGTCGAAAGACCTGCAAGGATCAAGTACACCATTTCATAGTGTGACCAGTTCTTCGCAGTTCCACGCCATCCCAAAGAAAGCGCACCGTAAACTGTACGGCGAAGTTTGTTCTTCGCACGGTCTTTGATAGTTGCAAAGTCAGGAACCAAACCGATGTACCAGAATACCATCGACACCGTCGCGTATGTAGATACGGCGAAAACGTCCCAAAGAAGTGGTGAACGGAAATTCACCCACAATGGACCACGTTGATTTGGATACGGGAACAACCAGTAATCAAGCCAAGGACGACCTGTGTGAAGCAACGGGAAAAGACCCGCTGTCATAACGGCGAAGACCGTCATCGCTTCTGCAGTACGCGCGACTGAAGTTCTCCATTTTTGACGGAACAAGAAAAGAACCGCAGAGATCAGAGTGCCGGCGTGACCAATACCGATCCAGAATACGAACGTAACGATCATCGTACCCCAGAATACCGGGCTATTTACACCCAGCAAACCGATACCAACACCAACAACGCTCGCCAAGATCGCGATGTAGAATAATAACAACGTCTTCGCGCCCAGGAACATTCCCACCCAACCTTTGGATGGGAATCTTTCCACCGGTGCACAGATGTCGTCTGTAACGTCTTTTAAAGTCTTATTGCCAAGGACTAATGGGCTACGCTTCATCATGAGTGCTCACCTTGTTTTGCAGTACCGTGACCTTTGTGGCCACCAGTTGATTCTTTATCATTGTTACGGATCTTAGAAAGGTAGCGCACGGAAGGTGCTGCATGCCATTCTTCAAGAAGAGCGTAAGCACGTTCTTCTGATTTAAAGATCTTCGCCACTTGTGAGTTCGGATCATTCAAGTCACCGAATACGATACCACCTGCAGGACATGCAGTTTGGCAGGCTACTTTAACATCTCCGTCTTTCAACGGGCGTTTTTCATTGCGAGCCACTGTCTTCGCGTCTTGGATTCTTTGCACGCAGAACGTACATTTTTCCATAACCCCGCGAGTACGAACGCCCACTGAAGGGTTCAAAGCCATGTGAAGTGGCTTCTCGATTTGTTTCGCATAGTTGAACCAGTTGAAACGACGAACTTTATAAGGACAGTTATTCGCGCAGTAACGAGTTCCTACGCAACGGTTGTAAACCATGTCATTGAGACCTTCGTCAGAGTGAACAGTCGCAAGAACCGGACATACCGTTTCGCAAGGAGCATTGTCACAGTGTTGACACATAACTGGTTGGAAAACAGCTTCTGCTTCCGCCGGATTGCCTGTGTAGTAACGGTCAATACGGATCCAGTGCATTTCACGACCTTCAAGAACGTATCTCTTACCTACTACAGGGATGTTGTTCTCGGATTGACATGCAATCACGCAAGAAGAACAGCCTGTGCAAGTGTGAAGATCTACAGCCATACCCCATTTGTGGCCGCTGTATTCGTGACCTGACCAGATAGACCAAGTGTGATGTCTGTGGATGCCTGCCGACTTGCTCTTCGCATAGTCTTTGTTCGTTGCTTCAGCAACGATGTTACGGCCTTCCATAGAGTGGTGACCTTGCGTGCAAGCAAGCTCATACTTTTTATTTGTTTTTGTGAAAGTCGCTGGTTGACCGGCAAAGATCATTTGGCCGGCTTTTGCAGTCGCCAACTCAAAGGCATTTTTACCGATACCGTTACCGACTTTACCTACGCGTGTACGACCGAAACCCACTGCGACAGCAAGAACTTCGTCATGCAAGCCTGGTTGGATGTGAACTGGAAGTTCCAGTTTCTTTCCGCCCACTGTCAACTCAACAACAGAAGCTTGTTTCAAACCGTGCTTCTCGGCCGCAGCCAAAGAAACCATCACGTAGTTATCCCAAACGATTTTCGTTACAGGATCTGGAAGCTCGTGCAACCAAGAAACGTTGTTCAAGGAACCGTCGCCCATTTGTGGAGTTGAGTAAAGAACTAATTCAAAACCAGATTGTGCATTCGCCGGCTTAATAGCAGTGAAAGCATCTGTTTTGAAAGAACGAGCTGAAGAACCCGAGCTCAATTGACCCGCGTAACCTTTTTGCAAAGTTTGTTGCCAGAAATCTTCGAAGTCACCCTTGCCTACTTTAGGCATGATGTCTGATTTCCAGAAAACTCTGAGGTAGTCATAGAATGTCTCGTAATCACGAAGACGCGATGGACCTTGGTTTGCGATGTACGCCCAAGTCATCAACGACAATTGGAAAGAACGAGTGTCATACATAGGACGGATCGCCGGTTGACAGATAGAGTAAACTCCCGCCGTCAATTCCATGTCATTCCAAGACTCCAACGCGTGGTTGTCTGGAGTGATGTAATCCGCAAAAACACCTGTTTCGTCGATACGGTCACCTGTGTAGATAACCATTTCCACTTTTTTCACGGCATCTGCAAAGCCCATTTCCGCAGGCAATACAAATCCAGGGTTCACACCGTGGATGATCAAAGTCTTAACTTTGCCATCTTTCATGTCTTTAATAAGAGCGGACAAATCAGCGTAAGAACCTTTCAAAGCCGGGTTTCCGCCACGAGCTTCCACGGTCTTACCTTCGTTACCCAAAACAGTGTTCAAGAAGTTCACTGCAATTTGAAGTTCACGAGATTTTTCAGTCCAAGTTTGGATACCACCGGCAACAACCAAAGATTCGCCTTGGTTTGCCAATAGATCTGCAGCTACTTTTGCGAAAGCTTCTGGATCAAAACCCAATTTTTTCGCTGTATCTGCAAATGGAGCCAAAGCTGATTTTACAGACGCATTGCCTGCGTAACCAGTGGCCCCTTTTTTAACGATGATTTCATGAAGAAGACCCATCACAACATCAAGTTGTTGCGAAGGCTTGATTCTGAAACGAATATCCGCGTTGGCACCCGTCAATGAATAGTTGGAGTCAAAAGACACCATACGATTCATGTTTTTGATGTCTTTACGGCCATTCACGAATTGGTTCGTGAATGCCGTTGGAGAAATCCAAGTGCCCAAGAAGTCTGCGTCAACAGACACGATCATTTTCGCTTTATCGAAGCGGAAAGCTGGAACGACGTCATCGCCGTAAGAAGCTTTTTGACCCTCACGCACGTCTTCGTTTGAGAATGCATCCCAAACTACGTGGTTGGCTTTGAAACCTTGAGCGAAATCACCAATCACCGCGCGAGTTGCCGGAGAAGCGATAGGCGCCGTCAAAACTGTCACGCCACCTTTTTGAAGCTGCTCAACAACTTTTTTATCCAACTCTTCCCATTTTACGTCGATAACTTGGCTGTTGGATTTCTTTTCGTTGAAAAGATTGCGTTGCGGGCCTTTCAATCTCTCTGGATCGTAAAGGTGCAAAACAGAAGCTTGAGAACGAATGCTCAAACCACTTTGGCTGAAGGGGTGACCTTCGTTTGGCTCAATCTTGATAGGACGGCCTTCACGAGTTTTTACCAACATACCCAAAGCATCGTTACCGTCGAAGTAAGCCGATGAATAGTAGTTCGCAATACCCAAAGTTACTTCTTCAGGTTGTTTGTTGTAAGGAACGATTTTTTGCACAGGACGGCGGATACAACCCGCTGACGCCATAGCAATTGAAGCACCCATCAATTTCAAGAATTCACGACGGGCCCAACCGTCTTCCCCGTCTTTTTCGCGAAGAGGTGAAGACATAAACTCAGTTTCAGCAGCTTTATTGAACTCAGGATCATTGCTCCATTGTTCAAGACTTTGCCAATACTTGTTGTCGCGCTCGATCTTAGGACGAAGCGCTTTTTTCATTTCTAATTCATTATCATGGTCATGATGCATTTCAGACATGGTACCTTCCGAAACCTTAGTAGTGACAAGTTGAACAGTTGATTGGCGCTTTGTTTTCAGGCTGACGATGGCAGTTCACACACCATCCCATTGAAAGATCTGAAAATTGCTCTACCTTTTTCATTGTCTCGATAGGACCGTGACATGTTTGGCAGTTCACACCTTTAGCAATGTGCGCGTTGTGGTTGAAGTGAACGAAGTCAGGAAGCATGTGAACACGAACCCACTCTACAGAGCCGCCGCTGTCATAAGCTTCACGAAGTTTTTGAATGCTTGGTTTATCTGTTGCAACTTGAAGATGGCAATTCATACAAGTTGAAAGAGCCGGAATATTCGAATGCTTCGTTCTTTCCACTTGATTGTGGCAGTACTGACATTGAATTTTGTGAGTTCCCACGTGCAGTGAGTGATCAAAAGGAATCGGCTGTTCTGGAGCATATCCTTTATTGTAACCAAACCCAGGCTGGAATTTACAACCCGTGAGAAGTGTTGAAATCATGAGCGCGCTTAACAACGCGACTATATTGAAACCTCGATGCATAATCATCCTTCGCTTCTTGTTGCCAAAGACAAACGAATGCTGTCCTAATTTTAGTTTGCTCTTATTTAATGGTGGAAAAGTCCAGTTGTCCATATTCTTTTTGCAAGCATATTGAAAAAGAGGGAGACTTCAAACCTTTCCGCTCAATCCTTAAGCACCCGCCTCCACCGAAGTTTCAGCGGTCACCAACTTAGTTTGTTGTTTGTGTTGTCTGTTTTCCTCGACGTACTATGCCTACATAGATGACGAGGAGTATGTGTGCTGCTACGAATGCCGAGACATATTCGACTCCGCCTGCACCAAAGCCGTACGAATGAAGCCCCGCGCCAAGGACAAAATTCACTCCGTACCAAGCCATGATAACAAGCGAGAACGTAATCACCGCCGTAACAACCATACCAAAATTTTTGATAAAGCCCGCATAGCGAGCATGCAGGACCGCTAGATATCCTAGCAAGGCGATCAACGCCCACGTCTCTTTAGGGTCCCAACCCCAGAAACGGCCCCAAGAATAATCGGCCCAGATACCACCCAAGATAATTCCAGGAGCCAAGAACGCCACCCCGATTTGCATCGAGCGATAGATTCCTGAAACAATCGCGCGAATTTCTTTTTGGAATTTTTCTTCGCCGCGCAAGTAATAGATCAGACCGATGTCGGCTAAACCAAACGCCAAGAAAAACGCGGCGTAACTGATAGTGATAGTCATCACGTGGATCGTCAGCCAATAGTTGCTGCGCAAAACAGGTTCTAGTGGTTGAAGCGTTGGATCAAGAACTGCTGGAGCAAAATCCGCAATCACCAATCCAAAAGTCCCGACCAAAGTTCCCGCGACAAGGATCAAACGGAACTTGTAAATGATTTCCAATATCGCGGCAAACAGCACGGTCCCCCACGCGACCCACACCACGGTCTCATACATATTTGTGACCGGCGCACGATCCATGATGTACATGCGCAGAACGAATCCGTATGTGTTGAGAACAAAACCCAGGCCGAGAAAAACCCAAGCAATCTTCATCAAAGATTCTTTTTTCAATGTCCAAACCAAAAGAAGAACTGTGAACGCTAGGAAATAAAAAATATACGCCCAACGGAATGGATGAAAATTGTTGTAGTGGACTTCGGCTTTGATCTTAGTTGCGTGATCATAAAGAGCTGGATTATTTGCTTTCGCCGCTTCTTCAAAGGCCGCGACTTTCGCATCTAATTCTTTACCTGTCGCACTGGTGTCAGAGGCCGCAGCCACAGCACCAATGTGATTCACAAAAGCTTTTGTGAAGTCCATGAACTTTTCTTGCATCGTCGCATCCATATCAGCGACAGAAATCCAAGCATCGCCTTCTTTCGGAGGCACGATTTTCAACATGCGGCCCGCCGCGATTTCTTGAAACACGAAGTACTGATTTTCCAGGCGTTGCAAAGCTTGGAAGTAAGGATTTAGCTTTTCTTTTGTGTCACGTTTTGCTTGCAGCTCTTGACGAAGAAGATTGAAACGATCCCCAGCAAAAAGCTCTTCGCCAGAAAAATAGCGTTGATCTTTTGGCAGATTCATTGAAGTCAAAACCTGGTGATTGCGAACTTCAAAGATTTTTTTATCTTGCCACGCCTGCGGAGAAAGCATCCACGTCATGACGATTTCCGTCGCCGCGCGACCTTCGTACTTCGTTTTTCCGTAAACGATTTCCAACATCTCGCGAGAGAAGCTGTCATAAGGTTTAATACGTCCACCATCTTGAACCGGCAGATACTTCAAAGCATCGCCGTCTTTGGCGAAGGCCGGCACCGCCATGAATAAAGCCATGGCAACTATTAAGATATTCTTCATGAATTCACCCCGTCGTCATTCTTTTGGGATTTGCGCGCAATTTTAAAATCCAAATGCTTAAACCACATAAGTAAAATCGTTCCCAAGCTGATAATCAAAGAGCCCAGATACTTCAAAAAGCGTCCTGGATCGTGATTCACGGAAAACACCGAAGCCACAGGCTGACCATTGTCTTCTTGGAAACTGGCTTGGTAAATTGTCAGACCTTTGTATTTCAAAGGTTCATTCATTGAAATCACGTGTTCTCCGAGATCGGGAACTTGCACTAAACTTTCATAGGCCATCGCCCGCATGGTGCCTTGGTAGTGACTCACTTGAAACTTATTTAGTTTCAGAGGAAAACCGATATCAATGCGGCGGTTTCCGTACGTTAAAAGATAAACCGAATTCGTCGTGAACAGTTTCACCATGTCGTTCAAAAGAACCCAGTTCTCTTTACCGTCAAAGATGATTTTAATGGCCGCGGTCGTCATCGGTGTCGGTCTTTCCAGAGTTTGAATATCCCAATCTTCTTTCGCCGTTGGAAGGTAGCGCAGGACACGGAAAGACAAGGCCATCTTAAAGCCGGGATCAAAGACGTCCCCTTCTTTGACAAAACCTTTTTTCAAAGGTTTCTCTGAGTCTTTCTGGAAAACCACATACCGAAGACCGTCTTTTTCAGGAGTTAAAAAGATTTCGTTAGCACCGCGCGGTTTTTCAGGCGCCGGACCTAAGTGAATTTGCGCGGGACCGAAATTATGGGACGTCAGGTTGTTTGGCTTTTTCTGCACCAGCCACTCGATCACATTCACGTTGGGATTTTGCAGTTGGAAGCGCAAACCCGCTCCGTTTTTACCATCGTCGCCCGGCAAAACTTTTTTTGAAGGAATCACATATTTTTTGTAGTCGACGATTCGAATTTCACCTTCGTAAGCCGGAATCACGTAGGGCTTTTTTTCAGAAGGAGGATTTCTAAAAAAATCCACTTCTTGTTCGAGAGTTTTTGAGTAGCGGTCCCCATCAAAGGATGTGTAAACGACTAAATCTGTCTCGGAAGTTTGCACAAAATTATTGGTTTCACCAATCCCCACGCGCATCGATCCATCAAGGCCAAACTCCATCGTCAGATAGGCACCCGCTAAAAGAATGATGATACCAATATGAGCAAGCACGAAAGCCGCATGACGTTTTCGCCAAGGAAAACGATCCAGCATGACCGCAAGAAGATTGATCACCAAAAGACCCATGATCGTGTACATAAACCAAGTATCGTACACAAGCTTGCGGGCCGCATACGCATCGTATTTGGCTTCAACAAAGGTTCCGACCGCCGTGATCACAGCAATTGAAAGAATGATGAAAACGGCCAGCTTCAAAGAAGCCAACGGACGGTTGTACTTTTTTATTGTCGACAGCAGTGATGAGTCCGCTTTTTTCAAAGAGAAAATCCTTATTGAAAGCCAGTAGTATTTCTTCACTGCTATCAATAATTTAAGTCGGCTTTGGTGACTACGCCTTTTTCCGTTCGACGCCCTACATTATGTGCATCAGATTGTTGCGGATGTAGCTCAAAGCAAACAGAACTTTCTCCTGAACTTTCTTCGCTTCTTCAGGTTTTAGCTTTTTGGTTTTTTCATCCATGTAAAGAGCGCGGTTCATCTCCACCTGCAGTGTATGCTGATCGCGACGAGGATCACCATACTGCTCTGTGACACGTCCACCAAAATACGGCCAGTTGTAGCCGACTTTGAACCCGGCCGTCACATAAGCGGCAATGACCAAGTCTTTGAATCGCGGATCACAGCTTTTTCCTTTGCTATCACTGACAACGATGTCGGCACGGTGCTCCCCTGGATCGCGATGTTCACTCGTTCCCACAGAGGGCATGCTGTGCGCATCAATGTGAAAGGTTTTTTTAAAACCCTTGGCGTGAAGATCTTGGTAAAGCTGACGAACGCCGGCATGGAAGGGTTCGTAAACGAGCTTCACCAGTTCGTTATGAGTTTCAACACTCATCGGCTCTTTCATCAAAGCGTGCTTATAAGTCGTAATAACCCAGTGAAAGCCTCGATTGTGCATTCCCGCAGCGTTGGCATGTCCCACCACCGATGATGCGTCCACGTCGTCAGGGATGCGGTTTAAATCCGCCGCATAACGATGCCATTCTGTTTTCACCAAAGGGATGTGCAGTTTGTGTAAAGCAGGTTCATACAGAAAATCGACATAACGATCCACATCGCACATCAGAATTTCTTCCGGCAATGAATTCAACCATGGCGTCTGCGGCGGCACTTTTTCGCCCGAATGCGGAATTGTCACGATCAAAGGAACTTCATTGTCAGCCATGCTTTACTCCTTGTGCTTCCACCTTGACCTCTTTGAAGGCATAGGCAAAACTTTAATAGAGGTTATTATGACGGACGCTCCGAAAGCAAAGATTTATACACGGACTGGTGACAAAGGAACGACAAGGCTTGTCGATGGCTCCTGCGTCGAAAAGTTCAATCCTCGTGTTGAAGCTTACGGAACGGTGGATGAGCTGAATAGTTTCATCGGCGTTGTTCGCTCTGCCATGGCTTCGGTGCCCGAAGTGCATTCTTTGGATCAAACTTTAGAAAAAATCCAAAACGAGCTTTTCAACATAGGAAGCCTTCTGGCGACGGAAAAAGATGACGTGTTTAAAATGCTTCCGCCGATCACAGAAGAACAGATTCGCCATTTAGAAAAACAGATTGACGCTTTGACCGTAGAACTTCCCGAACTGCGTAACTTTATTTTGCCGGCTGGTCACATCGTCGCCTCTCACCTTCACGTGGCGCGCACGAGTTGCCGTCGCAGCGAAAGACGTTCGGCCGAAATTGCCGTGAAAGACGAGCGTTACGCTTCCGCTTTGCAGTATCTAAATCGTTTGAGCGATTATCTTTTTGTGGCGGCCCGTTGGGTGAACCTAAAAACCGGCCATCACGATGTCCTTTGGAAGAAGACTTAATGAAGTTAGAGATCGCTAAGCCCGAAGATGCGGCCGCCCTGGCTGAATTCTATAAAACCTTTCCGACACGCGGTCTGCTTGAAATGAAAACCGATCGTGGTCAGGATTTTTTTGCGCCTTATGCGGTTCAGTCCGATCAATATTTGACGTATCAATTGAAGGAAGAAGAAAAAATCGAAGGTATCGCGAGCTTCGTGGTCCGGGACGTTCTTTTGAATAACAAAGTTCGCCCTGTGGCTTTCGGTCGGGATTTACGTATTTCTTCCAACCGCCGCGCCATTCTGGAATGGTCCCAGCACTTTTTACCGGTGATGGAAGAAGTCTTTCACACTTTTGGATGTAAACATCTGATTTCGGTTTTAAGTCTGAGTGATGCACAAGCTTTAAATGCCTTTGTGCGCCCGCGTACGATGAAGCGCCCGCTCCCACATTACTATCTCTATCGCCGCTTTAATATGGTTTCAGTGCACGGAAAGCTTCCGTGGGCTTCTGTTCCTTTGCCGCATTTGCGCATACGTCGTGGCAGTGCCGCCAACGTCGATGCCTTGATTTACTATATCATTCAAAAATCTCGACAAAGAGATTTAGCGACAGTGTGGGACGCGCAAAGCTTTCACGATAAATTGGAACGTTGGAAAGGCTTAAAGCTTGAAGACTTCCTGATTGCTTTCGACAAAGACGACAATATCGTGGGCTGCGCAGCGCCCTGGTCCGCTGGAGGAATGCAGGAATTTATTCCGATGTCTTACTCCCTGCGCGCTCATAATTTCCGTCAATTCTTGAAGTTCGGAAAAACCCTGGGATGGACGCGCACTCTGACAAAGCCCTATTCGCGCCTAAAGGTCGAAGCGGGACTGAATTTCAAATATCTGAATTTTCTTTTTGCTGATAATGGCGATATTTTTGAAAGTCTTTTATGGCGAGCTTACGATGAAGCCCATGAAAACGAATTTATCGTTTACAATCAAAGCCGCTCGGAATTCATCTATCGCCGCCCGCGCAACTGGATTTCAGCGAAGATGCCTTTTGGAGTTTACGTGCTTTTGATGCCGGATCAAGAACCGCCTGAGTTCCTGCATCCGACGAACGAAAAACCCGTTGAAATGGAGCCGTTCTTCGCTCTTTAATCCTCAAGAGCGCTAGCGCGTTTTTGCTCAAGATAAGTCCGAAGAAAATACACCTGACCAAAATTGAAGATAATCAGAGTGAATTTCACAAGGAATGAAAATATCTGTTTGGAAACAGAGACGTCCTGGTAATTTAGTAGTTCACTACAGACTAAGAGCACCATACAGCCCGCGAAATTCGAAAAGACCACGGTGTGATCAATCTCCTCCAGCAAGAAAAGTGGAAATAGAACCACCAGTGCCAGGAAGATATTGATCTCTTTTCCGATCTCAGGAAAGAAAAAGACCTGCGCACTGCAGATCTGAGTCAGCACGCATAACACAATGACCGCGAGATAGTTTTTCTGTTTCAGGAAAAGGTAAGCAGAACCTAATTGACCTGCAGAGCACACGGCTACTGCCAAAAGAACCGCCCACAAATCAATTCCCATCGTAAGGTAATAAGAACAAAACATCGTTGATACAATCCACTGAACAAGTGAAAAGTAAAAACCAATCCTGTTTTGCGCGGCCATAGCTGTGGCTTTAACGGAATTTTCTTTTTCATTAGCTGAAGTGAAATACATAAAACTGACTTAAGCCCCTCTAAAAAACATCATCCCATCATAGGAGCAAAGAAAGCTAAGTAGTGTTTCGATTATGCAATCTTCAGAAGCACTGGCTAATTTTTGGCACCCTGACTAAAGTTTCCGCTGTCATAAAGATCTTAAGCGCAATGAGGTCGGCCTCATGTTTGCTCTTTTCGATGATATGTTTTCAATGTTTTTAGACTGTCTCATTTTGAAACGTTCTGCGAGAGCTTTGCTCTTCGCAACTCTGCTCTTTTCGGGAGCTGTGTTCGCTCAAGATGCAGTCCAGATTGATCCGGGAAACCAGAAGCTTTCTTCTGCGGATCGCATCGCTAACATTCTGATTAATTCTTTGCCTGAATCCGGGGTAAAAAAAGGCCTGCAACGCTACTATGAAATCATCAATCCCAGTGCTTATGAGGCAGATGCCGAAGTGGCGTTCACTAATTCCGGTTTAAGTCTGTACTTCGCTCGTCAGTTCAAAGGCAATGCTTGCTTTGCTGAAAAGACCTTGCGCTTTTACCACGATATAAGATCCAACACGAAAAACACACAAAGACCCGATCCTCAAATGCAACGCCACAGTCGCACTTCTTTAGGTGATACTGCCGGAGAAACGCGCAAAGACCTGCCTGCAGGCTGGCTCTTCCAAAAAGCTCTGACTTTTACAAAGGGAAACCCAAACGCCGCTTTGAGCTTGATCGGGATTTGTGGGCACGATGATATTGCTCAAGGAACTGCTTTCAACCAAGAAGCCGAAGACAAGCTTTTGGCGCAAGGTTATAAATGGGAAGATCTCTATTTAGATCCGGATACAACGGGTGAAGAAGAAACTTTTTGTCCTCCTCGTGAATCCGATTTTTATATTGCACGCTCTTTATCGAAAAAATCGGATATTAGTGACAGTTTAAAACGTCGTATTTTGGACGTTCAATATCCCGGCAAAAAAGCGGAACAAATCGCCTCTAAGAACTATCACGTTCTGGGTGCTGCCTTTATGACGTGTCAGATGATTGAAGCGGGCTTAAATCCCTATCTGGCTGTTCAAGTAGAAACTACGGCCGCGAATCTGTATCGCGGAATTCGCTTGTGTCAAAACATTGAGGCTCCGGCAAGCCTTTTCTGGAAACTTCAAAAAATGCCGGAATTACTACGTCGTCCTCACTCCTACACCTTTGAACAAGCCGTGATCCGCAAGGCTTTAGATCGCGGTACCAATAAAGAGTGCACGATGAAAAAGGTCGAAACAGATCCTTTGTGTGAGCTTCTCTATAAAGTGGGATCGGGCTTTGACTTAACCTCACCTCGTGCGGCGGCCCGCGCCGAAGAACAGCTTAATAAGTATCTGGATATGATGATCCCGAGTGGTGTCTACACTTCCTGGAATATCACTGGAAAAGTCGCGGGCATCAGCATTCCTTGCACGCGCGACCAACTCTTTGGCCCTCATCCATTTATGAAATGGCTCGTGGGACAGGGCCATTTGCCGTTAAATATCTGTGGAAAAGGGTTGTCTTTAGAAAGCTGTCGCAAAGCTTTAAACACTTTGCGCACTTGGGAAGTGGATTTCGACTGGACAGTCTCTCAACACTTAGCAGGAGCGCAATTCGCCGCGGGCGTTTGCAAACCCCTGCCTCAAGGAAAATCTTCTTTCCAAAACTTCTGCGACTAAGCGGACTTTTTAAGGCCCGTCAAAGTTTCTAAATGCACAATCGTCTCTGTCAGACCTTCGGTGGATTCATTCAAGCTGGACGCCGCCTGAGAAATCGTCTCTGAAGAAGCCGCGTTAGTTTGGGTCGCTTGATCCAGTTGATTCATGGCTTGAGTGATTTGTCCTACACCCGTGCTTTGCTCCACACTGGCTGTCGCGATTTCATCATTCAATGCCGCCACTTTATTAACAGAATCCACGATGCGCTTTAAAACTTCATGACTGGAATCTGCGACCTTCTGACCATTTTCCACTTGCGCGACACTTTCAGAAATAAGATCGGAAATCTCTTTCGCCGAAGTCGCACTTCTTTGCGCCAAGGCACGAACGGCATCCGCAACAACGGCGAAACCTTTCCCCTGCTCTCCGGCACGAGCAGCTTCCACTGCTGCATTCAGGGCTAATAAGTTTGTCTGAAAAGCAATATCATCAATCACGTTGATAATATCTTCGATTTTCTTTGATGACGACGCGATTTCATTCATCGAGTTCATCAACGAGGCGATTTCTCGTGAACCCTCTTCTGCCGAAAGCTTGGATGTTTGCGATAGATCCGAAGCCGACTTGGCATTGTCAGCGTTCAGCTTGATCATACTTGAAAGTTCTTCTAAAGAAGCGACTGTTTCTTCCAAAGAGGCCGCAGACTCTGTCGATGCCGCAGATAAATCAGAGCTTGAAGAAGATAGATTTGAAACGAGGTCACGGATTTTTCCATATGCTTTAGATAAAGCCTCTGTTTGCAAGCGAATGCCTTGCTTTAATGCATTTGAAGACATGAACATCGAAAAAGAAAGACCGATGATCATCAAAGCCACACTGGCCATGCCTACTTGAGCAAAACGCAATGCCTTTTCAACAGCTCCGTCGGTGCGGGCTTGCAATTCTTTCTCAAATTGATTGATGGGCTCGCCAATCGTCACTAAGAATTTATGATAGGCTTCATCATGCATAAGCTTACGCGCCAACTCTAAATCAGGCTCTTTATGAAGAGTGAACTTACCCGACGCGTCTTGAAAAAGACCTTTCGCCGCATTCATGGCGATAGTTTCGGTCACGACAAGATCATTGGAACGCTTTTGGGCTTCCGCAAGCAAAGCAAATTCTTTTTCAGTAAAGCCCGCTTCTTTCATAAGCTGAGTCGATGAGACTTTTCTGCCGTCAGGACGCGCCATCTCACCATTACGAACAGCGATGATGTCGAAGTATTCTTTTTCATACTTTTCATCGCCGGTAACCACAAAGGTACGTGCTGTCCGAGTTAAATTTGCGGAGTCATCGCGCATCTTTTGCGCTAACTGAATAGATACGAATTTAGATGCATGAGCTGTATCGAGCTCCTTTTGATAGTAATAAGCGCTTCCGATACAGATATAAAGTGCGATCACCAATCCGAAGGACAGGAAGTTGAAAAAACGTACCTTGGCGAAAACATTCATTGTGAGAGCCTCTCGTGAGAATTATTTGGGAAGCTCTTCGGATCCCAAATTTTTCTCTAAAGCAGGCGTTTTTGTTTACTCAGATTTAGATAAGAGGCATTTCGCCGCTGGTCACCGCTTCGCGCACTTGCGGCCAGAACCAGTCCAGCTGTGGATCCGAGGCAATAACATCCTTAATCAGGACTTTGATATCGCTTCGGTTTGAGATTTCTCGGCGCAACCAGATTTCAATTTCGTCGTAACCTGGGCCGATGATAGTGATTTCAACATGACTTAAAAAATGAAGCAGATGAAGGTCCTGTGTCGCCACATTTTGACCCGCGGACTTCGCACGGATGAAATTTAAGACCTCGTTTTTGATATCAGAAAAATTACGATGATTGATTCGGCGAAGAATAAGGTCCGCGCGATGATCGCGATTGATCCATCGTTGATGCAGACCTCTTTGCACTAAATTAATCAGGAAGTTGCGCAATACAGAAGACACCTGACGAAAATCTTCGTCCGGTAATCCCATCACCTGCATCAAATCTACGTAGCGAGCCTGTTCCTGGCCGCGACGAAGAGAGGTGAGGACTTCAGGAATTCGTAAAACTGATTCGCGAATACCCTGAAGATCAATTCCTGCTCCATCCGTGAAGTAGAGAATTCTCATATCCCTATCATGACCTATCTTTTCGAAATGTGTGTAGGTTTTTAAGTATTCAAGACCATGGTCCAGCTTGTATTTTTTCGTGCAGACCCCTCGCCTTTTTGATAGGATGGATCGAGGCCCAAGGACTAGGTCTCGGCAAATTATGCCGGTAATAAAACAAAGGATTGTGCAACTGTGATTTCACGTAACCCGAAGAATCAACGCCCCCCTTTTGAAAGATTATATTCCTATATTCTTTTTGCGTTTGTCGGTTATTGCATCGCAGACCTTGCCATCCTGGCTTATCGCGACCGCATGTTGCCGCAATCCGCTCCTGCAGCTCGTCCCAAACCACCGGCAGCTGACATGTCCGTCAGTCGCGGCGCTTACAATACAATTACGACACGCAATATGTTTGCTTCGAACGGACAAATTCCTGAGCCCTTGGTGGATAAATCCAAAGGTGCTGAAGCGCAAAAAGAAGCCGATCCAGTTCCTTCGCAGTTACCTCTGACTTTGATTGGCACACTGGTGCATTCAAATCCGGATAAATCCTTGGCCGCTATTGATGTGCGCGGAAAAAACCAAGTCGTGTCTTACAGTCCCGGAAAAGAAATTGAAGGCATGGCCTCTATTATTCGTGTAGAGCGCCAAAAAGTTATTTTCCGCAATCTCAATTCCAATCGTTTGGAATATATTGAGATGAAAAAAGACGCTGGCAAAGTGGCTTTCGGTGCGGGTCGCCCGGCTGCCGCTGGAGGCAAAGAAGTTCAATCTGTCGGCAACAACAACTTCGTCATCAAACGTGCTGATTTATTGAAATACACGAATGATCTTTCCAGCATCTTGATGCAAGCGCGCGCAGTTCCTAATCGCGAACCTGGAACGGGCGCGATTAATGGCTTCCGTCTTTTAGACATGCAACCAGGCAGTATTTATGAACAGCTGGGCTTGCAACGCATGGACGTGATTAAGTCTGTCGATGGCACTCCTGTCGACAGTCCCGCGAAAGCCATGGAACTTTATAATACTTTGAAAAACTCACCGAAAGTGTCTTTGCAAATTGAGCGCAACGGTAAAACGGAGACGATGACTTACAATATTCAATAAGATCTCCGCGAAAGATATAGCAACTGGATTTTACAACTCCTCAAGGAGAGGATATATGAAAAAGACTGTCAGCATAGGACTTGCTTCACTGATGACCGCGCAGCTCGTCGGCCCTGCCGCGAATGCGCAGTTTGAGGACTTCCCGCCTCCACCGCCACCACCGTCTTCGGATTTTGGTGACGATTCAGGCTTTCCTCCTCCACCGGCTAATAATGATGCTTTTTCTGCCCCTTCACTTCCAAGCAATGGACCGAGTGCGGGTGGTTCTCGTGGCGGCGGAAATACCGCTGGCGGCATGGATGTGCTTAGCAAGAATGCCCGCGATAAATTCGCAAAAGCTCCGATTGAAGATATCAACAGTCAGAACTTCCCTGAAACGATTGAGTCCTTCGACTTCCCGAATGTGGAAATCACAGATCTGATTAAAGCTATCGGTGAATTGACAGGTAAGAACTTTATCATTGATCCGGGCGTGCGTGGAAAGATCACGATCACGGCTCCAAGTAAGATCACGGTCGCGGAAGCTTATAAGGCTTTCTTGTCTGCGCTTGCAATCAATGGCTTCACGGTTGTTCCTTCGGGCAGCTTCTTAAAAGTAAAATCAGCAAGAAATGCGCAACGTGATAATATCGAGACGTTCTCTGGCGCTTACTATCCGAACAGCGATCAGATGATCACTCGTATCATCCACTTGAAACACATTTCAGCGGCTCAAGTAAACAGAGACCTTCGTATCCTTCCATCTAAAGATGGTGAGATGAATATTTACGAGCCCACAAACTCGATCATCATCTCGGACTACGGCTCTAATATTGATCGCGTGATGAAAATCATCAGCCAATTGGACGTTCCAGGATTTGAAGAACAACTTGAAGTTATTCCTATTAAGTATGCAAAAGCCAAAGACTTGGCTGACCTAGTGGATAAAATCGTCAATAAAGGAAATAAAACTCAAGGTTCAGCTCCAGGGACATTCTCTGCGGGTGTTCCAAGATTCTCTCGTTCCGCAGGAGCTTCCAGCCAACAAGGCGCAAGCTTCTTTATGGCGATTCCAGATGATCGCACAAACTCGATCATCGTTGTCGGCAATAAATCAGGCATCGTGCGTATTAAAAAATTGATCTCTCAACTTGATTTCAAAATCCGTCCTGAAGAATCTGGCGGCGTTTATGTTTATCACGTGAAAAACGGTGATGCGGAAAAACTGGCGCAAACTCTTCAAGGTGTGACAAAGGATGCAGCTCCGAAGCCACAAACAGGTGGCAGCTTGCTTTCCCCTATCGGCGCTGGCGGTCAAATGCAAGCTCCGCAAGAGATCTTCGGTGGCGATGTTAAAATCGTCGGCGATAAAACAACAAACAGCCTTATTATCACAGCTAGCAAACAAGACTACGAAGTGGTTCTAAGTCTTTTGAACAAAATCGACACTCCTCGCGACCAAGTTTTCGTTGAAGCCATCATCATGGAGATGAGTGCGAACGACGGTAATACTTGGGGCGTGGGTTACTATAAATACGGTGACACAGGTTACGGTAAAGTCGGTTTCAATGGCGGTCTTGATATCAACAGCTTGCTAAGCCCTACAGGTGGTGCGGGTGCCGTGATCGGTTTCGGTCAAGGTGATGTGGTTGAAGTGACAGATCCTGTTTCTAAATCCACGATCAAGATTCCGAACCTAGTTGGTTTTATCAACTTCTTGAAAACAACGAAAAAAGCCAACATCCTTTCAACTCCAACTTTGATGACTTTGGACAATCAAGAGGGTGAATTGGAAGTCGGTGATAAAGTCGTCACGGGTTCAACAACCACGACTCCAACGAATGGCTCTCCGATCACGACGCCAACGTTTGAAGATGCGACGATCAAATTGACGCTGAAACCTTATATCAGCCCAGCGACAAATCAGATCCGCATGGAAATCAAACAACAAGTGTCTCAGCTTTCAACAGCAAGTACTCCGAAGGCGTTCCAGGATTCTACTCAGCCTTTGGCGAAGCGCTCGATCAAAACTGTGATTAATGTGAATAACGGCGACACGGCGATTCTGGGTGGTTTGATGAAAGAGCAAGACATCGAATCTATCAGCAAAGTGCCACTTCTCGGAGACATCCCTATTTTGGGTTGGTTGTTCAAGTCTCGCACCATTTCTAAAGATAAAACGAATATGGTTGTGTTCTTGACTCCGAAAATCGTGAAAAACTCGGCAGATACGAATGCTATTACAAATAGAACGCTGGATGAACGTATTGATTTCATCAAAGCTCAGGGCGGAGTCGATCCTTATGGTAAAAAGATGGATGCGATTCATCAGAAGGCGCGTGCGGGCCTGAATGGCAGTAACAACGCCGTCCCTCCTGAAACATCCCAACCTGTAATTGAAGAGGAATAAGAAAACATGGCCTCCGTGGATATTCAAACGATACTGTCAAAAGCGACCTCCCTGTCACAGGACCAAATCCGTTCTGTGCTTAACAATCCCTCGGTGGTGAGACCCGTCACCGTGGGCGAGGCTTTGGCAGCGAAAGAATTTTCCACGGCGGATGAAGTGGTCGCCGATCTGTGTAAGGAATTGGGCTTGGATTTTATCCGCGACATTCCAGTCAGTGATATCGCCGTCGACTTGATCCGTGATCTTCCTATCAACTACGCAAAACAACACAATGTTCTTCCGTACAAAGAAGAATCTGAAACGCTGATTGCGTTAACCAGCAATCCGGTGAATTTAAAAGCGCTTGATGATTTGAAAGTTCTTTTCGGTAAACGCGTTCGTCCCCTAGTGACAACGACAAGCCGTATTCAAGATGCGATCAATAAAGTTTACGAAAAAAGCACGGCGAATCTTTCGGGCCTTGATGAAATCGAAGAAGAAGATTACGACCTCGACGATCCTATCGTCGACCTTCTTGAAGCGGGCGAAGATGATGCGCCGGTGATCAAGATGGTGAATAGCCTTCTATTCCGTGCCGTGAAAGAAAAAGCTTCTGATATCCATATCGAACCTTATGAAAAAGACATGGTCGTGCGCTTTCGCATGGACGGTATTTTGTTCGACGTCTTTAAACCACCTAAGAAACTTCAAAACGCGATCACGTCCCGCATCAAAGTTATGGCGAACTTGAATATCGCGGAAAAACGTCTGCCTCAAGACGGTCGTATTCCTTTGAAAGTCGGCGGTAAAGATATCGATATCCGTCTTTCTACGGTGCCCACCGCTCACGGTGAGCGTCTGGTGATGCGTATTCAAGATAGATCGAGCATCGTTCTAGAACTTCAACAACTAGGTTTCTCGACAGAGAACTTAGATCGTTTGGATGACCTTTTAGCGCGCTCTTACGGGATCTTTCTAGTCACCGGCCCCACGGGTTCCGGTAAGTCGACAACTTTGTATGGAGCTCTTTCAAAATTAAACAAACCTGACGTAAACATTTTGACAGTGGAAGATCCGGTGGAGCAACGTATCCACGGGATTGGTCAGGTGCAAGTGAACTCTAAAATCGGATTAACCTTTGCCGCGGGATTAAGATCTTTCCTTCGTCAAGACCCTGACATCATCATGGTCGGTGAGATTCGTGACTTGGAAACAGCCGAACTTGCGATCCAAGCGTCATTAACAGGTCACTTGGTTTTATCTACTCTGCATACGAATGACTCTGCCGGTGCCTTCCCCCGTTTGATTGACTTCGGCGTAGAGCCTTTCTTGATCGCGACATCGATTCAAGGTGTTGTCGCTCAACGTCTGGTGCGTGTTCTTTGCCCGCACTGTAAAGCGCCTTATGAGCCTTCTGATTTCGAACTGCAAACAATTGGTGTGACTCGCGAAGAAGCGAAAAATTCGCACATCTGCCGCGCGATGGGTTGCAACCATTGCGGTCAGAAAGGTTACTCAGGCCGTACGACGATCAGTGAACTATTGATTGTCACTGACGATGTCCGCTCTTTGATCATGCAACGTAAAGATGGTAACTCAATTAAGAAGCAAGCTGTCGCCAATGGTATGAAAACCTTCCGCGATCACGGGGTCCAAAAGGTCCTTGCGGGGATCACTACTATTGAAGAACTTGCTTCCAATACGCAATTGGATATTTAACGGCGGCAGCCGGCAGTGCCGAAGCGCCTTCGGGCGCGCAGGCTGAAGCAGGGCCGTGAGGCCGCAGAGCGGAGCGCTGGAAGGCGCGGAACTGAAGCAGCATTTTTTAGGATAAGCAAATGCCGATTTTTGAATACAAAGGTCTATCTCGAGACGGAAAAAACGTAAAAGGTGTCGTTGACGCAGAAAATCTGCGCGCAGCCCGCACCAAGCTTAAAAAAGACAATATTTTCGTCGTCGATATCCGTGACAAAAAGAAAGTCGATCCTAAAAAGAAATCCGGCGCGAGATCCAGCGCGAAAGTGGGCGTAAAAGAGCTGGCATTGATGACTCGCCAATTAGCGACTTTAATCAAAGCCAACATCCCTCTGGTCGATGCTTTAACGGCCGTTTCCGAGCAAGTTGAAAATGCAGCTCTTTCTGAAGCCATTGCCGATTGTAAAAACATGGTGAACGAAGGCTCCCCGTTTCACAAAGCCTTGGCAAAATATCCCAACATCTTTACCAACATTTATATTTCGATGGTCGAAGCCGGCGAAATGTCAGGAAGCTTGGATGTCATCTTAATGCGTCTTGCGGAATTCACCGAAGCGCAAGCCGATCTTCGCGCGAAAGTCAGCAGTGCCATGACCTACCCGATCATCATGATGGTCGTAACTTTAGGTCTATTGGGTTTCCTTTTCGTGTTCTTGATTCCAAAAATGGTGACGGTTTTTGAATCAGCTCCAAACCTGCAACTTCCTTGGTACACGGTGACCTTGATTGATGCCAGTCAGTTTGTTGTGAACTATTGGTACTTGCTCGTAGGAAGTGCGTTGATTTTATATCTTCTTTTTAAAAACTGGAAAAGCACACCGGCAGGACGCAATCAATGGGACGCAATCTCGTTGAAGCTTCCTATTGTAGGCCCCACTGTTCGCATGGTTGCCGTTTCTCGTTTTACGAGAACTTTAGCGACACTATTAACAGGTGGCGTTCCGATGCTAGCGGCCTTAGACATTGTTCGCAACGTTGTGAATAACCACGTCTTGGCGCAAGCGATTGACGAAGCCCGTTCTAATATCTCTGAGGGTGAATCTATCGCGGGTCCTTTGAAAAAGTCCGGACAGTTTCCTCCGATCGTGATCCACATGGTGAACATTGGGGAAAAAACCGGTGAACTTGAAAACATGCTCTCGCAAGTTTCTGACGCCTATGACTTCCAGGTGAAAACAAAATTGGAAGGCTTAACAAGTCTGATGGGCCCCGTTGTCATTGTTATGATGGGTTTTGCCATCGGTATGATCGTTGTTGCCGTGATGGTGCCTATGTTTGAAATGGCGAACATCGCCGGTTAAACTTAAAGTACAACATCAACTAAAGTCTGTATCTCATCTTAAGTCGGGTCCAAAATATTTTGGATCCCTGTCAGATCTCATTCTTAGCAAAGCCGCATGTGTGCTTTACCTCAGATAGGACCTCTGCTATCCTCAACATCTGTTAAACATAAGGAGTAAGTAATGTCTCTTCTCAAAAACCGCAAGGGTATGACGTTGATCGAAATCATGATCGTCCTTGCGATCATCGGTAGTATCGCAGCTCTTCTTCTTCCAAACATCACAGGACAATTGGATAAGTCCAAAGTGAAAGAAGCTAAAATCCAGCTGACTCAAGTTGTGAATGCTCTTTCTATGTATTACACAGATTGTGGTCACTACCCTCAATCTTTGGAAGGTTTGACGAAAGCCGATCCAGATTGTTCAAACTGGGGTCCTGAGGCTTACTACAAAAAAGATCTTAAAGATCCATTTGGAAATGAACTGGTATATGAGCGCGAAGGTTCTGAATACACTTTGAAGTCTTTGGGTAAAGACCGCCGTGAAGGTGGCTCTGGTAACGACAAAGACATCACTCTAGAGGATGTTCAGTAATTTCATGCGTTCGCAAAAGGGCTTCACGCTAATTGAAATCATGATCGTGCTGGCAATTCTTGGCGCGGTCGTAGCGTTGGTAGCCCCCCGTTTCGTTAAAAGAGATGGAAATATCAAAGCCGTTGCTCGGAGCTTCATCGTTCTGAGCAAGGAAATCCGCAACAAAGCCCGCCTCACAAACTCCACGTATCGCTTAGTCATCAATATGGACACGCAAGATGAAGCTTATTGGGTCGAAAGAGCCAATGGCCCGCAGCCTGTGGACCCTAAGATGTACGAAGAGGCTTTAAAGAAAGAATCTGAAAAAGAGGAAGAGGCTCCGCCGCCGCTTTTTCAGATGGATAAATCCCTCACAAAATCAGAAAAAAAACTTCCCAGTGGCCTGCGTTTTGGCTCTGTGGAAACCATCAATATGAAGTCCCCTATCACTTCGGGACTCGCGTATATTCACTTCTTCCCTGAAGGCTTTGTGGAAGCCTCCGCCGTGCAAATCACGAACGGAAATAATTTAACTTGGACTCTTGTTTTTAATCCTTTAACGGGTCAAGCTGATATTATAGAAAAAGCTTCTTCGTTAAAGGATGTCCAACGGTGAGAAATAAAAGAGGTTTTACACTTATTGAAACGGTGATGGCGCTGGTCATCCTGTCTTCAGGTTTGCTTTTGCTAGCAAATTCTTGGAGCGGCAGTTTCATGCGTGTTCGTAAAACCCAGCTTTCTACCGAAGTCTCGGCCTTGCTTGAACGCAAAATGGTTGAAGTGGAAATGGAATATCAAGGTAAACCCTTAGACTCCATCCCCGAAGAAAAAGAAGACGACTTTGGTTCCGAATATCCTCAGTACTCTTGGCGCATGACTTCGAAAGAATTTGAAGTTCCGGATTTTTCAGCGACGCTCACAGCCCAAGCGGGCGGCGCAGACGAGCTGACATTGACGATCATGAAAACTTTGGCCGAGCACTTAGGAAAATCCATCAAGGAAGTCAAAGTCACGGTGATCTACAAAGGTGCGAAGAAGCCTTTAGAATTTTCGGCCACTCAATATTTCGTCGATTACGATAAACAACTGCCACTTCCTTCCATCCCGGGTGCGGGAGGCTAGTCATGAGAAACAATAAGGGTTTCACCATGATTGAGTTGATGATCACGGTTGCGATTCTGGCGACCCTCACCGTTTTAACGGCGCAGTCGATCACTCAAGCCATCAAAGCTAAAGGGAAATTGCAAGATCAAATCGACGATGTTTCCCGCATGCGCGATGCCATGCGCTTGGTGGAAAGAGATATCAATTTAGCTTATCACTATCGCGATCTTGAAAAAGAGATGGAGCAGATCTTAAAAAAGAAAAACTCCACGAATGCTAATGGCGGTGGCAACGGGGGGACGGCCCCTTCGGTGTTTCCCGACCCAAACCAAGACCCCAACAACCGCCGTGAAGTCCCTCGCCGCGATCCCGCAACTCACTTTGTAGGCAACGGCGAAAGCTTAAATCTAGTGACGATGAACAATGCGCGCACGACTCGCAATACCGCTCAAGCCGATTTTCTTGAAGTCGGTTATTCCGTGAAGGATTGCAAAAACTTGCGCAATGATTCCGCATCATCAAAATGTTTGTGGAGACGAAGCACGCCGTATGTGGATCTAGATGTCACTAAAGGCGGCGACGAAGTCGTTCTTCTAGAGAACGTCTCTGAATTCAAACTTCGCTACATGGGTAAAGGCAAGCAAGACTGGGTCACCGACTGGCGTACCGATGCTCAAGGCGACGGCGCAACAAAAGGAAAATTCCCCCAAGCCGTGGAAGTTTCTTTAACAGTTGAGAAAAAAGAAAAAGGCAAATCTAAAAAATACTCTATGCAAGCCATAGTCCCGATCCACTTCCCCAACAATCCTGAGGAGGCAGCAAATGCGCAAGGAAATCAAAGTTCTTGGCCGCAACCTAGCGGTCCCACTCAGTAATCAAAGGGGCGTGGCCATGATGGTGACCGTCGCTTGTATTATGCTGATCATGTATTTCGCGATGGAAGTCTCTTATGACTCCAACGTGGAATATTTAGTGAACTCACAAAGCTTGAATCGAGTGAAAGCCTATTACGCTGCCAAATCCGGAATGCAGCTAAGTCTTCTGCGCATCAAAATCTATCAGCAAGCGCAAAGTAAATTTGGCGCCCAATTAGGCAATAGCCCCATGCTAGATCAAATCTGGAAGTTCCCTTTCGCCTGGCCGATGCCCATCCCTGATGAGTTAAGCGCGGTCGACAAAGATAATTTCAAAAAAATCTTTAAAGAGTCCTCGATGGATTCCAGCTACATCGTCACGATTGAAGACGAAGGCTCAAAAATTGATTTGAACGACTTGAACTCTCCGTCAAAAAGCCTGCAAGAAATGACGAAGAAGCAGCTTCTAAATATCTTTGAACAAAAGAAACAAGAAGACGAAGAATTCGCCCGCGAATACAGCAACGTCCGCTTTGAAGAGTTGATCAACAACATCGCCGACTGGATGAGCCCCAAATCTCAATCCCTGAACGGCGGCGACAAAAGAGCGAACTACGCCGAACTCAATCAACTGTCCCAAACCGACTACTACCCCCCGAACCGCGCCTTTCGCACGATTGCCGAACTGCACATGGTTCCAGGAATGAATGATACTTTTTTTGATCTTCTTCAACCCAGAATCACCATCTACGGAATGAAGGGCATCAATCCAAATCTAGCAACAAAAGAAGTTTTAAAATCTTTAGACCCCGCAATGACCGACGAAGTCGTAGCTGAAATTATTAAAAGAAGAGAAACCGAAGAAGAGGGCGGCCCCTTTAAGTGCGACCAAAACGGCGGCAGCCAAGACTTCTGGAGCTTCGTACAACAAAAAGGCATCCGCATTATGGGAAATCCTGAAGACATCCCCATGACCTGCGACACCGTCATGAACTTCAAAATCAGAAGCACAGGCGAATTCGCCGGAGCCACAAGAGAAATCACCGCGATAGTGATGGACCTGAACCGCGCCGCTACGAAAATCAAATCCTTCGTAGACAAAGAAAAACAAGATCCAAACCCACCACCTGAGGACCCGACCAAACCAAAGACTCCGACAGGTGGAAACAACAACCAATCAAACCAAGTCCAAAAAGGCCCCCCAAGAATAGTCTTCTGGCAAGAACGCTAACACCTAGACCAACGTCCATTTTCCCTCTGAAAAATCCGCCCCCACGGCGCCGCCAGGCGCCCAGAAAAAAAACGGAGACGAGATCTTAAGTTTATCGATTAGGCTTGGTGTATAGCATTTTAAGTTAGCGGCCTTCGGTGGCGCCCGGACGGCGCGAACCGAAGCGAAGCTTCGGCACCGACGAGCCCGGAAGGCGTGCCGCTAACTTAAAATGCTATACACCAAGCCGAACCTCGCATAAACTAAAGTCAAGGATTCATGGAGGAATTCAACGGTGAAGTCAGTAGGCATAGACATAGGCTCTAGCAGTATCAAAATTGTCGAGATGACCAGCTCGTCCAAAGGCTTTCAGGTCACTCAGTTCATTGAACATGCCTTGAATATCGCTCCAGGCGCAGACCAAGAACTTGAGGTCATCGAGTTTTTAAGAAACTTCACGGCGACCTATGATGCGAATCAAACGAAATTTATTTTAGCTCTTCGTCAGGATCGTGTGGCGATTCGCAATAAATTCTTCCCGTTCAACGACCGCATTAAAATTTCTAAAAGCTTGGCGTTTGAACTCGAAGAAGATCTTCCTTTCTCTTCTGAAAATGCCGTGTTCGATGCAAAGATCGTTCGCACCGTGGGTGGTGGCGCGGAAGTGCTTGCCTGTGCGGCTCCGAAAGTTCACGTGCAAAACTGCATTCAACGTGGTCAAGATGCCGGCATTGACCCGGCGATTGTTTCTGCCGAAGGAACAGCCCTTGCGAATGTCTTTGAAAAATGGAATGAAGCTCCACCAGCTCTTCTGCCTCCGAATATCGCTTTGAATGACGAAGACAACAGACCTGTTCGCCACGTGCAGTTGATTTTAAATATCGGTCACTCCCGTACACTCGTCAGTGCCTTTGAAGGAAACTCTTTGATTGCGGTGCGCTCCGTTCTTTGGGGTGGTAAAAATATCGCCGAAGCGATTTCTAAAAAATACGAAATCCCTTTCTTGGAAGCGATCAAAGAATTGCAAACCAAAGCCTTTATCTTGACGAACAAACAAGGCGCAACTTTTGATCAAGTGACTTTTTCAGACACGATTGCAAAAAGTGTTCGTGAGTTGGCTCGTGACTTACAACTTTCTATTTTGGAACTTAAAAGTGAATTCAACGCTCAAATCGACTCGATCGGTTTGACAGGTGGTGTTTCACAAATTCAAAATATCGGACCGTTCCTGACTCAGATTCTGGAAGTTCCCGTGAATCGCACTTCTACTTTAGATTTGATTCCAAATGTTCTATTTGAACGTTCTGCTTACAATGGCGCGAAAGCCGGCGTCGCCTTGGGATTGGCCATCGAGGGCTTTAAGAAACCAAGAAATCCTCCGGTGAACTTCCTTCGTGGAGAGTTCGCCAAAGAAAATCACCAGATGAAAATGTTCTGGGAAAAATGGGGTCACACGGCGAAAGTCGTCGCGGCAGCCGTTCTTGTTCTTTTCGTCTACACATCGTTGCGCGAAAGCTTTTCTGTCAGTTTAGCAGATCGCACTCAGGAAGTTTTAAAAGATCAAGCTAAAACTGTCGCGGGACTTCGTGGCAGAAACGCCTCTGAAAGCGGTATTCGCAAATACATTCGCGACAATAAAAAACGGGCCGCGGATTTAAAAACATTGGCCAGTGTTGCCAATATGAATTCCGCCCTGGATGTGATTAAAAAAGTAAATGATGCGACTCCGGCGAAAACGGCTGTGACGTTAGATGTTCAACAGCTTTCGGTGACGGACGCTTTGGTGCAAATGCAGGGTTATGTAAATACCCCCCAAGAGGCGTCCCTGCTTCAGCAGTCTTTAACAAACATCACTTCCGATGGCCAAGTACGAACTCAACGTTCCACTTTAAAACCTCTGAACGGACGTACGGCTTTTTCATTCAGCTTTAATGTCGATCGCGGAATCCAAAAGGTGACAAGATGAATTTAGACGATTTAAAGGACAGATTTATCAGTGATGCCCGTCAAACTTGGGAAAGAATCCAAGATAGCGCGGCTTACAACCAATTGCGCGACCGTTACGAAAACATGACACCTGTTATGCAGAAGCTGACAGTGGTCGGCGTGGTCGCTTTGATTGCCTTTATGATTTTAAGTATTCCCTATGGCGCTTTCAATGAATCACGCACTTATGTTGAAGAATTCGAAAGCAAGCGCATGACGATTCGCGAACTTTTAAAAGTCAGCCGCGAATCAGCCGATGTTCCGCAAATCCCACAGGCACCCAGCATGGATATGATTCGCAATAACATTCAGAATCAACTAACGGCAGCGAACCTTTTGCCTGAGCAAATGAAGGGCACGGAAGTTTTGACGAATGATTCTAAGATTGTTCCGCAAAACTTGACTGAAGGTATGTTGCAAGTCAGCCTTGCAAAACTGAACATCCGTCAGGCTTTAGATTTGGGCCACCAATTTCAAAGCATCAACGCCAGCGTGAAATTAAAAGACATGGCGATGACAGCCAATGCCGAAGATTCTCGTTATTTCGACGTGACTTACAAATTGATTGCTTTAGCTGTCCCTGCTCCACCAGAGCCGCCAGCAGAAGCTCCGACTCGCCCTGGCTCTCGCAATCGGAATGCACCACCGGCCAACGAGGAGTAATCATGGAACAGTTCCGTCAGCTTCTTAAACTGATTCGTGAAAGCAAAGGCAAGATCGCTGTTATGGTGGTTTCCGCTTTTGTTTTTCTTTTCATGTTGTTTCCGTTTGATGACTTGAGTGATTTTATTTCGTCGCAAGTGTCGCGTCTGACTAACAACTCGGTTTATTTGACTTTTGAACGTTTGAAAATGAGTGTGTTCCCGCAACCGGGCGTGCAAATGGATTCTGTGTATATTGAGTCCTTGCGCACCCCTGCTCTCTCCGCCCAGGAACTTGTGATCACTCCTTCTATTTCTGGATTGATTGCGCAAAAGCCTTATGGCCATGTTTCAGCAAAAGGTCTTTTGAAAGGCGACGTGGATTTAGTCGTTGCCAAAGGTGCTAAGTCGGACAATGGCATTGAAAGACAGAAGATCGAAGTGAAAGCGCAGAAAGTGTCTTTGCATGATTTGCGTGAACTTGCCAACCTTCCGATTCTTTTAAAAGGTCAGTTGAATTTAGAGACGACAGCTCTTGCTGATTTATCTTTCCAAGAGCAACCCGATGTCGAAATTGATATGACTATCAATAAATTTGAACTTCCTCCATCGAACGTGAATACGCCAATGGGTCCTTTGACTTTGCCGGATTTAAAGCTGACTTCTGTGGAGCTTAAAGGTCGCCTTGCTGCCGGTCGCTTCGTGATCGAAACGGGAACTATTGGTAAGCCCGGTGATGAGCTTTATGGAACGATTAAAGGCAATATCGGTCTTAATATCGTCAACCGCGGCGGTTCTTTCGGCCAGCAGATTGGTGCCTACAATTTTGAAATCGATTTAAGAGCGAAACGCAGCTTTCAAGATCGTGCGGCTTTGTTCTTGGGATTCATTGATGGCTACAAAACGCCAACACCTGAGGGCGCCCAGTATAAATTCAAGGTTTCAGCGACAAATCCTATGATGCCGCCGAGCTTCGGCGCCGCGCGTTAGTCGAGATCCGTTCCCTTCAAGTGACCCCTGCTATATTTAAACTGAGCAAGGGGTCTGCCTAAGAATTGCTCACACTCCACAGCAAATAATAGAGAGCCGAAGTCCTTATTGACTTCACTCTTAATCTGACAAAAAACCAAGTGGTTATTGGAGGGAAAATGTCTGGAGTAAATAAAGTTATTCTTGTAGGTCGTTTAGGTGCTGATCCAGAAGTGAAAGCTATCGGAAGTGGGAGCACTGTTGCTCGCTTGAATATCGCGACAAGCGAATCATGGGTGAAAGACGGTCAAAGACAAGAGCGTACAGAGTGGCACCGTGTAACGGTATGGGGCAAACTTGCAGAAATCTGCGGTAAGCATCTTTCAAAAGGTCGCCAAGTTTACGTTGAAGGTAAATTGCAAACTCGTCAGTGGGAAGACCAACAAGGTCAAAAACGCTACACGACTGAGATCGTTGCCAGCACAGTTCAATTCTTGGGCTCTGCAGGTGCGGAAGCCGGTTCAGGCCGTTCTTCTTCATCTTCTGGTGGCGGTGATGATTACAATTTCCAAGATTTCGGACCAGAACCAAGTTTTGATTCGAACGACGAAATTCCGTTCTAATTTTAAAAAAAAGCAATACTCCTTTGCGCTGACAGATAAGCTTTATCAAGGCGCAAGGAGAAAGCTGTACACCGTACAGCGCCGACGCGGCAACGCAGAGAAAGCTTGTCTGGCGGCGCAAAGGTTACCAGTCAAAAGCCTCGATCGCGTATCGGGGCTTTTTATTTAGTCCAGTCTCCCCTATAATTATAGATCTATGAAGTGTGCTTTATTTACTGCATTCATGGTTCTTACTTTAAGTGGTTGTACGATCTACCGTTCGGAAGGCCGTAAGCAATTTGAATCTGAAGCTCCCGGTAAAGTCTCTACCTCTTCCAACTTTGAACTTAAAAGCTGCAAAAAAGAAAGCCGCATTGAAACTTGGTTTCATGAAGAGTTTCCTTCTTCCAATTACGAAATGGTCGTGATGGAAAATGATTTGGAAATCTGGCGCACGCATCGCGGTTCTAAAGTTGAAATCAAAGCCATTCAAAAATCAGACACGTCTGTGCATTCTTGTATTTATGAATTCTCGAATGACATCGTCTGGAACCTTTATAAAGATTCTTTTATCCGCGAGCTTGAAGACAACGTGATGACTCTTGAATAGGAAGCGCTGATGTTAGGAAGAAAGTTCTTTGCCGTACTTGTTTTTTTACTAGGATGTTCTTCCGCGTTCGCCGCTTCGGTTTCTGCCGTCAAAGGACAAAAAGTTTTGATCACTCTCGACGGTGAATCCGTTATGGAAGGTGATGAGTTCTTTCTAGTCAATCCAGGCACGACAAAACGCACGGCCATCATTCGTGTCAAACAAGTTAAAGGCAAAAAGGCCCTGGGTGAAATCTTAAAAGGCCGCGCCGCTAGCGGATACACTCTGCAGGCAAAGGCTGCCTCAAAAATGAGTGCGGATGTCACCCCGACGGAAGAAGGCGAAGAGAGCACACCTCGTCCTACCACTAACGTTTCTCGCGTCTTAAAAGATTCCTATGGCATCTTGGGCGGATATTTGATGAATTCCATGGATGCAGACGTCAGCTATAAAGACGGCTTTGGTATCACGCAAAAAGCGGCCGTTAAGATGAGCGGTTCTGGTTTCGGTGTCGGTGGATTCTATGATTATGTTTTTAGTCCTTCTTTAGTGGGTCGTGGATATGCCGCTATTGAACAGTTTAATGTGTCTGGCACGGCCTCTTCAGCCGCTTGTTCGGGTTCTTCAAGCTGTGATGCCAAAATCAACTACCTGTCAGTGTATGGTTTGGCGAAGTGGTATCCTTACATCGGGAAGTACCGTCCTTGGATTGGCGCTGGCATGGGTTACTTGTTAGCAGTTTCAAAATCGAGTACCGCACTAAACGAGTCCCAGATTTCTACAAACTCGGTTATCACAGCGGCATTCGGAACGGACATTCAAATGGATCGCAAAACCTATATTCCGGTCAGTCTTGAATACAATATGTTCCCTGCTTCCAGCACGGTGAAAGCCAATCAGATTTTACTAAAAGCAGGATGGGCCTGGAATCTTTAAGAACTGCCCCCTTAACCTGTGGCGAGGCGGCGATTGTGAAGCAGAGCATAGAGAGCAATATGTCCTGCTAATTGATCAGCCCTCTTCGTTGTACACCAGGTTTTTCTAAAGAGCCTATTGATATGGGCTCTTAACATCGCACAAGTGTGATTCAAACTAAAAATCGGATCCCACTTCAGTTTCTTTAATTCCCCCTGACCAACAATAGCTCCTCTTCCACCTAAGATGGTTTCATGTCGGGCTGCCGGGAAATACCTTTTTACATCTTTTGGGTAATAAGGATTTGAGTCTGATCGTATAAGCGCTGTGGGCGAAACAAAGGATCTCATCTCTGAAAATAACTTTCTACGAGCTTTAGATCGATGGTCTGCCCGAGGCCCGTACTTCTTCCTCGCAAAAGCAGCTATTCTTCCTTTGGCTGGCATTTGTGCAACTTCAAATCCTAAGATTCTCCTTGTCTGATATTCAACCATCAAAGTTACTGAAAGTGGCTTGCACTTCGTGTGCTCAAAAGTTTCTAAGTCATCGAATTCAACCTCAGTACAGGACTGAAACTTTTGATTCCATTCTTTGAGTTCTTCCTTTGCTGTAGTTATGGCAAATCGAAATTTTCGGACCACGGTTTTTGGATTGATCTTTAGTATCCGTGCCGCTTCTCGTTGGCTCACTCCTCCAGTTAACAGGTCACAGACCGCTTTATTAAGGTGTCTTTTCTTCTGACCTTTCAAGGGACTTAAGGTCGCGGCGGAAAAGCTTTTTTTGCATGGGAAGCACCAGAATCTAGTCAGATGCTGACCATCGGACTTGCGATAGTATGAGCCAAGCTTACGAATTGTCCGAGTCGCAGACTGGGGGTTTCTTTGAGTATGGCAGTATGGGCATTTGAACTTCATGAAAGTTCAGTTTGGCAAAGGTCACGCCATGAAGGTTTATTTATGTTCGCACAGGAAAAGGGGGCAGTTCTGAATCTTTAGGCCTTTTCTTGAGGAAGCCAAATCACAAATCGCGTCTTCGTTGAATTATCATCAAGATAAAATTTTCCGCCGTGAGCTTGCACGATTCCTTGCGAGATACTCAATCCTAAACCCACACCCTTGCCGACTTCTTTCGTTGTAAAGAAAGGCTCCATGATTTTGGAGCGTAAGTGGTAAGGGACTCCCGGGCCGGTGTCAGAGACGCTGATTTCAATCCCGCCGTTACGCAAAGAAGCATCTAAGGACACTTTTTTTACGGGGCTTACGGCCACTGCATCCATCGCATTGTTCAGCAGATTTAAAAGCACTTGAGAGATCTGATAAGGGCGTCCACGGAGCTTTAAATCCGGTTGAATTTGCGCTGCTAACTCTACGCCCTCGGATTTAAACTTTTCGTGACAGAAAGCCAAAGTTTCATCCACCAACGTGTCCACGGCGATCACTTCTTCACTGGTCAAATCCGTCTCATGAGCATAGCTGCGCATGCCGCGAATAATTTTAGCGATACGTTGAATTACAGATTCAATGGCGTCTAACTTCTTAGTGACATCCCCATCCTGCACACCTTTTTGACTTAGCACCCGACGAAGAACACTGACGTGACCATTGATAATAGCCAATGGATTATTGATTTCGTGTGCGATTCCCGCGGCCATTTCACCTAAGGAAGCTAAACGAGACGACGCCAGGATTTTTTGCTCTTGTTCTTTTAGCAACTTTTCTTTTTCGCGAAGCTGGGTCACGTCTTCAAGAATGCCAAGATAGCCCGTCACTTTTCCCTGCTCATCAAGAATTTTACTTAAAGACAAGACCATTGAATATCTTCGCCCTGTCTTAGAAATAATCGTCCATTCGCTGGCACGGTTGTATCCCAGTTTAAAAAAGTATTCGAAGTATTCCGGCCCCAGTTCAATGCTTTTACCTACCTGCAAAGCCATTTTATCCCGGAAGGCAATGACTTCATTCAAGTCATGAAAGATCGCCGGAGTTTCTTTGCCTTTAATTTCATCCGTAGAATATTCCAGAATTCTTTCCGCCGCCGAGTTCATTTCGCGAATGACGGTGTTTTCGTCTAAGGAAATCATCAAAAGCGGAACGCTGTTCATCCCGGCTTGTTTCCATTCAAAGGCTTCTTTGGCGGCCTTTTCTGAATCACGCGCGCGAGTGAAAAAACTTAAAGCAATTCCCAGAAGAACCGAGATACTCACCCCGAAGAACAGCACAAGATTTGGCAGCGACGAGGTGTTTTCGCGAATGATTTCAGGCGACGGAATCAAAAGAATTTCCCACTCCGCTCCCATATAGTGATAACGGGATTTTGTTTTCCAATCGCGCGCAAAAACGGCATCGGCCGTGCCGCTGGAATAAACTTCATGACCATCTTCATAAATCGTTAAATGGTATCCGCTGAGGTCGATGATTTTTTCAAATACAGGTTTTGCTAAGAAAGCGCCGCGAATCGTACCCAGGTATTTATCCTTGTTGTAGATCGGGGCAAACATGACGAAGCCCTTGCCACCCGTTTTAAGTTCCATGAACTTGGAAAGATAAGCACGGTGTTCACTTTCAGCAATCGCCATGCGCTCTTTTACCGCCGCATCCGTCGACACGTTGGCTTTAATAAGTTTGCTTCCACCGCGATCTAACGGATACACCCACTGCACAATGTGGTTCTGATCCGCCCACAAAAGACGGCGCAAGCCTTCAAACTCGGTGAAGTAACTTTCCGCATCGGCGTACCACATCTTTTCGTTCTCGTAGGCCCCAGCGGCGAATCGGCGCGCCATGTGCTGTAAGGCTTTTTCAAGCGGAGCAAAAATATTTGTGATATTAGCTTTGATACTTTCAGCTTGGATCTGAACGACCCGGCGGTTTCTGTCTTGATCGCGCAGAATTAAAAGATGCCAAATCAAAATAGAGGTCAAAATCCCCACGATAAGAACATAGGAAGGAACTGAAGTGCGGCGGCGTGCCTCCGGCAAGAGGCGGTTTTCCACACGAAGTTGCCAGAGCATTGCCAGGGCCAGAAGAACTTGCCCAATGGAAGTATGGACCGCCATGCGGGAAAAACTTCCCCAGCCATATTCTGAATTAAAACCAAACGCATATCCAAAAATTCCGATAAGAGAGAATCCAATGACCAAAGAAGACACTGTCACGACAATAATATGAGAGGAAAAATCACGCTTTTTGAAAAAACGCGAGAGCGAGATCATGATAAAACAAATGGCCGTACTGATAGCCATGCGTCCTGAAATCACAGAGCCCACACTCACGAAAGGATCGACGAAAAGTTTATCGATCCCCAAATTCACGCCCGTGAGGTACTGCACGATCGTCAGTCCCGATACCACAAGGACGATCGCCGAACAGACTTTTGAAAAGGTTTGATTTTTACGATCCGAAAAAAGAAGACCTAAAGAAAATACCGTGAAACAAAAGGCGGTGTTAAAAACCATCGGAGCAAAATCGGCGTGAATTTGCACGATGGTCAGATTCTTGGTCCACCATCCCGTCATAACTGTCAGCCCTAAAGCCAATGTTATAAATGCGAATATCAAGTGCAGGCGGTTTGAGATCTTATTGGATAACACGAGTGACACCAATAATACCTTTGATCTTTTGGATCTCGTAGATAGCTTGGTTGACTTGACTTGCGTCTTTCACACTGACTTCGAAATGACAGACGGCTTTTTTATCCTTGGTCGTGCGGATTTGCGCGGACTGGATATTAATTCCCTGTTGCGCAAAGGCTTCCGACATCAGCTTCAAAAGACCGGGCGTATCCTGAGAAATGATTTTAAGGCGCACAACGCGCTCTTGGCCCTCACCGGCTTGCTTCACATTCCAAGTAACGTCGACTTTACGGAGTTGATCAAACTCAAAAGCCTTACGACAGTCGCTGCGATGAATGGTGATACCACGGCCACGGCTGATAAAGCCCACAATAGGATCACCCGGAATAGGATGACAGCATTTCGCGTAGTGAACGAGGACATCATCCATGCCGTCAACACTGATCAAAGAATTCGTCTTGCGCGTTTTCTGAGTCGCTGCGCGCATGACTCTTTCCATGAAAGTCGTATTTTCAGTTTTCGCCGCTTCTTTGGCGATATTTTCCGGAGAAAGTCTTTCCACCAAAATACGTGTTTCAAGTTTTCCGTAACCGACAGTCACGTAAAGCTCATCAAGGTCGGCAATACCGTGATCTTTCAGATATTGTTCATAGGCGGGGCCTTTTAGGTATTTCGCAGCGGCCATACCGAACTTGCGGAATTCTTTTTCTAAAAGCTCTTTACCTAGCATGATTGCGCGACGACGCTGTTCTTCTTTAACAAACGCGCGGATTTTAGATTTTGCTTTATTAGTGACAACAAACTTCAACCAGTCCTTAGAAGGCATCTGGGTTTTTGAAGTCATGATCTCAACCGAGTCCCCGTTTTGAAGCTGATACTTCAAAGGAACCATTTTTCCGTTCACGCGCGCACCGACGCACTGATTTCCCAACTCTGTATGCACGGCATAGGCAAAGTCTACGGGAGTGGCGCCTTCCGGGAATTCACGCACATCTCCGTTTGGAGTGAAGACGTAAATTTCTGTTTCAAAGAGATCGGTCTTAACAGTATCTAAGAACTCGTCAGAACTGCGCACGTTTTGGTGCCAAGTCACAAGGTCGCGCAACCAATCGGCCTGCTGCACATCAGAGTCATCAATCATCTTACCACGCTCTTTGTACTTCCAGTGCGCGGCGATACCACGCTCGGCAACCAAGTGCATTTCTTGTGTGCGGATTTGAATCTCGATGCGCTCTCCGCCGGGCCCTACCACTGTTGTATGCAGTGATTGATAATTATTGGCCTTCGGCATCGCGATGAAGTCTTTAAAGCGACCTGGAATGGGCTTCCATAAAGAGTGGACCAACCCCAAAGCGGCATAACATTCTGCTACGCTATCAACAATCAAGCGGAACGCCAGTACGTCGTAAACTTGATCGTAATCGATGTTCCGCGATTGCATTTTGCGATAGATGGACCACAAGTGTTTTGAACGTCCGAAGACTTCGTACTTGAAGCCCGCTTTGTTCAATTCTTTCGAAATCAAATTCTTCACGTCATCGATATAACGTGTTTGCTCGGCTTCGCTTTTTTTAATTTGTTGAACAAGTTGGTAGTACATGTCCGGGCGATAGTAACGGAAGCACAGATCCTCAAGTTCAATCTTGAGGGAGCTGATACCCATTCGACCCGCTAGTGGACAGTAAATTTCTAAAGTCTCTAAAGCAATGCGCTCTTGCTTTTCAAAAGGCATGAAGTTGAGTGTTCGCATGTTGTGCAGGCGATCGGCAAGCTTCACTAGAACCACGCGCACGTCTTTACCCATGGCGACGATCATCTTACGAATATTTTCGCCTTGTTTTTCGTGGCTGTTTTTAAATTTCATCTGCCCGATTTTAGTGACGCCATCGACGAGATGAGCGATCACGTCACCGAACTCTCGACGAATATCATCAAGCGTTGCATGCGTGTCTTCCACCGTGTCATGCAGAAGTCCCGTAGCAATCGTATCTAAATCAAGATGAAGATCCGCTAAAATCGCAGCGACCGAAAGCGGATGAGAAATATAGGGCTCACCACTGCGACGAATCTGTCCTTCGTGAGCTTTCTCTGAAAAAGAATAGGCCTTCTCGATCACTTTCAAATCAGCATTCGGGTAAAAACTGCGAATACGACTTAGAAGATCCTCTAAGGTCTTAACGGGTTTATGGCTGACGCCGGTCTCTTTCAGAGTCTCAAACATACTTGTAATAAGCTTACCTGAGTTGCAGAACGAGTTCCAACTACCTTTTCAATAAGGTCTTGGATTTATTAGGTTTTGGCGAAGAGGCCTAAAACGAAAAAAGGAGGCTATTGAGCCTCCTTTTTAGATCCCATGTATTTGTGGGGGTCCCTATTTATTCAAATCTTTCTCGATTTGGCGGACAGCTTCTGAGTTTTCCATAGCCTCAGTGTAGCCTACGTTACCAATAGCCACTTCACGAAGGGCGCTCACAATGTATTTATTGCTACGAGTAGAAACAGTCGCCTCGGCACCTTTAAGAAGTTGCTTCGCTCTTTTAGCAACCATAAGCACTAGAGCAAATCTATTAGGAACTTTTTCCAAGCAATCTTCAACGGTTACGCGAGCCATTCTGCCTCCAGGACTAATAAAGGAAAATACTGATCCGGCCAAGTTACCGCTAAGCTAGTAATTCTTCAACGATTTTTTTAAATTGGGCGTAGGAATGTTCAAAGACGTCGTTCACGATCTGATAATCGAATTTAGAGGCTTCTCGCAGCTCTTTTTCGGCGTTGGCCATTCTCACTTCGATATCCGCCGGCATGCCCCCGTCTCGTTTTGCAATACGGCGACGCAGCTCATCAATCGACGGAGGAAGGATGAAAACCGTCTTTGCATCCGGGAATTTAGACTTAAAAGTCGCAACTCCCTGGATGTCGATGTCCATGATCGCGCACTTCCCGTGTTTCCAGGAAGTTTCGATGCTGTCATAGGAGGTGCCGTAATAGTTCGTGTGAACACGAGCCCACTCGACAAAGAAGCCTTCTTCGATCTTTTTCTGGAAATCCTCGGAACTGATAAAGTGATAGGGATGCCCTTCACTTTCGCCCTTACGCATAGAGCGCGTCGTAAAAGTAATAATGTCGACCAAGCGAGGATCTTCCTGGCTGATCTTTTCGACAAAACTACTTTTTCCAGCACCGCTTGGAGCGGCGACAATAATAAGACGCGTCTTCATTGGACGTTTTGTACCTGTTCTCTAAGTCTTTCAATAAGGGTTTTTGCTTCTACCACGGCTTGAGTGATCTTGGCTACCTGAGACTTGGATCCAATCGTATTCACCTCGCGGAGCAGCTCTTGGGTATAAAAATCTAATTTCTTCCCTTCCGCCTGCTGAGAAGTCACGAGTTGGCGGTAGTTCTTAATATGTTCGCTCAAACGCGTGAGTTCCTCATTAATATCCGCTTTTTCTAACTGAATAACGATTTCCTGCGATAAACGAGTCGGATCAATGTCATTGCCTTTAAGACGGGCACGGATTTTTTGCTCAAACTTCTCTTGCAACTGAGCGTTTGCTTCGCCACGCAGTTCACTGATTACTTTAACTTGTCTTTCTAACGACAAAAGAAGCTTCTCTAAATCGCGACGAAGAGCTTTCCCCTCGCGCGTGCGTTCTGCGTTGCAGGCCTTGCAAGCCGCTGTGAAAGCTTTTTTTAGAATCTTATCTTCGCCGGTAAACATCTCGTAGGACTCTTCCACTTTAATGATTTCTGGAAGACGAGCTAAAGCTTCAAGATGTACTTGAAATGGAACACCTAACTCTTTGGAAAGATGTTTGTAGGCAGTCATGTATTTCTTCGCCAATGTATCATTCACCGTCATTTGCGCTTTCGCGGCGGTGTTACGAACACGGCGAGAAACGAAGATATCAATCGTTCCGCGCAATAAGGTTTGGCTTAAGATTTTTTTTAGTTCTGATTCCTGCGATACGAATTCGCGGGGTAAGTGGAATCGTGGCTCTAAGAAGCGGCCGTTCACGGCACGAATACTCACCTCAACGGTGACGTCTTTGGTTTGAACTCTCGCGGTGCCGTACCCTGTCATGCTTTTCATAGTAACCTCATTCTCCAGCTTTCCCTTTCGTGGGGTCAAAAGGATTTAGGAATTCCTCGACCACGGATCTTGCTTGGGAAAAGCCTGTTTTTCCGTCGAACCAATGGATATTTTTGTCTCGCTGAAACCAGGTTCTTTGCCGTTTAGCGAGCTGTCTTGTGTTGGTAGAGATGTCCTCAAGAAGCTGTTCTTTAGAGATTTCGTTTTTCAAATACGCGATGGTTTCTTTATAGCCCACGCTGCTCATCGGCGCCCACAATTCCAGACCTTCATCGAGAAGCTGTTTTACCTCTTCAATCAATCCCGCCTCGAGCATTTTTCGAGTGCGAAGATCAATGCGCTCTTTTAAGAGTTCGCGATCCCAAGAAGGTCCGATCTTCAAAAGAGGAAATGGAAAGGGCGCTCGCGACTCTTCAAATTCTTTTTGAATCGCAGTCACGCTCTTACCTTGAGTGCGAATTAATTCGATCGCACGACCGATGCGGTAGTGGTCAGACAAATGAATTTTAGCACCGTACTCGGGATCTTTTTCTAAAAGTTCCTGATGAAGTTTTTGCGCTCCCGATTCGGTTTTCAGCTCTTCGGCAACTTGTTTTTGAACTTCTTCAGACACTGGCAATACGGGATACATGCCCTTTTCAATGGCCATGAAATAAAAACCCGTTCCCCCGACGACAAACACGGGCGTTCCTTCAGGAATCTTTTCCATGACTTCGTAAAAGTCGCGGCAATACTGACCGGCTGTCATCTCCTGCGGAGGATTCACGTAATCCAAAAGATGGTGAGGCACCAGGGCTTGTTCTTCTTTTGAGGGCTTTGCGGCGCCAATATCGACTTTTTTGTAAACTTGAATAGAATCACAGTTCACAATCACACCTTTAAATTCTTGTGCAAGTCGGAGCGCCCACTCGGATTTTCCAGTGGCTGTCGATCCGACAACAAAAATCACAGGCTTAGATTTATTCATCAAACGATGCGACCAAAATCTTTTTCAAGCTTATAGAACGGATACTCCACGCTCACCGGACGGCCGTGAGGACAGAAACTTGAAAGGGGGAATTGATCCATGTCTCTTAAAAGAGATTTCATTTGATCGACCCCCAAAGCTTGTCCAGCACGCACCACGGAATGGCAGGCCATAGTCGCACAAATGTCGCCAACAACTCGCTCCAAAGAATAACTTCCGCCCTGTTCGACAATTTCATTCGCCATTTTATCAAGAACGCTGCTTAAGATAGACTCTTTAATCATCAAAGGAGCCGCTTTCACACCGATCGTGCCAGGCCCCAAAGATTCGATGAATACACCCAAGCGCTCAATGTCCTTACCCAAAGTCAAAAGGGCTTCTACTTTTTCCGGAGACATATCAATAGCTAGAGGAAATAAGAAGTCCTGAACGTCGACCTTGCCACCCTTCCAGGCGTTCATAAGTTTTTCATAAACCACACGCTCATGAGCTGCATGCTGATCAACGAAAACAATTTTGTCGCGAGCTTGAGTCACAATGTAAGTTAGATTCGCTTGACCTAAAACTTCCAATGACGACCAGTATCCGCAGGGGGCTTCAGGCTCTACAATTGTAGAAGGACCTAGGCTTTCACGAGAAGATGCCGCCTCAGCCAAAGTTTGATAGCTGACTTTCGGTTGATTCACTGAGGAACCTGGGAAAGAAAAATCTTTCTTTTGAAAGCTAGTCGCTTTTAAAGACGAATCATCGAAGGCCAGATTTTCTTTAGGCATCACCGGCATCGCGGGTGATGAATTCAGGAAATTAGGAAGCCCTTGTGTAGAGGGGTAATCCGCAGGAGACACATCCGAAAGTGGTGCTATCGGTTGCGGCCTTTGCTGGGCCGGCAGCCACGGAGCTTGCTCTAAAGTGCTGCGCAACGCCCCTGCGACCGCACGGAATGCCAATGACGGTTCTTGGAATTTCACCTGAGATTTTGTCGGATGAATATTCACATCGACACAGTCTGGATCTGTTTCCACCCAAACGACAGCAATGGGATATTCCCCATGCATAAGAAGACTGCGATAGGCTTCATTTACCGCCGCTTGTAAACTGCGGTCTTGAATCCAGCGATTCTGAGCAAAAAGCCAAATATTCTTAGCTGTCTTTGCCACGTTATGAGGATCTGCAAACACCGCGTAGGCTTTCACATTTTCACGCGAAGCTTCGCCGACAAAAAGAGGTTTGATTTCTAAAATCTGTTCAACACGGTCTTTACGATTTTTACATGCCGGCCAGAAACTGACGAGCTTGCCATTTTCCTGAATGCGGAATTCCACGTCATAGTGAGATAAGGCCATGGCTTTTAAAGTTGTTTTGATCGCCGTATTTTCCGCGGCATCTGATTTTAAGAACTTCAAACGCGCCGGCGTGTTATCAAAAAGATTTTCAATTAAGATGGTCGTGCCTTGCGAGCCACCGACTTTGTCGATGTCTTTTTTGCGCCCGTATTCTGAAATCAACTGATGGGCTTGTTCATCATCAGGGCGACGTGAAGTCAGCGTCAGCTTACTAACAGCGGCAATACTGGCTAAGGCTTCTCCACGAAATCCGAAAGTTCTTAAGCGCCACAAATCATCAGTCTTTGAAATTTTACTGGTTGCAAAACGCTCTAAGGCTTTCGGTAAATCTTCAGGGGCCATCCCCTTCCCGTTATCGATAACTTTGACAATGCGACCGCCATCAAAAAATTCAACGTGCACACGCGTGGCACCCGCATCGATGCTGTTTTCAACAAGCTCTTTGACTAAGTGAGCAGGACGCTCCACCACTTCGCCAGCGGCAATTTGGTCAACGACTTCAGGAGGTAAAACTTGAATGGACATAGAGAGAGAATGTGCATGAGGAGCGCCAGCAAGTCCACCCTGGCGCGGTGCGTATTAAGTAAAAATCGTCCGTCCTTATTCAGGGCGACGACATTCACCCCAGGCCTGGCATTTAAGCAGTTTCATGCGAAGCTGTTTTAGCTCTGAAAGCGTCAGTTCTAGCTCTGCATCAAAACCCTTGTTGACGCCTCCTGCTTGAGAAAGCGAACGGTACTGCGTGGAACCGTCAAATTGAGAAACGGAAAACGGAAGTCCCTCATAAGAATCAAAGCGCATTTGTTGGGGATGTTTTTCTAGGTTCCATTGAAAGCGCAAACGTTGCGATTTTGCTTTATCCAATGCTTGTTGGAAGTTCTTCCAACACTTCACTTCGCTGACTAAAATCACTTTCTGCGTTCCACGGTCGATAACCACAATATCAAGTTCGCCCAAGGTGCGATCTCCCGTACTGTATTCAACTCCGGTGGTGATCAAAAACTGAGCGTCAGGATATTCACCGCGGTAGCGAAGCTTTGCGACTTGTTCGCAAATCGCTCCGTCGGGTTCATAATTCACGCCCGTCTGTTTCAGGGATTCAAAGTAAGGCTCAATGTCTGCGGCAAAAGAAGAAATGGAAAATAGAACGGACGCGATGATTAAAAAAGAACGCACGAAAAAGCCCCCTCAACGAGGTCTCGATGTAACATCCCTTGTGTCACCTGCCAGTAAATTTGCAATGCGTTATTGTTAGATTAGAATTCCCAACCCAGATTCAAACCGAAGCCATAATACTTCGTTCGTTCCCAATAATATTTGGCATCTGTCCTTAACGAGTAGCGACCTAAGCGCCATGAAAGGCCCAAATCAAAAACAGCTCCCAGCGACATATCATCTGCTGAATAACTGAGCGTCTTTGTCCCGTTAGGAACTTCCAAGGTAAAGTGGGAGTACTTAAACATCGGACCAAAACCATAAAAGAAGATCGCGTTTTTCCCTTGAGGAAGAACCGTTTGAAATAAAAAATCTGCTAAGAAAATAAACCCGTCAGACCCTTTTCCCGTATAGTCCGAATAGTATTTCGGAGCCCCGATATGAAAAAGGATATTTCCTTCTGTATAAATTTCGCCCGTGAAAATCGTATTAAACCCATTGAATTTAACCCCGTAAAAAGGAAGAAACTCAGAGCGCTCCTGACCTAAAGTGTCCTCGGTGAAATTGATAAAATCCAATGCGGGACCACGATAGCGAGTGGCAAAAAACGGTTTTCTTTTTTCGTCTTTTTTTTCTGCTCGCGATTCTTCCTTCGGAGTTTCTAATTTGTAAACTCCCGGCTTGATATCCGTGTCGGAAATCCAACCGACAGAACCCGGCTTAATGCGGATTTTATAGAAAGGACCTTTTTTACCTTTGGAAATACTGTGAACGGCACCTCGCTTTAAGGTCGCGATCACCGGAGCATCGAAATCTGCATCTTGATAAACCAAGGCGCCATCCAAAATGACGGTCGCCTGTTGAGCTTGCGCCCAGGAAAAAAGAGGAAGAAATAGCAGAAAAGTAAGAGCCGCAAGACTCTTACTTAAAGCGCATAAGCCAAACACGATAGAAGGCCTCAATCACGATTTTTAAAGACATTTTACTTTGTCCCACACGACGGTCTTCAAACACAATCGGAGACTCGGCACCTTTAAAACCTTTTTTCATCGCTTTGTATTTCAATTCGATTTGAAAGCTGTATCCGTTTGATTCCACAGTCGAAAGATCAATCGCGTGAAGAACTTCTTTTTTCCAGGCATTAAAGCCCCCCGTCCAATCGTTCAGCGGGAAGCCTAAGATCAAGCGAGCGTAAATACCGCCGCCACGAGAAATAATCTTACGCAAAATTCCCCAGTTCACGGTGCGGCCGCCTTCAACATAACGAGAACCTACGGCGAAATCATGGGTTTCTAATTTCTTAAGAAGCGGGCCCAGATCTTCCGGGCGGTGAGAAAAGTCAGCATCCATTTCTGTGATCGCGTCAAAGCCATGATCCATACCCCAACGAAAACCTGCAATATATGCTTTTCCCAAACCCTGTTTACCGGGACGAGATAACAAATGCAGTTGCGGAATATTCTTTTGCATTTCACGAACAATGGCACCGGTACCATCCGGAGAGTTGTCATCAACAACTAAAATCTCAACGCCTAAATTTTGCGCAAGAACGGCCGGGATAATCGCCTGGATGTTTTCTTTTTCATTGTACGTAGGAATAACGATCAGTGTTTTCATGCCCCTTTAAACTGGCATAAACCGATCGGCCTGGCAATCTTTAGATCAAATGGAGCGAGAGACTAAGCGCCCTTTTCCCTTTTCTTGAAGAGCTTTCGCTTTCTCTGCAGGGATTGCGGGCAAATTTAACGGCTTCGCAAGAAGATACTTAGGATCCTGCTTGCGAACATCCAATTGAAAACGAACTTTATCCGCCGCCGCTTGCGGATCTTTGGTGTAAAGAACGGGATCAAATCCGCAGGCTCGGCACACCACGGAAAGACGCCAACGGATTTTCACGAAGACTTCGGAAAAAGCCAAGCACACCACGAAAACAATCATCACGCGGGGGTCAAACTGCTGCCAGATAGCGAACATCATAACGACCGATGCCAACGCACTCCCCAACACATTCATCAAAGAAATACTTCTTTTACGATAAATGCGACGAGGCGATTTGCAAAAGGCGCAGTAACAATTGTGATGTTGGCGAAAGTTCGGAAACATACTTCTAGTGTGCCAATAAAGAGGTCTAGAACGAAAGATGATTTTATGAAAAATGACAAAGCCTTGCTAGAATCAAGGAATGCAAATATCTAAAGCACTCCAATTCGTTTTGATCGTTTTTTCGGTGTTCTCATCTTCCACTTTGGTCCAGGCCGCTTCCTCTTCTGACTATGAAGAAGTTTCCTATGACCAGCTTCTGGATGAACTCAGCTCTAAGAAAAATGTCATGGCGGCAAAACAGACAAGCTCGTTCGATGACGTGCGCTTGCATGCTGGCATTGGCTACGTGAATACTTTCACGAATATTGCGACTCAAAACAAAAACTTCAATCGCCATGCTAGCGGCATTCAACTGTCGATGGGAATGGATCTGTTCTCGCCGAATTGGTATTCGGAAGGTGTTTTTAGAAATTATGGTGTCACGTCTTCAGGGGCTGAAGAACTCTCGTTGAAAGAGTTCGATCTGAAACTGGGATACACGAACAGATTAGAAAGTATTTGGAACTATTCTTTAAGCGCCGGCCTTTCAAATCGTTTTATGCGTTTCACCGACCCGACTCGCAATATCGATGTGAATGACACCACTCCGTCGTTGGTGATCTCTTCGGGATTTGCCGCTCAGGTGCACAAGAATCTTTCTTTGGGTGCGGAAGTCAGTGCCCGTTCGGCTATGGTGAACCGTACAGCTGACAAAAACTCCTTTGACTTTGCCTTTCGCCTGACTACGTCCCTATAATGGGGACGTGGATGTCATAGTATTTTCTTTAAGTCTTTTAGTTTTCATTTTGGGCTTAGCGATTTTTTCAAATCGCGCCCGAGCCCGCCAAGAAATCCCTTTTGAATTAAAACCGAATTGCCTGTTAACCCGCTGGCCTCTTCTTTTTGTCACCGGTCCGCGCTCACTCTTTTATTTTAGCAAGTACTGGAATATCTATACCGTGTTCTTGGCGGAACATGGCTATGAAGTTTTCACTCTGCATCTTCCGTGGAAAAATGCCGAGCAACGTAAAGAACGCTTTCGTCAGTTCCTCGAGCAGCAAGAAAAAAATCAACGTCGGTTTCATTTGGTTTTAGATGCTCCCACGATGGAAGAGTTTTCTGATCTCTTAGCTTCGCGCCGTTCCTTGAGCGTGATCAGTATTACGGAGCTAGCCGATGTGGGCGCGGAAGATCCTCGCGCCTTATCGCTTAAAGCTTATCCGGTCCCGAAAGAGGTCATCGAAATTCCCGCAAGTTCGGCCTCACTTTTACTGGAACTTTCTTATTCTCTTCATCGTCAATCCGCGAAGAACAAGAAGCTGGCCTCCCTGAACGTGCTAGGTGCCAACACTAAAACTGCCCTTGAGAACAGTCACCGTTTGTTAACTCGTGCCCAAACATTGGCAGAGATGGACTTAAGAGACTCTCTGTAAATCCCCTTGCTAAAGTCCTGCGCTAGTGATGCAATAGCGGTATGACTGACTACAGAGACGTTACTCCCGGTGCTCACTCCGACAATGCCAAAGAAGTTCTTCGTTACATCGTGAACTACCTTCGTCACCCGATTGAAAAAATCAAAACTTTGCCGGACTGGAATTGGACAACATTGATCGTGACCTTAGTAGTTCTTTCGATGGCCTCAGGGGTTTTGACCGGGCTTGTACCACCGAACTTCTTCCGTTTGATGGGTGGATTTATTATCTCTCCCCTTGTTGGCGTGACGACGACTTTTATCGGGGCTCTGTTTATTTATTACTACTTCCAAGTTTATGAAAAGCGCACTTGCTCTTTGCGCAAGATTTTTACACTGATTCTTTTTGCTAATATTCCTTTCTTCGTCTTCCAAGTGGGTTCCGAAATCATTCCGCCGATCACTTTAGTAGGTTTTGCTTTCACGGCATTACTCATGGCCGTCGGCCTGACTGAAAATTTCCAGATGGACAAGCGTCGCGCGCTTCGCTTAGTCACAATTCTTTTTGCTATCGTCTTCATCCTTTGGCTTTGGAATCGTATTGATATTTCACGTTTGGAAAGACTCGGTTAAGTTCTTAGCCTTCCTAATTTCGAATACAGCCTTGATGTCTCAATCTTAGATATGAGACAGCTAGACCTTTGTCGGTAAATACGCCGACTCTCTTTTGGTCGGGTCGAAATCTGTCGATATAAGTCCAGGAACACAGTTTGTTTAACTTCTGGAACGCATCGAGGTAGTTTCATGAAAACCCTAGTTATCACTTCGGCCGTGACATTCGTGCCGGATAACTATGATGACTTAACACTCGGCTTGGCCAACAACCCTTACGTGCAAGGGCTTGTTGTTATCGATAACCGCAGTGCCGACATTTACCTCAAAGCGTTTCTTTTGATGCTTTCTGGCGCTGGCCCGCTCATGGGTTGGCATCTTCTTAAAAACAGCTTGGATAACTCGTTAGCGCGCAAACAAAAACGTTATGAAGCCTTAGGTAAAAAAGTCTGGGTTATTAAAGATATCAATTCTGAAGAAACAATAAAGTTTCTTTCTTCATTAGAGCCCGATGTGATTTTAAATGCGCGAACCCGTTCTTTTTTTAAGAAGCGTCTTTTAAGCATTCCCAAAATCGGCTGCATCAATATTCATCATGGTTTGCTTCCCCACCAGCGCGGATTGATGTGTGACTTTTGGGCGCATCTTTTCGGAACCTCTTTTGGTTTCTCTATCCATGAAATGACTTCAAAACTAGATGACGGCTCACTACTGAAAGTCGTCGAAGTACCTTCCAATAAAAAGAATTATTTGGAGTCATTAAAAAATGCCGCGCGGCTGGAAACGGCCGCGGCGACGGAAGTGCTGCAAGAAATTGCACGCACTCAGAAAATCCAAGGTATTGAAAATTCTAAAACAGACCAGACCGTGTATCGCTCCAATCCCGGTCTTATCGATTTTTACAAGCTACGCCTGCGAGGAATAAAGATATGAAAACCATCATTGCTTTGCACGGAAACCCCGGCCATCCCGAAGATTGGACTCTTCTTAAAGAGGCCGTTCAACCTTTAGGTTACAACCTTCACGCGGTGAAAGCCGACAGTGATGAATGGTTGAATCTTCTGACTCAAGATTCATCGAAGAAAATTCTTTTAGGGCATTCGTGGGGTGGCTATCGTATTTTAAAAACCTTGCCCGCTTACGAAAAATACGTCGAACAAGTGATTCTGGTCACACCCTATTTGAAACCCGAGCGTGAGATTTCACCTATCGCTGGCGCTTTATTAAAGCTTCCGGTATTAGGGGACGCCCTTATTAAATCGAACTTTGCTAAATCCAAAGACTCGTTCCTTAAAGATCTTTTTCATCCTTGGTCCCTCGCGGATCATCCATATTTACAAAAGATCACCGAGCGTTTTGATTGGAATCTTTGGCAGAAAACGGCCTTCAATAAAATGAAAATGCAGGACAACCCGTGGACTTCAAAAGACGTCGTCAAGACACCCGTCACCGTAGTCTATGGAAGTGACGACAAAATCACGGACGAGTCGATTCAAAACCAAATCGTCACTCAATACCCCGCACACAAAATCGTGAAAACGGCCAAAGCTGGTCACAGCCTTCTATGGTCGCATATTCAAGACATCTTAAAAGTTTTGCAGGAGAAACCAGGAATGTCCCACCCTTCTGAAAAAATCGGTTACTATCCGGGCGCTGATGAGCGCAACAACGTGATCAGCTACATGGAAAAACACTTACGCGAATTCCCGGACCGCGTGGCGCTTTCGTGGGTTTCGCGTGAGACCTTAGCGAAGTGGGATGGAAATCCTCACACCCCTTTGAAGCATGATCAAATTACTTACAAACATTTTGCCGCAAGAATTAACTCTTTCGCACGCGGACTTTTAGATATCGGTATTCAAAAAGGAGATCGCGTCATCATCTTCTTACCAATGAGCCTGGATATGTATACGGCCATGTTTGCCGTACAACGCATTGGTGCGATCGCCGTATTTCTGGATTCTTGGGCCCGCAGTCATCACTTGGGAGCATCGGCGGAATGTGTTGGCCCCAAAGCCATGATTAGTTTCAATATGGCTTTTGAACTTGTAAACCAGGTTCCCGAATTTCAATCCATGCCTATTCGAATTATGTATGGGCCGGGTGATAAGTGCACTCACCGCTTCGAGGAGCTTTTGAAAAAAGATCCTTCGCCTATTGCTGCTGTAGAAAGCGAGTTCACGGCTTTGATTACATTTACGACCGGCTCAACGGGGAAACCGAAAGGAGCTAACCGCACACATCGATTTCTGTCAGCGCAACATCACGCCCTTTCGCATGTGATTCCTTATACGGAAGTCGACAAAGACATGCCAGCCTTCCCGATCTTCAGTTTGAATAACTTGGCTTCGGGTGTGACGACGGTATTACCCGCTCTGGATTTAGCAGCTCCGTCTGAAAGAGATTCGGCTATTTTGGCGTGTCAGATTCTCAATGAAAACATCAACTGTACGACATTGTCTCCAAGCATGCTTGTGGGATTAGCTCGTTACTGCAAAGAAAAGAATATCATCTTAAAGGGACTTCGTCGTGTCGTGACCGGTGGTGCGCCTATTTCTAAAGATGACGTCAAAGCTTTCTATGACATTGCCCCACAAACTGAGCTTTGGATTTTATACGGTTCGACAGAAGCAGAACCGATGGCTCACATCGAGGGCCGCGACATGCTAAAAGAAAGCAAGATCACCGATCCCGAAATTATCGAAGAAGGTGTTAACGTCGGCCACATCAGTGAAGACATCGACTTCAAGTTCATCCGTATCAAAGATGGCCCTGTGGATTTGAAAGATTCTCCATGGCAGAAAATCGAAGTGCCGAATGGAGAGATCGGTGAATTTATCTGTACCGGTGACCACGTCTGCCGCGATTACTATAATAATCCCGATGCTTTTAAAACGACTAAGATCTTAGATGAAAAAGACCGGGTATGGCATCGCACGGGGGACTTGGCCTACATCGATTCTGACAAAAATCTTTGGATCGTGGGTCGGGTCAATAACGCGATCGAAAGAGCTGGAAAGTACTACTTCCCAGTGCGCTCAGAAGTTCTTTTAAAGCGTTTTGATTTTACTTATCGCTGTGCTTTCTTAGGAGTACCGGATTCTTCGCTGGGTCAGGCGACTTATGCCGTTGTCGAGTTAAAACAGGAGATCGACAGCAAGTCCTTTGACTTTGAAGCGGCGAAAAAAGAAATCCGCCGTGTTTTTGAAAAGAATAAAATTCCCGTCGATCAGATTAAGTTCGTTAAAAAGATCCCGATGGATCCTCGCCATCACTCGAAGGTGGAATACAAAGTTCTGCGCGATCAATTGAATGATCCCGAGGTGATTATTGGCTAATTGGTGGATTTTAATTAAAGAAAGATTCAGTCCGGCTTCTTATGTGCCCATGATATTTCTTTTCTCATGGGCGAACGGGCTTTTCTTTTCCTCCACTCTGGGGCTGGAATGGAATTGGGGACGCTTTGCTGGCGTCTTCCTTTTGATGCTTTCTTTCTTTTTCCGCATGCGTCTTTTTGACGAGATCAAAGACTATGAAGTGGATCTGAAAGTCAATCCCACCCGTCCGCTGGCGCGCGGGATTTTGACGGTCCGACAAGTGAAGGTGGCGCTTCTTTTCTTAATTATTTTCGAGATGGGCCTGGCAAGCACTTTAGGAGTTTATTCTCTTCTGATTCACGCTGCGGCCATTGGTTATAGTCTTTTGATGTACGAAGAGTTTTTCATTGGCGAGACGCTACGTCCCCACTTAACGACCTATGCCGTGACCCACACCTTTGTGAGCGTGCTCTTAGGACTTTCTAGTGGTGTCGCTATGACGGGTGTGAATCCGCAAGAACTCACCTTGCCGCTACTGATATTTATTTTTATGAACTGGGCGTTTTTCAATCTTTTTGAGTTCGCGCGAAAAACTTTCGCGAGCTCTGAGGAAAGACCGCACGTGCCTTCTTACTCCAATATCTTTACGGACAAAGGAGCTTTAGCCCTTTCACTCAGCCAAGCGATTCTTGGAGTGGGTGTTGTTTACTACCTTCAGCCTCACTGGATTTGGCTCGTTTCTTTGTCGGCTTATGTGATTTTAAGTTTGATTTATATTATTAAAAAAACCACCCCTGCCGCGCAGTTCTTCCGCGCGATTTCTGGGGTTTATTTGCTGCTTCACTATGCCCTAGTGATCTATATGTGGAGATCCTAACTATGCTTGTAACTCCGAAATCAACACTGTTCTTTGCTAAAAACGAAGCCGGAGGAAAAGGCTTTAATCTTTACCTCATGTCGCAAGCAGGACTTCCCGTTCCCGAATGGGTCGTGTTCGGTAAAAGATTCTTCCAAGAGTTTCTGGCGTCGCCATCCGTAAAAACGACCTTGTCGCTGATCATGCAACGTCTTTCGGCGAAAGAACTCACTCCCCTGCAAGCCGAGGCGGAGGTTCGGGCTCTCTTTGAAAAAACCGATCTTTCTAAGAACCTTTCAGAATCCCTGGATAAAGCCTTAAAAGATTTGGGCGCAAACAACGTATTTTCCGTGCGTTCGTCGGCCGCTGATGAAGACAGTCTTTCGCATTCTTTCGCGGGCCAGCTTTCAAGCTATCTTTATGTCTCTGGCAAAGAAGATATTCTTAAATACATTCGTCAGTGCTGGATTTCGGCTTTTTCCGAACGAAGCTTGGTCTATCGCTTGGAAAATGGCATTGACCTTCAGAAAATTTCTGTGTCGGTGGTTCTACAGCGCATGATTGACCCGGATAAGTCCGGTGTTCTTTTCACCTGTGACCCGGTCGAAAAGAAAATCGATCGCTATGTCGTTTCTTCCGTCTATGGTGTCGGTGAAGGACTGGTGTCAGGAACCCTGGATGCGGATTCTTTCTGGCTGGAAGCACACAGCGGCAAACTGCTAAAAGAAGAAGTCGTCGAGAAAAAAGAGATGATGAAGAAGTCTTCATCGGGTCATTGTTCGACTTTGCCTGTTCCAAGCAATCTTGTGAACACCGCTTCTTTGACTCAAGAGGAGCTTTCTAAGCTCTATCGCCTTGGACATAAAATTCAAGAACAGTATCACCGTCCGCAAGATATCGAATGGGCCATTGAAGGTGGTAAGATCTATATTTTACAAACTCGTCCCGTGACGACGTTACAGGCTGATTTGATTGGCTATCCGAATCTTTGGGACAACTCAAATATCATCGAGTCGTACGGTGGTTTGACATCGCCACTGAGTTTTAGTTTCGCTCTTCGTAACTATAAAGCCGTGTATGTGCAGTTCTGTGAAGTCTTAGGTGTACCGAATGAAATCATCAAAGACATGGACTCTTACTTAGGTTACATGCTGGGATCTTTGAACGGTCGCGTTTACTACAATCTTTTCAACTGGTACAAGCTTGTCGGCGTGCTTCCCGGTTTCAAACAAAACCGTGAGTTCATGGAAACCATGATGGGAGTTTCTGAAGCGCTCAGCGAAGAAATCGCGGATCGCATTAAACCGCACCCTTCGTGGGACACTTTCAGTGGTCGCATCCGCAAAGCCATCACAGGATTCAATTTCATAAAATATCACTTCACCATTCAAAGCACGGTGGATGACTTTTTAGCGACTTTCCATCGCGACTATGACAAGTACCGAAGTCTTCCCCTTAAGCGCATGCGTGGCGACCAGCTGATTCGCATTTACATGGAGCTTGAACGAAATATGTTGGGTCGCTGGAAAGCCCCGATCATCAATGACTTCTTGTGCATGGTTCACTTCGGTCTTTTGCGTAAACTGACGACGACGTGGTTGAAAGATTTGGATTCGACCATTCAAAATGATCTTTTAGCTGGTGAAGGCGGTCTTGAAAGTGCCGAACCGACGAAGGCTCTTTTGCGTTTAGCCAATAAAGCCGCGCAAAATCCTGACTTGCGCAAACTTATCGAAACCATCGACCCCGCAGAGGGTCTTGAGGCCTTAAATCAGTCGCCCTATCAAGAGTTTTATAAGTCGGTTCTGGATTATCTCGATAAGTACGGCTTCCGCTGTATGAGTGAGATGAAACTTGAAGAGATCGATCTTCTAACAGATCCAAGTTATCTCTTTGTCTGTTTGAAAAACTATTTGAAGTCAGGTCAGACTGAAATTCACGATGACTCTCACGAAAAGTCATTGCGTGCTCAAGCCGAAGCCAAAGTGGCTTCGCATCTGACAGGCTTTAAAAAGAAATTTTATTTCTGGGTTCTGAAACACGCCCGTAAAGCTGTGAAAAACCGCGAGAACACGCGCTTTGCCCGCACCCGTATTTACGGTATTGCCCGCACGATTTTCCAAACTATTGGGGAAGATCTGGCGACGATGAGCGCGCTCGAACAACCTCGCGATATCTTCTGGCTAACGATCGAGGAGGTCTTCGGGATTTACAACGGCACCCTGCCTTCGTACAACTTAAAAGGCATTATCGAACTTCGCAAAAAAGACTACGGTCAATTCAGTGAAGAGACCGACCCACGCGTGATGACTCGCGGAGCTGTTTATTGGGATAACACGTTTATTAAAGAAGAAATTCCGCAAGTCGCTGAATCTGGCGACTATGATTTAAAAGGTCTGCCGTGCTGCCCAGGAGTTCTTGAAGGTGTCGTCAAGGTCATCTTAAATCCAAGTGATAACTTGGAACTGAACGGTGAGATTCTAGTGACAGCTCGCACGGATCCAGGATGGGTTCCTCTTTATCCGGCGATCTCGGGTCTTTTAGTAGAGCGTGGAAGTTTGCTTTCTCACTCGGCCATTGTCGCCCGTGAAATGGGAATACCGGCGATCGTCAGCATCCCGGGATTAACAAAACGAATTAAGTCCGGCATGCGCGTTCGCATTGATGCTAAAGCCGGCACAATTAAAATTTTGGACGAATAAGAATGAGGACGGGACTTCCCGTCTTTATTCTTTCAAAAACTTTGTCATTTGATAGGCGCGAAAGAATCTTCAGTACTTCTTCATGCTTCGCCACTAGCCTAAATGGGTCCCCGAAGGAGGCCTTTATGAAGTCACTTTTCGCTTTCGTGCTTCTCTTTACGAGCATCTCTTACGGCAAAGTTTCTTGCTTCAAAGCTTCAAATCCCCAAAGTATCACGATTAAAACAGAAAGTGGAAAATCAGAGAAGGCTCAGGCGGCCCAACTCATCTATCAAGACGAGAAATCAGTCGATGCCGAGGGCGTCGAAACACCTCCCCATCTTCACCTTCGTGCTCAATCAAAGACTTTGAAATTTTCAACCGTTGCCTATCAATTCGATAAGGGCGGTGATTTCTTGGTGGAGTGTGATGGAGGAAAGACTTCGCTTATTAAAAAATCGAGCTCTTTGATTTTAACTTCCGACTACTTGGCCGGAGAAGTCAATTCCGCAGACGAAGGTTGTTCAACCGGTGAGGTCGCTTATCGCAACCTCACCATGACACCCGCTCCGTGTGCAGATTAATTAAAGAAACATCCCACCGGAAGCTTCAATTCGTTGAGCATTGATCCAGGCATTATCTTCAGAAAGAAGGGAGGCAATCACGCCCCCAATATCATCGGGAACGCCGACTCTTCCTAAGGCCGTTTGGGATGCGATGAATTTATTTACTTCAGGATTATCCCGAACCACGCCCCCACCAAAATCAGTCTCAATGGCTCCTGGCGCTACGACATTGGCAGCGATGCCACGGGCTCCGAATTCTTTCGCCATATAGCGAGTCAGAACTTCGATCGCGCCTTTCATCGAAGCATAAGCCGCTTTACCTGGTAAGGCGAAACGAGCTAGCCCCGAAGAGATATTCACAATGCGCCCGCCGTCTTTCATAAGGGGAAGAAGCTTTTGAGTTAAAAAGAAAGGACCTTTCAGATGAACATTGACCAACTTATCGAAGTCCTCGGCGGTGGTCTCCAGGATCGAAGCCTCAAGAGCCGTTCCTGCATTGTTAATAAGAAAGTCAAAGTCCGTACGATTCCATTTTTCTTTTAAAACCTGACGAACTGCCACGGCAAAGGCTTCAAAACTCTCCACCGCTCCAGCGTTAAGAGGCAAGGCCACGGCCTTACGTCCTTGTCTTTCAATCTCGGCCACGACTTGGTCTGCCTCGGCTTTCTTAGAATGATAAGTCAAGATTACGTCGGTCCCTTTTTGAGCTAGCTTCAATGCGGTATTCTTACCCAACCCTCGGCTGCCACCAGTGATAATTGCGATTTTCATAACAAACTCCTTTTGAATAGTCCTGGTTACATTTTTATTTTAGGAAGTTTGCCATAATTGATAAACACCGATATTTTTGATACACTGTTCACTATTACTGAACAATCGAGGATGAGATGGATCGTATAGAAGCTATGAAGGTCTACATGCGCGTGAGCGAATTATCGAGCTTCGTAAAAGCGGCAGAAAGCCTTGGAATGTCCAAGGCCCATATTTCTAATATCATCCAACAGCTTGAGGCGGATACGGGCACCAGACTTCTTCATCGCACCACCCGTCGAGTTCAGATGACCCAAGACGGAATGACTTACTATGAGCGATGCAAAGATCTTCTGGCGGATATTGAGGAACTGGATTCGCTGTTTAAGAAAGACGCGGGTCGCCTGTCGGGACGAATTCGTGTCGATATGTCGACAGGTATAGCAAAAAATTTGATCGTTCCGCGGCTTCCGGAATTTTTGAAAGCCCACCCGTGTATTGAGATCGAATTAAGCAGCACGGATCGTCGAGTGGACCTTGTCCGCGAAGGTTTTGACTGTGTTATTCGTGTAGGAAATTTGACGGATTCGGGACTTATTGCAAGACCTCTGGGAAAGTTCACGGTCGTAAACTGTGTGAGTCCCCTTTATATAAAAAAATACGGTCGTCCTAAAAATCTGGAAGATTTATCAGAGCACTTTCTGGTCCACTATGTGCAAACCCTCGGAGCGAAGCCTGACGGTTTTGAATACTTCGACGGAGAAAAGTATCAGATCAAAAAAATGCGGAGTCAGATCACGGTGAATAATGCCGAAAATTATCTGTCGGCATGCCTAGCAGGACTGGGAATTATTCAAGCCCCTAAAGCGGGTTTAAAAGAGTATCTAGAGAATAAATCCTTGATCGAGATTTTACCGACCTTAAAAAGTGAGCCTATGCCGGTCTCTCTCGTTTATCCTCATCGTCGTCACGTGGCCAAGCGTGTTCAGGTATTTATGGATTGGGTGAGCGAAATCATGCGGGACTATATCGTCTAGAAGGACCTGACACGTCCTCGCATCACCGAACCTGACTTGATTTCTAAGACGTCCTTGCCTATTGTAAAAACATGAAATTGATCACATGGAATGTTAACGGTCTTCGTTCGGTTCAACGTAAAAACTTTCGTGAATGGTTTGAAAACGAAAAGGCTGACATCGTCTGCCTTCAAGAAATCAAAATTTCTGAAGAAGCCATCCAAGAGGACGAAACATTTTATCATCCAGCTCGTTATCACTCGACTTGGAATTTCGCTGAAAAGCCGGGCTATTCAGGATTGGCACTTTATTCCAAAAAAGAACCCGATGCGGTTCGCCGCGGCTTAGGCATTGAAAAATTTGATCGCGAAGGACGGTGGCTTGAAGCTGATTTTGGATCCGTCACCGTGGTGAATAGTTATTGGCCCAACAGCCAACGTGATCACGCTCGCCTGCCTTTTAAATTGGAATTCTGTGCGGCGGCGGAAAAGCGCTTACAAGCTTTACGCAAAAAAGGTCGCGAGGTTGTTATCTGCGGTGACTTCAATATCGCCCATAAAGAGATTGATTTGAAAAACCCAAAGACCAATGTCAAAAACGCGGGCTTTCTGCCTGAAGAGCGCGCCTGGATGACTCACTTTCTTGAAAAGCTAGAGTGGGTCGACAGCTTCCGTAAATTTGAACCAGGGGAAGGACACTACACATGGTGGAGCTATCGTCCCGGAGTCCGTGAAAGAAATGTAGGTTGGCGCTTAGACTACTTCTTAGTGAATAAAGAGGCCTCAGACCGTTTAAAGGCCGTCAGTCACCTGCCGGATGTTATGGGATCCGATCATTGCCCTGTGCGCCTAACATTGAAGAAGTAATGCAAGGCTGATTGAGTTTAGTGAAAGTTTCGTGATACGAAAAAGTATGACGAAATCATGCTTTAAAACTTTTGCACTTTCACTTTTGTTGGCTCCTTTAACGACGGCTCATGCCAAGGAAGTAGCGTCTCCTGTACTCATCAGCCAAACTTACTTCTATGACGACAAAGTCGCCAATGCCGACGATCTTTTTATCATCACCGTTCAAAACAAGCTGGGCATGATTGACTGGGACGGAACTACCGTTGAAATGAAAATCAATGACTCCTCAACAGTCAAAATCACTTCCAAGAATCCAAAGAGCTTTAACGTGATCGCTGATAAAAACTATCCAAAAGATCTGACTCTACCGACTGTAAAGATTCTGGAAGATCAAGTGCAGATCCAGGTTCCGCAGTGGCATATCGTTAAAAATGGAAATCCGAAAATCAGTTACCGCTATATAAATGGCCTAGACACCACACCTTGGGTGCAATTCCAAAATGCGTTGCAACCGTTGCTCATACATCAAGAAGAAATTTCTCTTCCCGCAGTTTTAAATTCGAAAGACAAAAAAGATTTAAAATCGTGGATCGACCTGCTTCTTACAAAGACCGCGGCGGTAGGAGCTAATTTGACGTACTCGTTCCGTGTTTCTTACGAATACACTGTCGCTCCCAAAACCCCGTGGATCGTCCTCCCCGTCTTCTTAGCTCCGTCAAAACAATACGACAAAGCGGACGCCGCCGCGATGGCCGACGCCGTTGAAAACTTCTTCAAGGCAAACCAACCCTATAAGAACAATAGCAGCCAACTGGTTTTCTCAATCATAGTTTTCCAAAATCAGATGCCACTCCTAGAGGTTCAAGAATTCGAACTCCCTCTGGATCTAACAGACATAGATTAGAAATCAGGATGCGATGTCAGAAGAAGTAGCAACTCCTTATCAAGGGCAAATAGACGCCGCCATAAAAGTACTCAAAGGCCACATACCTGACCTACTAGCTATACATCTTTACGGCTCTGCCATTGACGGCGGATTAAAGCCCAGCAGTGACATTGATCTGTTAGTAACTTTGAATCGTTCCCTTGAAGAAGACACTCGAAAAAACTTATTGCGGGATCTTCTTACAGTATCCGCGCCACCAAAAACCAATAAGAACTTAAGAGCATTAGAAATTACAGCCATTGTCTATGAAGAAATCAGACCCTGGAGGTATCCGCCAAAACGCGAACTCCAATTTGGCGAATGGCTTAGAAATGACTTACTAAAAGGAATATTTGATCTTCCAACTTTAGATCACGACTTAGCAATATTACTTACGAAAGTACGCCAAAAGAGTATCTCCCTGTGGGGCCCCGAAGCCGTGACAATGTTCGACCCCGTACCTCAAAAAGATTTCTTTCAAGCCATGAACAAAACCCTAATTTTATGGAACACCCCCGAAGACTGGAAAGGCGACGAAAGAAATGTAGTACTCACACTAGCACGCATTTGGTTCAGCGCCGCCACCGGCGAGATCACATCCAAAGAGAAAGCCGCCACCTGGGTCCTGCAACAACTCCCCCCAGAACACCAAAACATACTAAAATCAGCCCAAGCCGACTATTTAGGAAAAGAAAAAGAAAATCTAACAAGCCAAGAACAAGATTTAAATGCCTTCATCAATTTCACCAAAAAATCCGCAAAATCACTTCTAGAAAAATAACCCTTAAAAAAAATCCTCCGAAAAAAAACCACCCAGGGATCGAACTTTGTGCCCGCGGTAAAACGCGCCGAGTGGGCGCGTTTTAGTGCGGAGCATGGAGCAAACCCATCCGCGAAGGCGGATGGATTTGCGACGTCGTCGGGCTCGCACCCCGATCGTCCAAGTCTTTACGAAGAATTTCCAAACGACAAAATTAAAGAGAAAAAAAGAAGATGGTGGAGACGATCGGGGTCGAACCGACGACCTCAACACTGCCAGCGTTGCGCTCTCCCAGCTGAGCTACGTCCCCACTAAAAAACTAAAAGAAAAAACTAAGCGCGTCCCGTAGAACCGAAACCACCAGCACCACGCTCGGTAGTTCCCAATTCATCAACAACTTGGAATTGCGCCTGCAGAACTGGAGCAATCACCAATTGAGCACAGCGCTCTTGATCGCTGATTGTCACAGCTTCATTGCCCAAATTAATCACGATGATTTTTACTTCACCACGATAATCCGCATCGATAGTTCCCGGCGTATTCAAAACCGTCAAACCACTTTTTGCCGCCCATCCACTGCGTGGACGAGCTTGGATTTCATAACCCAGTGGAATTTCAAAAGACAAACCTGTTGGAATCAATGCTCTTTCGCCCGGATTTAAAATCACCGGACCCGCAAGTTGCGCGCGAACATCAAAACCACTGGCACCCAAAGATTGATATTGCGGAAGTTCACCGTGGAAGTTTTCAAGTTTCTTTACTTTGACTGTGAGCTTTTGCATTTATAAATCCTTTTCCAATTACAGAGTCAGTTCTTCAAACCAAGTTTTCAGCTCGGTTACGCCCGGTCCTAATAAAACCCCGGATGCAGCGTTTAAATCAAGCTCTTCGCGAATATAATCATTCACCGAGTCGACCGTCACCGCTTTGATTTCCTCAATCACGGATTCAACTGAACGGAAGCTGCCAAAGACGATTTCATTCACCGCCAAAGACGTCATACGATTTTCGATATCATCAGAACTCAATAAAATGCTGCCAATAACTTGAGTCTTAAACATCTCCACATCGGCCTTAGACACACCTTGCTTACGAATCTTCTGCAGTTCTTTAGAAATAAGATCGCCCACTTTTTTGACGTTCTTCGTTTCTGTTCCCGCATAAATCGTGAGCATTCCTGAATCGATATGTGTATTTAGACTGGAGTGAATTGTATAAACCAAGCCTCTTTTTTCACGCACACTTTGATAAAGTTTGGAAGTCATACCTCCACCCAAAAGTGTGTTCGCAATCACAGCTTCAAAACGACGTTTGTCTTTAAAACTTGCTGTCGGAAATCCCATCAGCATGTGTACTTGCTCGGCTTGTTTTTCAACGACGTGACGACGTTTCAACCAGCGTGGGAACTTACGAGAATTCTTAAGCACGGACTGCTTTTTCTTTCCCAAGCGCTTTTCAATACCGACCATCAACTCGTCGTGATCCAAGCAACCGGCCGCACTGACGATGATGTTTTTTCCGGTGTAGTTTTTCTTATAATAATCCATCACCTGATTTTGTTTCATCATGGCGATAGACTTTGGAGTTCCCAAGATAGGACGAGCTAACGGATTTTTTCCGTACACTTGTTCATAGAAGACGTCATAAATGATTTCTTCATGGCTGTCTTCGGACATGGCGATTTCTTGCAAGATCACGCCTTTTTCCAGGTCGAATTCTTTCTTGTTCAGATGCATGTTGGACACCAGATCCGACAAAACATCCAAGGCCTTTTCCCAGTGATCTTTTAGAACCAAAGCGTGGTAACACGTGTATTCACGTGTCGTGTAGGCATTTAAATCCCCACCCAAAGCTTCTAAAGATTTTGCGATTTGATAGGCAGAACGAGTTTTAGTTCCCTTAAACACCAAGTGCTCAAGAAGATGCGAGATGCCCGCATTCTCTGGCGACTCATCCCGAGTGCCAGTCAAAACCCAGATACTGATAGAAACGGCACGGGACCCTGGATGAAGCTCGCTCACCACTCGGATCCCGTTAGAAAGTTCAGATTTTTTGAACTTAGTATTTGTCATTGATTCTCTTTTAAAGATGCTGTTTCAGCACGGCGGCCCCTAGGCCGCCTCGCTCTGCCAGCGTCCGCGGCTATTGAAGAAGAGCCTTACGAGAAAGCTTGATACGGCCTGCACGGTCCACTTCAAGAACTTTAACATCAATCATTTCGCCTTCTTTAAGTACGTCAGTCACTGCGCGTACACGTTCGTTAGCGATTTCAGAGATGTGCAATAGACCTTGAGTGTTCGGCAAGATTTCAACGAAAGCACCGAATTCAGCAATCTTCACAACGCGACCTTTATAAGTCTTACCTACTTCAGCTTCAGCAACGATGTCGTTGATCATAGCGATCGCCTTTTTAGTTGCTTCAGGATCTGCAGAGGCAATGTGGATTGTACCGTCGTCTTCGATTTCAATCTTAACGCCCGTAGCTTCCGTGATACCACGGATTACTTTACCACCAGAACCGATCACTTCACGGATCTTATCTGGTTTAATTTTGATTGTTTCGATACGAGGAGCAAATTCAGAGATTTGACCACGAGCTACTTTGATCACTTTTTCCATCTCGTTCAAGATGTGCGAGCGACCTTCTTTAGCTTGAGCCAAAGCCTGTTCCATCACGTCGAAAGAAACAGAGTCAATTTTGATATCCATTTGAAGAGCTGTGATACCTGTTGGAGTACCCGCTACTTTGAAGTCCATGTCACCCAAGTGATCTTCATCACCCAAGATGTCAGTAAGAACGGCTACGCGATCGCCTTCTTTAATAAGACCCATCGCTACACCGGCAACGTTCCCTTTGATAGGTACACCGGCATCAAGCATCGCCAAAGTTCCCGCACAAACAGAACCCATTGAAGAAGAACCGTTAGACTCTAGAACTTCAGAAACGATACGGATTGTGTATGGGAATTTTTCGTGATCAGGAAGAACGGCTTTCAAAGCGCGCTCTGCCAAGTTACCGTGACCGATTTCACGACGACCTTGACCACCGAAGCGACCGACTTCACCTACAGAGTATGGAGGGAAGTTGTAGTGAAGCATGAATTTGCGTTTTTGAGTTCCCAAAAGCGCGTCCACCATTTGCTCGTCATCACCTGTTCCCAAAGTCACTGTGCCCAAACATTGAGTTTCGCCACGAGTGAACAAACCAGAACCGTGCGCACGAGGAAGAAGACCCACTTCATTCGCGATAGAGCGAACCGTTTTCACGTCACGACCATCGATACGAACTTTGCGGTCTAGGATCATAGAACGAGCTTCATTGTATTTAAGCTCTTCAACGATCGCGCCGATTTCTTTCTTGCGTTGTTTAGCAAGATCTTTGTCAGTGATAGAAGCTAGGAACATCGCCTCTGCTTCAGCTTGCGCCGCCGAAGCTGCTGCATAACGGTCTTGCTTAATTTTGATACCAAGAGCCGCAGCGATTTTTGGTTTCAAGAAAGACTCTACTTGTCCTTTGAAATCAGCGTCGATAGTCGCTGGAGTGAAAGAACGTTTTGTCGCAGAACCAAACTTTTCACGCAATTCGTCTTGCGCATTCAAAAGTGGCATCATGGATTGGTGACCGAATTTCAAAGCCGCCAAAACGTCTGCTTCAGAGATGAATTTTGTTTCACCTTCAACCATCAACAAACCATTGCGAGTTCCCGCAACGATGATATCCATGTCGGATTTTTCCATTTGTTGAGGAGTTGGATTCGCCACGAATTGACCATCAACGCGACCTACTTGAATCGCCGCTGTTGGACCGTTGAATGGAATGTCTGAAAGATGAAGAGCTGCAGAAGCACCCAAGCTTGAAAGAATCTCAAGAGGGAATGCACCGTCTGCAGAAAGAACCGTCGCCACAACTTGAGTTTCGTTTCTGTATCCTTCTGGGAATACAGGGCGGATCGGACGGTCGATCAAACGCGCGATCAGAACAGCGTCTGTCGTTGGTTTACCTTCGCGTTTGAAGTAGCCACCTGGGATTTTACCGGTAGCGTAGAATTTTTCGATATATTCCACAGTCAGTGGGAAGAAATCTAGTTCAGAGGCTTTTTTGCTAGATACTGCCGTAACAAGAACCATGTTGTTACCGCAAGAGACTAGAACAGATCCATCTGCTTGTTTTGCCAAACGGCCTGTTTCGATGGTGATTTGTTTTCCGCCCACCGATGTAGTTACAGTCGTTTTCATTAAATCTCCTTGAATTGATGCCAGAGCCTTATGCTCTGAGTGTACGAGAATTTCCTGTCGAGGAAAAGATTGAAGGGGCTCTTCGCCCCTTCAGGAATGTCAGATTACTTACGGATATCAAGAGCCTTGATAAGGTCTTGGTAACGTTTCACATCTTTACGATGTAGGTAGTCCAAAAGTTTTCTTCTTTTGTTAACCAAAGTCACAAGACCGCGACGGCCGTGATGATCTTTTTTGTGAGTGCTGAAGTGCACAGTCAAATCATTGATTTTCGCTGTCAAAAGCGCCACTTGCACTTCTGGAGATCCAGTATCTAGATCTTTCGTTTGGAATTTCTTAACGATTTGGTTTTTTGTATCTTTAGTGACTGCCATTAAAGTCTCCTGTTCTTTTTAAAAATTGCTTAGTTTTCAAACAAACCCCGCAGTCGTCATGGCTGTCGATCTGTAGAGTGTTGTTTATAAGTTTTAAGGTTCTACCCCGCATCCCCACCCCGGTCAAGGCAAAGAGGACACAGGCCTAATATTTAAAGACCCTTTTTAGGACAAAACCGCGCCCCTCTTCAAGCCCCACCAGAGCCAATAAATGCCCGGTATCTTGAGCTAAAACTTGGACATATTGGTCCTCAGAAGGGCGAAAGACGGTGATCAATTGGGAGCGCAAGTCATGGCTGATCTGCCCGTTCCCCAAAAGGACTTTGTCCTGCCCTTTAATACGAATACGTTTGATCTGAGGCAAGGCGTGCTCCATCCCCACAAAAGCCGTTCCCCAAGGAGGGGCTCCCGTATAAGCCTGCTCAATCTGTTCTAAGGTTTGTGCCTGAGGTAAATGATAAGGGGCCGACCAAGTTCTGCGCAAAGAACTCATCGCCGCTCCACACCCCAAAGCCTTCCCTAAAAGGTCGACCCAGGTGCGGATGTAACTGCCTTTGCTGCATTTGATGTCAAACTCGGCCCAATCGGGACCGATTTCAACCGCTTCCACATCCCAGAAGTTCATCATTTTTTTAGGGATGACGACTTGTTCTTCCTGACCTTGGCGAGCGTATTCGTAAAGTTTTTTACCCTGAACTTTGATCGCCGAGTAAATGGGAACTTCAAGCTCCATCTCGCCTTGAAGCTTGAAAGCTTCAGCCAAGATACGCTCTTTAGGAAATTCGACAGAGACTTTTTCTAAAACCTCACCCGTCGTATCTAAAGTGTCTGTACGCACACCGAGTTGGGCGCGCACGCGGTAACCCTTATCACCTTCAAGAATATATTGGCTGAGTTTTGTACCTTCATTTACAAGGCACACCATCAAACCTGAAGCCATCGGATCCAAAGTTCCTGAATGACCTACGGCTTTGGTTTTTAGAATACGTCGAAGCCTTGCCACGACATCATGGCTGGAAATCCCTGAAGGTTTATCAACCAACAAGAGACCATTAAAAATTGTTGGATTATTCGTCATCAGATTCGTCGTCGGAAGTTTCGCCTTTAGCTTTTCTTTCCAGTTCAAGCTCATGAAGGATTTTTTCCACCTTCAAAACCTGATCTGTTGCGTGATCCGCATAGAAAGTCAGCTTCGGGCAATAGCGCATTTTGAGTTCTTTACCGATAAAGTTTTGAATCTCAAAAGCTCTTTCTTGAAGAAGTTCCAACGCCTCAGTCTTCTGAGCGTCGGAACCTAATACACTGATATACACTTTCGCTGCGCGAAGGTCGGCCGGCATCTTTACGGAAGCCACCGTCACCAAACCTGGTAACGGTGATTTAAAACCGCGAAGCAAAAACTGAGCGATAGTAGCTTGAATTTCTCGTTCTACGCGAGCGACTCGGCGCCCATCACCCATGTTCTTCATTACTGCAAGCTCCCGTCCAATTCACGAGCAACTTCTTTTTTCACGTAAGCTTCCATCATATCGCCGACTTTAACGTCGTTGTAGTTTTCAATGCCGATACCGCACTCGTAGCCTTGAGCCACTTCTTTGGCGTCGTCTTTGAAACGTTTAAGGGAAGCGATCTTACCTTCGTAAACGATTTTATTTTCACGAAGAAGACGGATCATATTGTTACGTTGGATCTTACCGTCGATCACGAAGCAACCTGCAATCGTGCCCACTTTAGGTACGTTGAAGGTATTACGAACTTCCACGCGACCCATAACTTCTTCAACTACGTCTGGAGTCAATAGACCCGCCATAGCCGCTTTCATTTGGTCGATCAATTCGTACACGATCGAGTAAGTTCTGATATCCACACCCATTTGTTTCGCTTTGGCTTGTGCGCCCAAGTCAGGACGTACGTTGAAACCAAGAACGATACCTTTTGCGGTGTGAGCTAGAACAACGTCACCTTCATTGATACCACCCACTGCAGAGTGGATGACTTTCGCCTTCACCTCTGGAGTCGACAATTTCGACAACATGCCGTTGATAGCTTCCAAAGAACCGTGAACGTCTGCTTTCAGAACGATCGCAAGTTCTTTCACGTCTCCGGACTTCACTTTCGCGAAGATATCTTCCAAAGACATTTTCGACGCTGGAGTCGTCGCGGCTTTTTCAGCCTGTTCTTTTCTTAGAGTAGAAACTTCGTTCGCTGTCGCTTCATCTTTGACGATGTCAAATTTGTCGCCGGCAGCTGGAACCGCTTCAAGACCCAAAACCTCGGCTGGCAAACCAGGTCCTACGGATTCAATTCTTTCACCACGATCGTTCACCAAAGAACGAACACGGCCTTTCATTGTACCCGCTACGATGTATTGACCTACAGACACAGTTCCGTCTTTAACAAGAAGAGTCGCCACTGGGCCTTTGCCTTTTTCCATTTTCGCTTCAATCACGATACCCGTGCCTGAACGTTTTGGATTGGCTTTAAGTTCTGCAACCTCAGCAAGAAGTTTCACTTGCTCCAGAAGTTCTTTGATACCTGTTTTCTTCAAAGCTGAAACTTCACAGAAGATCGTGTTTCCACCCCATTCTTCCGGAACGATTTCAAGCTCAGTTAATTGCTGTTTAATACGGTCTGGATTTGCACCTGGCTTATCCATTTTGTTCACCGCTACGATCATCGGTACGCCCGCCGCTTTGGCGTGGTTAATCGCCTCTTGAGTTTGAGGCATCATACCGTCGTCTGCCGCCACCACGATGATCGCGATGTCTGTCGCATTCGCACCGCGCGCACGCATGGCCGTAAAGGCTTCGTGGCCCGGAGTATCTAGGAATGTGATCAAAGAACCGTCGTCGATTTTAACACTGTAAGCACCAATGTGCTGAGTGATACCACCGGCCTCACCTGCTGCCACATCCGCATTGCGAATGGCATCCAACAAAGATGTTTTACCGTGGTCGACGTGACCCATAACTGTCACAACTGGAGGACGAATCACTGCTTCCGCACTCAAATCACCAAACGCTGTTTCTTCTGCCACAGCATCGGCGGTTTTAAATACGTTTTGTGCTTCCCAACCAAACTCCGGAACAATCAAAGCGATCGTATCGAAATCAAGGTCCGTGTTCATGTTCGCCATCACACCGTTTTGCATAAGAACCTTCACCAATTGAGGAGCTTTCAAGCCCATCTCCATGGCAAGGTCACTTAGCTTCATCGTGTTGTTAACCTTAACTACACGTTTGTGAGCGGAAGGTGTCGTGATCTGAGTTTTTTGCGCTTCACGATCCAACATGCCTTTTTTCTTCTTAGGCTGGAAGACCATCTCACGCTTACGGAATTCAACCGCGTTGAATACCGCTACTTCTTCTTCCTTCTCTTTTTCTTTTTCACGCGTCGTTGAAGTTCCAGCGCCAGGGCTGCCTACTTTTTTACGGCGATCAAAATCATTTTTCTTAAAGTCATTCACATCCGGCATTGGTTCTGGCGTTTGATTTGCTGCCACGAAACCAGTACGGATGTTGCGTGTTGGAGCCCCACCTGAAGGACGGTTGAAACCGCCCGGACGAGGTTGGTATCCGCCACCGCCTTGAGGACGGTCGCCACCACCGGCGCCACGAGGTTGGTAACCACCTTGTGGTCTGTCACCTTGTTGGCGCTGCGGAGCTTGTGACTGCACGCGGGAAAGGTCCATACGACCGATAATATTTCTTTTTACAGTCGTCGCTGGAGTCGAAGAACTGGATACGCCACTTGTGCCCACAACAACCTCTTTTTTACGGGCTGCTGGAGCTGGAGCCGCCGGTTCTGGCGCTGGAGGAGCTGCCGGAGTTTCTTTTGCTACCACAGGTTCAGGTTTCGCCTTCACCTCAGGAGCGGGAGCTTCCTCTTTTGCTACGACTTTTGCCGCTGGAGCTGGTTTTTCAACAACCGGTGCTGGAGCCACTTCTTCAACAGGAGCTTCTTCAGCTTCTGCTTTTGCAGCTGTTTTCTTCACCACCACACGAGTTGTCTTAGCGGGAGCTGCTGATTCTTCCGTTTCAGCCTCTTCTGCTTTCGCGACGACTTTAGCTTTTGGAGCTTCTTCTTCTTTTTTACGACGAATAACAGGGGTTTTTGCTGGCGCTGCTGCCGCCGGCGCTTCCCCTTCTGAAGCAGCTACGGCTTTTTTCGGTGCCGCTTTACGAGTTGCTGCTTTTTTCGGTTTAGCCTCTTCAGCCGGTTTATCTCCGCCTGAGAGTTTAATTTTAATTTGCTCTAGAACTGTCGGATCCAGCTCTGCCATGTGACTTTTCACAGGCAAATTCCACTCGCGGATTTTATCCATGAGGGCTAGCGGGGTCATCCCGATCTCTTTTGCAAATTCAAAAACCTTTGGATTACTCACTCAGTCTCCCTGTTTTCTTTTAATCCAATTCAATGTTGCTTACTGCTTCAACTTCGGCGGCTCTTGCCGCCTTAGCTTTTCCGACTAACGCCGGATTATTCTTCGTCCGCTTCTTGAGCATCAAGTTTTTGCAATTCTTGTTTTAGAAGTGCATCGGCTTGAGCTTTCGCAGAAACATTCGATTTATTGTCTTTAGCTGCTGTTGGAGCTGTTGGAACTGGAACACCTTCAGCTTCATATTTCGCAACCAAAGTTTTGGCTTCTTTCGACAATTTTTCAGCTTTATCTGGATCGTCGTAACCAGGAATTGTCATCAATTCTTCAACACCCGCCGCTGCAACAGCTTGGAATGAACCGAAGCCAGATTGGAAGATGTTTTGTGCCATTGTCTCGTTCATGCCTGGGATCAACATCAAGTTGAAGATGGATTCCGCAGTACGAGAAGCGGCTGAAGATTCAGAAATGATATCCAACTTCCAACCTGTCAATTTCGCTGCCAAGCGAACGTTTTGACCACGTTTACCGATAGCCAAAGACAATTGAGAATCTGGAACTACGATCTCCATCTCTCTGTTCGCGTCGTCTAGGAACACGCGAGAGATTTCCGCAGGAGCCAAAGCGTTGCACGCAAAACGAGTGATATCTTCGTCCCAAGGAACGATATCAATTTTCTCGCCACGAAGTTCTTGTACGATGTTTTGTACACGAGAACCTTTCATACCTACGCAAGCGCCCACTGGATCTACAGAGTTGTCTTTAGAACGAACCGCGATTTTCGCGCGTTGGCCTGGCTCACGAGCTGCAGCCATGATCTCGACAACACCGTCGTAGATTTCCGGAACTTCCATTTCAAAAAGTTTCATCAAATAACGCTCGTCCGCGCGAGACATGATGATTTGCGGACCACGAGTTGTTTGACGAACTTCAGATAAATAACCTTGGATGCGATCGCCTGGTTTGTACTGCTCACCCGGGATTTGTTCACGAGGCGGGATGTAAGCTTCCGTACGACCCAAGTCGACAACGATAGCGCCTTTTTCCACGCGACGAGCGATACCAGATGCGATTTCACCTTTACGCTCTTCAAATTCATTGAAGATGATAGAGCGTTCTGCATCACGCACTTTCTGCATGATGATTTGCTTCGCAGTTTGTGCTGCGATACGACCCAAATCTGAAGCCTCTAGCTTGATACCGATAGAGTCATCCAGTTGCACATTTGGATCCAATTTTTGCGCTTCATCGTAAGGAATTTCAACTTCCTCATCGATGTATTTTTCACGAGGGACGACTTCTTTGAACTCAAAAAGTTCAACTTCGCCAGTTTCTTCATTATAAGCGGCTTCAATTTCACGGTAAGTACCGTATTTTTTACGAGCAGCTACCAACATACCTTGAGTGATTGCATCGATAACAACTTGTTTGTCGATACCTTTGTCTTTTCCGACCTGATCAATCACTTTAGAAAGATCTGAAAACATATTTTCAGCCATGACTTTCCTCTCTCGTTACTTTTTTTGACCTTTAGTAAATTCAAACACCAATTTAGCTTTGTCGATGAGCGCGTACGGGATTTTGATCTCGACGTTATCTACGACAAATCGAACACCTTCATTATCTGCTGATTCTAAAACCTGTTCGACAGTTTTAGTCGCTTTCCATTTCTTATCCGTGACCCCAACACTTTCCAAAGCTTTGGAAGTTTTGATGTACACTTTCTTGCCTACAACTTTTTGGAAATGCCAAGGCTTGTTCAAATGGCGGTCCAAACCTGGAGTTGAAACTTCCAAGTTATAGGCTCCACCAGGAATAATATCTTCATCAGTATCTAAAATGGCGTTCAGACCTTTGGAGACATTTGAGCAATCATCCAGCGAAACGTTTCCATCTTCTTTGTCGATGAAAACGCGCAATGTTCTGCCCTTACCCACGCCAACGAATTCGATGTCATAAAGAAGGCAGCCTTCGCGGTCCGCCACTTCGTTGGCAATCTTTTCTACTTTATCCATCCAAGATGGGGTTTGTGACATTTACAGCAATCCTTATATAGCATACTTCTCAGCACGCACGAGTCCAGTTCACGGCAGCGCACGCGAGCAAAAAATCCAACTGTCAGAGGGAATTGCTTTGGTTGACCACCCGTCGATGTTTCAACCCGCCGCCGCCGCGGCAAAAAAAAATGGGCCTGCGGGGCCCATGAGAACGACTCTGAAACTAGCAAGAAAATCCAGACAATGCAAGGGTTTATCTGACCTTCCCTCGAGTGAGGCAAGGCCCCTACGCCAATGAGTACAAAATAGCCGTCGCCCCGTCACCATAATAGCGAGGACGCCGGCGAACCTCTTTAAACCCCAGTTTTTCATAGAGTTTTTGTGCCGAGACATTTTCCTCATGCACCTCAAGCCAGAGCTGTTTATCCTGACCCTTTGCGGCAATCAGGTGGGCAAACAATCTTTCCATCAGTCCTTGGCGTCGAAATCGAGGATGGCTCGCCACTAACGAAATCTCCCACGCATCCGGCAAATCGCGATAAAGAACAAAACCCGCTAATTCCTCGCCTTTAAAAACCCCGACAGCTTCCGCCGTGGCAAGCTCGGCTCCTAAAAGATCCGCAGGCCAGTAAAACTGAGGAAGCAAGCCTTGATCGGCGTGAACGGCCTCCACCAAAGCGCGCATTGCCGGTTTGTCTAAACCCTGAAGAACTCGAATTTCCATATTATTCCGTAATAAAGGTGCGCACTTTGTATTTGCGCTTAATCACTTCGAACCAAGAGCGAATGCGCTCTTCCAACTGCTGCTGCGCCAGGAAAGATTTGATATTGTCTTTAAAGGAGGAAAACGGATGGCTGCCAAACTTCACACGGTTTTTATCGTAGTAAGCTTGCGCTTCTTGGTCCGTGATAATTCCTGTCATCGAACTCGTCTTAAACGCCAAAAAACTTTTCGCCGTCATTTTACGAGTCACTAGTTTTTTAAGCTGCACCGAAGAAACCTCTAGCTGAGTCCAATAAGGCTTCCCCACCGTAGCCTTTTCAACCTTCGCCAGCGCATTGGAAATTTCACTTTCGGAAATCGCCGCAACATTGAAGTTTTCAGCCTCCAACGCCAAAACCGATTCTAACAAAACCGCTGTCACCGCCGAACGAAACTCAGGTTGACCGGGCCGAACCTCATAAAGGCCTTTTAAAGGAAGCTTCGGAGGATAAAGAATATTTTCGATCACCATCGAGATCTGAACTTCCCGCGAAGTCACCACGTGATCCGCCGCCTGCCCGACGGTTTCAGTCACGACCGTGGTCGCCGCACTCGCCTGAATACAAAATAAAAGAGGAAGAAGAAATCTCATACGGTCACTATGAGCCAAGAAGAACTTAAAGTCCAGCAGACCAAAAAAACAAACCCCGCTTTTAAGGGCGGGGCTTGTAAACCACTGAGGAATTAATAATTAACTTGTTCTATTAGATTAGAAATTTACGCGTCCGACAAGAGACATCACATAGTACTGCAACTTTTCGAGAGAGTTGCTGTACTCAGGTCTAGAAATCCATGTGTTATCATCCGCATTCACACGGCTTGAAAGATTCCACATGTATCTGAAATCCACACCCAAAGAATACTTCGGAGAGAACTCCAAGTCAGCACCCACTACTGTACCAATATCGATAGCGTGAGAGTTGGCTTTTGTATCGTTCACGTATCCGTATGGATTTTTATTATCCCAAGAGTATCCGCGGTAAGAGTAAGCAACCACACCACCGAATACAGGTTTGATGATACCAGAGAACAACTGAACTTTGGCTGCCAAAGAACCTGTGTACTGTTGTACGTCGATAGTATCTGGGATGTAAGTTCCACCAGAGTAAGGATATCCGTAACCATAACCGTAGTTGCCAGTGTAGTAACCTTGGCCTTCTACTGTGTAGTTAGAGTAAAGGAATGAACCCTCAACGATGAAGTTATCGTACTTAGTACCGAAAGCCACACCGAGAGCATAGTTTCCTTTTACTTGGCGAGTGTCTGGATAGTCACCGATACCAAGGATACCTGCTACGTATTTAGTCTCAAGAGGAGCTAAAGGAGCTTCTTCTTCCACTTTCATCGCCGCTGCGATTTCTTCACGAACGATGTCGCGAGTGTTTTCTTTAGGCTCTTGAACTTGTTGAACCTGAACAGGTTGAACAGCTACGGGCTGTTGATACTGCTGTTGAGGTTGTTGTTGGGATTGATCCAACTGATTAAATTTATCACCAAAAAGAACGCCGGCACGTTTCTTCTCGTCTTCCATACGAGAGTGCTCAAGTTTTTCAACGATTCTTTGTTCTGTTTGCAGCTCAGCATCTTGACGAGCACGACGGATTTGTTCCGCGCGAGACTCAGTCAATGGAGAAGCTTCAATCACAGTTGTAGGCTGTTTTTGAATTTGTGATTGTTGCAACTGAGCATTGGAAGTCGGAGTCGCCTGATTCAAGATATAGATAGGCTGTCCGCTTACAGGTGCTGTGTTGGCAATTCCTGCCTGTGGGGCAGAAGCTGCTGCTGGTGCGGCCTGTTGGCTTGAATACATTTGATCAAGCTCCGCATCAACATCACTTTCTAGGCTCTGAGCAAGCGAATAAGTAGGCGCGATGCTCAAGGCCGCAAGGATATAGAAATACTTTTTCATAGGGTCTCCTCGTGGTACTGGTTTAAAAAACCTTTTTAAGTCATTCAGGCGTAGAGCAAGCCTGATGCCAACCTGGCCGAAAATCGTCCCCGACGTCTAAGTTGTTGATATCTAAAGTAAGTGCCCCTCTTGCTTGCGGACCCCTCCCCCGCTTGCTGACCAGAAATGTGACAACTTACAAGACGGTTTCTGAAATTCTTGCAAACGGAGCCATTTGGTCACTGAGTGTGGAAGGATTCTGATAAAACTACTCACTATATATTAAGGAGATGCCTTCATGTTTAAGCCGTTCTTCCGTATCTGCTCTTTGGCTTTATCTCTTTCTACTCTAGCAGCGTGCTCTGGTGGCGGCGGAGGAGGAGAAAATCTCACGAACACCGTTGAACCCTCAGCCTGCGAAGTTTCGGGTCACTCTTATGGAATCGTCGGAGGAAACACTTTAGGCTCTGGCAACGAACTTAGCTCTAGCACCGTCTTAGTTGTCCATATAGATGACGATAAAAATGAAGGTATCTGCACCGGGACTCTTATAGATAATGATAAAGTCCTGACAGCCGCCCACTGTACGGAAAGATTCGCAGGCGCCACAGTCATCGCCTTCTCAAACAATGTGAACTGCGTAGTAAATGCTCCTAAAAGGACTCTACGCCTAGTCACGGATAGAGCCGTTCCTAACGAATACCGCTACTCTAAAAACACCAGCTGGGACAACTCAACATATGATTTAGCCATCCTAAAATTCAAAGGCGGCTTGGCTCCAGGATATAAAGTCCGTGCTTTGCCAAGTGCCGGTTTCACAATCAATCAAACAGATGAAATGGTGATGGCGGGCTACGGAGTCACATCAGAAAAAGCCAAAGATTCAGGCTTACTAAGATACACAACAGCGTCAGCGACAAGAGTTTCAACCCGTTTTCACCTAGCACTTATCAACGACACAGTTTCTATCCCGAACACTCTAGTTTTAGACCAAGTTCAAAACGGCGTATGTAAAGGAGACTCTGGCGGTCCGCTTTATGCGAAAACCAAAGACGGCCTGACCCTAGTAGGCATCACCTCTATGGGCATCGACAACCGCGCCAAAAAAGAACAAGACTCCCGCGTATGTCATGGAGTCGGTATTTTTGCTGACGTTCGCGAAAACCTAACGTGGATCCGCGAAAAAATGGAAGCGATGAAATAGAACGATCGCTTCTAACAAAATAAAAAAAACCGAGGCCTAAGCACTCGGGTTTTTTATTTTTGAGGGGACCTACTCTTTGAGAGACCTCCTTTACTGACGAACACACTCAACAGGTTCACTCTTTCCACGAAGAGGTCCATGTTTATAAGTAATCACCCCACGAGACGTTTCATGAATCACAGTCCCATCACCCACATCTTGCCAAGGTGAGATAATAAGCTGAAAAGAACCACCCTTAGAATTCGCACCAGTAAAAACCAAAGTCCCCGCTCCCCCATGACGAACTCCACCGATGTCTTCTTCAACGTCCAAAAAATAAGCCGTATAAGAAGACTCATCTCCGTCTTTAGAAGAAAGCACAAAAAGCGATTGAGAATATCGAGAATCCTCTCCCAAATAAGGAGATTTTTCCGTAAGAACGACGCGTTCTCCAGCGCAAGTCAAAGTAGCCGCCTGATCCGCCAAAGAATACTCAGAAATCAAAACCAAAAAAAAGACAAAACCCACAAGTCGCATAAAATCCTCCAATGAGAAAGGATATAAACAACCCAACCAAACACCACAACAGCAGAAGCCCACACCACGAAAATAAGAAAGGACCCTTACAAACAATTAAGAACAATAACCAAGAAAAAAGAAGAAGAACAAAAAACTACCCCGCTCTCCCCCCAGCGAAGCCAGAAAAAGAGCGACCAAATCTTCCCCATCAAAATTCAAGTTCCACAGCAACGAAAATCCAACACGAAGCCGAAAAACCACGACGAAGCAAAGAAACCCAAAACAACGAAAAACAAAAAAGAGCGAGGACTGTCCGAAGAATTTTGATGGGGAAGATTTGGTGCGGGTGGAGGGACTTGAACCCCCACGGACGTGAATCCAAGAGATTTTGAGTCTCTCGTGGCTACCATTACACCACACCCGCGTAGAGGGATATTTTTTAAAGAAATTACCCCAAATACTCAAGATCTTTTTTTAAAATCTGCTGCGAAAACCCAAAAAAGCCCGCATTTAAGCCAATATTGCCTAAAAACCAGGCTTCTTTTCCACCTTCCCGAGATGAACTCCTCTTCATAACAGCTTTTGAGGGTCAGTCTGTTCCTAGTTTTATACCGAAACCTAAAAGAGCGAAGCCCGTCAGAGTTTCTATTTTTCTTTTTACGGACTTTTTAGCGAACTGAGCTTTGAAGAACATCACAAACGATCCTACGAGATAGAGCCACACCAGATTCATGAGAATGTGGATCATCGATAGTCCCAAAGATTGGATAAGGACGTTTTTCTTAACGTTCACGAATTGCGGAAGGAAGGTTAGATAAAACACGGCAACTTTGGGGTTGAGGGTGTTTGTCAGAAGGCCTTTTCGAAACTCTTGAGCGAAAGAGCCTTCAGAGTTCTTCATGACTCCTGATGTTTCATCTTCCTTATCTTTACGGAACCAAGCCTCAAACAAACTTTGAAGCCCCAGGTAGATCAAATAAGCGGCCCCCAAATACTTGACCACCGCATAGAGCTCAGCAGATTTCTTTAAAATGGCGGAAAGTCCTAATGACGACATCGTTGCGTGGAATAGCAATCCGACGCAAATACCTAGGATCGTTGCGACGAAGTGTTTTTGTTTTCCGGTCATTGAACTTTTCAATACGAGTGCCGTGTCCGCGCCGGGCGCTATCGTCAATAACAAGCACAGAACTGAAAATGCCACGAGGGATTGATCCACGTAAAACTCCTTACAGGTATCCGGATATGATATCACAATTAATCGTTCACAAAAAATGAACTAAGCTTCATTTTTTATTGCATAACCTAAATAAGATAAGAGCAAAGAGGAGGTGAGCTTAAACCTTAACTCCTGGGGAACGATACCCGTGAAATAGTTTTTTATAGGGATTGTTGAAAAATCCATTTTCAGACCCGTCATTTCTTCGACGGTCATGTCGGCTTTGAAGCAATACTCGCGCAGTTCATTGGGTTTAATAAAATACTCTATCACATGCATGTCTTTAGGGGTGTTCTTCACCATCCACTCTATCATTTTGATGACGAGAAACCACGAAAGCCAATGACGATTGAAGGTGTTAAAGAAAAACAAGCCTCCGGGCTTTAGAACTCGAGAAGCTTCTTTAATAAAGAGTTCGGGGTTTTCGATATGCTCTAGAAAATCCATGGCTGTCACGACTTCGAAGTGGGCATCGGGAAATGGCAAGTGAAACGCGTTGGCCTTTAAGTACTGCACCTTACGGGTGACATCGTGCTTTCTTGCTATTTCTAACGAAGCTTCGGAAAGATCTATTCCTGTGACCGTGAAACCTTCTTGCGCCAACGCATTACTGACAAAGCCTCCGCCACAGCCAACATCTAAAATGTGAGCTTGAGAAAAGTGCCGACGTATTCTTTCGACAACCCAAGGAATTTTAACGTTGGATTCTGCACGCAATAACGCCACCGGATCATCGAAAGCTGTGTACCAACGATCGCCGTAGCTTTCGTAGAATGAGTTATTCACTTTGTGTTGATGCAAAGTTCTTCCCCTCATTTCGATTTTTAGTAAATATTGATAAGACTTGGACACACGTCGATGCCGCTCGCAAAACATTTTTCGCGGTCTTCTTTAAGAGAATTGGCTGTCACCGCCACAATGGGAATATATTTTTTCGTGTTTTCTTTCAGATCGAGGATCTGTTCATTCGCTTTTTGTTCTTGCGACCCTAATTAGTGAGACCAAAGACAGTGCGCGGATGAACTAGCGTATCACCGGTTCCTAAAACTCCCGACGAGTTATCTCCCATGCACTTTAGTTCACCGGTGTTTAACACAAAACAGGTTGCCGAAGATCCAAGGCTCACCTCTGTCACGCCTTCACTAACTATAGTGGCAGGTCCCGCCGCCCAGCAAACGTTGGACGTGTGACCGACACCTAATTCGCCTGCAGAGTTCGTCCCCCAGCATTGAAGTTTTCCCTCATCGCCCGTGATTACGCACACGCCATAAGGACCGACAGAATACTTACGGACATCTGCCATCATAAACTTCGGTATGGAAGAGTTTGTGCCAAGACAAGCTGATTGTCCTCCTCCCCAACAACTCAGATCGCCATTTTTTTGAAGAGCACAGCCGATCGGTTGAGAAAATCCGCCTCCCAAAATAACGCTGCTGACATTTTCCAGAGTAGGTGTTGCCGGCAAAGTATTTTGCGCTGTGGTTGTGCCATTTCCCAACTGATTGTTCAGATTTTTTCCCCAACAATAAAGTTTATCATCGGTGGAGATATAACAAGCACTGTTGTGCTCCATTTCCACATCACGCACTCCGCTGGCCTTCACGACCACTGGTGTAGATTGAAATGACGTTGAACCGGGCTTCGCCTGTCCGTCACTGTTATTTCCCCAGCAGCGAAGCTCTCCGTTTTTTAAAACCGCACAGCCGCCATCATCATTCATGGTGACCTTTTCGACATTTCTATCTATGAGGAGTTTTGGCGATGTGAAATTGGCCATCGTGCCCATACCCAAACTTCCCAATGCGGAGTTCTTACCCCAACAGCGCAATTCCCCAAAAGTAGAAATCGCACAACTGCGTTCTCGATCTGTGAGTATCTGACTTTGATTGCGCGCGAGGGCTTGCGTTGGTACCAGACGATTTATGACCGTACGATCACCTACCTGCCCGCCATTATTGCGACCCCAGCACTGCACTTCGCCATTCGTTAGCAGGGCGCACATATGACGGTAGATAGTATTCCCATGCAAAGATACTTTTGAAACACCTGATGGAATCACGGTAACAGGAGTGACTCTTGTTAAGCTTTCACTGCTTCCAGCCCAACAGCGCACACTGGAATCAACCATAAGAACACAGTGGAGAGGATTTAAACGATAAGTGACATCCAAGAAAGACGCGACTCTTTCGGGAATGACTTTATACGGAGCTAAGTTGCCGGTGCTATTCGTACTCGGTAAATCAACGCCCCATCCCCAACACCACATCGACCCATCGGTTTTAATTCCGCAGATCGCCGCCCCTACGGGTTTAGTCTCTACATAATCTAACGGCATTTGAACTGGAGTGAAAATATGCGAAGGTGTGGCCGTTCCCGGAGTGATTTGGGCATTGTAGTTAGAACCCCAACAATAGTTTGTACGAACCGAAGGAGTTCCCTCTTCTTTTTGTGTACAAATATTTGAACCTTGTATGAAAAACGATGTGACGTTTGTATCTATAGGGGTCGCGGGAAAGGTTTTGATTTGCGTTGCTGGGGAATTCTGAACGCCGTTATGCCCCCAGCAATAAAGGTCTTTATTCGTTTTTAAAACGCAAATACTGTCAACAGCTCCGGTGATGATCTGCACTCTATCTACTTGATCTGTCACTTTCAAAGCACTGGCAAAAGAGCGATTTTGCGTGACCGCACCTTGCGCCATGATCCCGGTCGACTCATATCCCCAGCACATCAGATCTTTCGTCGCATTGGTTTTGACGTAGCAGATGACGTTGGGATGCAGAGCAAATGAAGCCACACCGGATGCAATGACTTTCACAGGGTTTGGATGAAGTTTGCCTCCTGAAGATCCTGGGAAAAGATAACCCATATTGTCTTTTCCCCAACACCAAAGTTCTTGGTTCGAATTCAATGCGCAAGCCAGACTGTGAGTCACTTCAAATTGTTCGACGTCACTCATCGCCACAGTGCTCACCGCCGAAGTGGAAACATAAGTCCCGTTTCCTAGCTGGCCTGAGCTATTGTCACCCCAACACTTCAAGTCTTTATTGGAAAACAGAGCGCAACTAAAGGCATATCCCTTACTCATAGACACAACAGTCGGGACTGTGCCGCTGTCATTGTCTTTAATATGGATTTCGTGGAAAGAAACATCTCCCCCATTTCCTAAAGAGTTGCGCGACAAAACCAGGCGTAAACGCTCTTCACTTTCTGGGAGCGTGTCGTCGGTGATTTGCACGGTCAAATACTTCAGCTGATCACCCGCTGCAAACTGCACTTCACGAGAAGTAAGTACATAGTCGTTGCCATCGGCTTCTCCTAAAACACTGATACTGACTTTGAATGGGATTGGCGCGGGCGTACTTAAGCTGATTGGAACATGGATACTTCCCACCCCTTCACTCACAAGTTGTGTGCTGGACAGAAATGAAGCCGTCAACGGTGTGGTGTAGGTCAAAACACCGGTCGTGTCTTTGACGGGAAGAGCGGTCACTGCCGTTTCATTTGCAGGATTCACGATGGATCCACCATTTAAATCAATCGCGGTGGGAAGTTCGATTCCATCCGTGTCATTATCACCGACAACAACTTCATAGCGGAACAAAAGTTCTGAAGGAGAAATCTGTGAAATCAGGTTCACGAGTCGCGTGTTGCCAGCGACCTTCACCGGAATTCGCGGAGATCCCGTGACGGTGATCGGCTGGTCATACTTCACAACGATTTCTAAGCTTGTTCCATCCAGATAGACGTCTGTTTGTGGTGCACTGAGTTTTTTAACTTCGGGAATTGTACGAATCAAGATCGGAGTGGTCTTAGATAAAGACTCGTCCGTTCCTGGATCGGGCAGTTTTGTTAGATTATCAAAATCCTCCGTCGTTCCTTGGACCTCTTCGGCGGGTTCGATAGTTCCGCCATTCAATGCAAGAGCTGTGGAGCTCGTATAATCCAAAGTCAGAGCCGAATCCCCGGCTACGACGGCATATTCAAAAGTTAAGATGGCAGTTCCCGAACCAGAGGCATAAAAGGCGGTTCTTTTGACACTGCCCGTTTCTAACTCAATACTAGGAACGCCCGTGACACTCACAGGCCCAGAAAAATGCACTTGAATAGGTACGACTTGCGCGGTGGTGAAACGAGGAACTGAAAACGCTGACACTGACGAAGCGCCCGCTGTATCGGCATCGACTTTGGTAACTTTTGGAACAGGTGGCAATGCCGGCGTCGACGGAAGAATCTCTTTCGTCATACGACCAAAAAAATCGGCGCGCATTTGTCCACATCCGGACAGCAGGCAGAAAAGCACAGCTGCTAGAGCTCGTCCAAGAACGTTCCATTTCATCTCAAAGGGCCTCCACAAGGGTTCCATCTTAGGCTCTTCGGTCAAAAGTGAGCGTTTTTACAGATAAAAATCCGAAGTTACCGCCATTGGATGCGAATTATGTCCGCGAATTTCCAGGAGCGTCTCATATTCATTCAAATTATTTCCCTTTAGGAAAAACTCAATTCGGTTTTTGCCTGATTGTTTCCTTCTTCAAACTGACCTAGGCTAAGTACCGTTAGGAGATACTATGGAATACAGAAAGTTATTAGGCAGCGGTCTTGATGTTCCCGTGATGAGTTTCGGCACAGCGACATTTGGTGGTGGCAGCGAGTTCTTTAAGGCTTGGGGCAGCACGGATCTTAAAGAAGCTCAGCGACTGATTAGTGTTTGCTTAGATAACGGTTTAAATCTTTTCGACACCGCCAATGTTTATTCTCAAGGAATGTCGGAAGAAATTTTGGGTGCTGCGATTGAAGGCAAACGGGATCAGATCTTGTTATCGACAAAATCCACCTTCCGTATGGGCGATGGACCGAACAAGTCAGGTTCCACGCGCTGGAATATTATCAAAGAATGCGAAGCCAGTCTGCGTCGCCTGAAAACCGATTACGTCGATCTTTATACAATGCATGGATTTGACGCCAATACTCCTGTCGAAGAAACTCTGCGCGCCTTAGATGATTTGATCACCGCCGGAAAAATCCGCTACATCGGAGCTTCCAATTTTTCGGGTTGGCATTTGATGAAGTCACTGAGTGTTTCTGAGCGCTATGGTTGGAGCAAATATGTGGCCCACCAAGCTTATTATTCTTTGGCAGGTCGTGAGTTTGAATGGGAGTTAATGCCGCTAGCGCTAGATCAAAAAATTTCTACGTTTGTGTGGAGTCCTTTGGCCGGTGGAGCCCTTTCCGGAAAATTCCGTCGTAATCAGGCGCCTCCAGCGGGCAGTCGTTCTTCACAAATTGATTTTGTGGTGTCCGCTAAATCTGAAGCTTTGCACAACATCGTCGATACGCTCGATGAAATTTCCAAAGAAACAGGCAAGACAATACCGCAAGTCGCTTTAAACTGGGTGATGCATCGTCCTTCTGTCACGAGCATTGTGATTGGCGCACGCAACGAAGAACAATTAAAACAAAACTTCGGGGCTCTGGGATGGAAGCTTTCGGCAGAACACGTTGCTAAACTTGACAAAGTCAGTGCCGTGAAACCGATTTATCCGTATTGGCATCAACACGGTGATCGCGAGTTAATTCCTTCACCTATCTAATTTAGAAATTTTTAAAGGCGCCTTCTTCAGTGAGGGCGTCGGCCATTTTCTTTAGAACTTTCTCTGCCCCCGCTTGATCGAGGTATTTTTCAGCACAAGCCACAATCACCGTCTTTTGTTGAGCTTTCTTCTTTGAGGCAGCGATACCGACATTGCACATGCGAGCGACTTGAGTTCCCGTTTTTTGCGCAAAAACCACATCTTTTGGCAGACCGGCTTTCAATCTATTTTCGCCTGTTTTCATTTCTTGCATATATTTTAAAACAAGGGCTGTGTGGGCTTTATTTAAGACCTGCCCCCGTGCCAGCTTCTCTAGAAGAGATCCGAAACTTCGCAAAGTCGTCGAGTTCAATCCTCGGGCATAATACTTTTCAAAGGCCTCTTCAATACTGGCCGTTTTGAGTTCGCTGACGGGCACTTGAATCAGTTTCGCGAACGCTTCATAGCGCTTCGCTACCGGAAACTTTTTAAGTTCGATAAAATCCATGTTGGTCAGTGTTTTGGCTTTGGGATGGAGTTCACCATAAGCATCGTAGCGCACTTGTAAGATCGTAGTTAACGGAGCAAAGTCCCGAGCGAGTTCGTGGATGGTTTTATTTAAAGTTCCAACACCCATCAGACCAATCAACATGTCTGTCGCAGTACTGTCACTCTGCTCCAGCATATTTTTAAGAAGATGCTGAACGGTAAAACTTTTTCCGGGATCCTGCCACAACAAATCTCCAGAGCCATCGACATAATCGCTGCGCTTCAAGGTGAGTTTTTTTTGCAGGTCTATTTGACCTTTCTCGACTTCTCGCAAGAGTGCAATCGCGACAGGTATTTTGATAGTGGAGGCTAAATACCATCTCTTATCCGCTTGAAACTCGCAGATTTCACCGTCACTTAAAGATTTAACAAAAATTCCGACGTCCCCCGGAAAGGAGTCATCCAGTTGAGACATATTGGTTAAACAAGACGCCGTCCAATTTTTCTGAGCCACCGCGGGAAAAACCAACAGTCCTGTCAGAAAAAAGACGGCGAATTTCATAGAACTCCCGCTTTTTGTAAAGCGACGCCGACACTTTTAAGCGCCGACTCTGCCACATCCAAAGATTTGAAGTCTTTTACACAGGCCGCGATCACAACGCCCGTTTTGATTTCTGACTTTTTATCCCAGGCAATGCCAAAGTCACAGATCCGGGAATGCTGAGTTCCCGTCTTATGGGCGAAAGAATACTTCTTTGGCAGCCCCGCCTTGATCCGATGCGGACCGGTTTGCACCTTGGTCATAGTTTCAATCAGAAACTTCTGAGTTGAATCACCGAGTATTTTTCCTTCCGCCACTTTTTCTAAAAGTTCCGCATAGGCTTTTAATGTGGCTGAATTCAATTTCTTTGAGTAATAGTTGTCGTAAGCTTCGTCCAAAGTTTTACATTTGAATTCTTTTGTATCCACGCCCAACATCTGCGACAGCCGACGAAATTTCACTTCATCCCCGCGAGATCTTTTAAGCAAAATAAAATCCTGACCTTGAAGTTTTTCAGACGAAGGATGCACTTCAGAATAAAGTCGACGACGAACATCCGCCAATGTCGTGATCGCGGTAAAGCCTCCCGGCACCAGATCCTGGATACAGCTATTGACGGAATCCAAACCTGCTTGCCGAATCAGAAGGTCGCTCGCCGTGTTATCACTATATATCAACGCCTGCTCCACCAGAAACTTCACTGACAGTTTACTTCCGGCTTTTTTATAATTCGTGTAGCCCGCGCCATCCACGAAGTCTTCTTTTCGAAGTTCAATCTGCGAATTCAAAGTGTATTTTTTCTGATCTACCTGACGAAGATTCTCTAGAACAATAGGTAGCTTTACGCCGGAAGCGACATACCACAGGTCTTCACCTCGGTAAGAGAGAACCTCTCCGGTGCTGAGATTTTTGACGAAGACGCCTAATTGAATCGGCTGTTTTGATTCAAGCTCTTTCAAGCTTTCTTCAAAATTTTTTGAGCTCGCCCATGCTGGCGCTTTCACCCAGGTCACGGTCAAAGCAAACATCACGGCTTTTAAGATTCTTGTGAAACCCAATTTTTTACCCTTATCCAAATGGCCGTTAATAAAATCAATAACAAGGTAAGATGCAAAGCGTGCTGATAAGTTATTTTATGCCAATAATCGAATAAATACCTATAGAAAACAAAGATCACACAGATGTGAAAGATGAAGGCTCCTAGCGCATCTGACCCGATGATAGTCACGGGTTTCAAGACTAAAGCCAGAAGATTTCCTCCGGCTAAACTGAGCGATACTATAAACAGAGTGAGCGAGATGCTAAATAACATAAAAGACGCATCCGGAGGATGCTTTCCCTCGTTCATCGCCAACGCCATCAAAGTTTCTTGCAGGTTTTCCGGAGAGTGTAAAACAAACGCCACGGCCAAAAGAATTCCGCCCGTAAAGAGGGAGGCTGAAAGAATCATTCTTTTTCTGATGCTGTCGTAACTGCGGCGCACGGCTTCGCCTAACATCATACCAATCATCACAATGGGTAAACGTGTGAGCTGTCCCCAGGTATAAAAATCTTCATGCTCAACAAGCAGCGCTTGTAAACCCACGCTGCCGAAATCGAAATTGTTAAAAAGAAAAATCGCGATGTAAGTCGTGACAGCTATGCTGAGCAGTTGCCCCCACCATCGAAGCTTCTTCCACAGTGGCAGAAAAAACGGAATCCACAAAAGGGCGATGCCGTAGAAGCCCAGAATTTCTGAATAAACTGCGAAAGCTCGGTACAAAAGAACATCGATGATTTCTTGCCGTTCGTACAAAGAAAACATTTCCACGATGCACAGAACCTTGTACCAAAAAAGAATTTTCAATCCGCGAAAGAACAGCCTCTTTCTTTTCTTGGGCCAGTCGTCGCGATCTATCGCCGGAACAAAGGCCACCGCCAACGTCATTCCGAAGACCAGAAAGAAACAGGTTGAAGCGCCTTTGGTTAAAAGATGAAGAGGCACAAGCCCCCAAGATGGAAACTCTTCAAATGGAACAAGCCCCTTGATCCCATGACTTAAAATCATAAGAACGACCGCAATTCCTCGTGCTAAATCAATGGCTCGGATTCTTTCCACGGGATATTTTCTCTGCTCCTTGTCCTCAGGCGAAGATGTTTTCCAGCAGAAACAAACACTTAAGCCGTGACGCAATGGACCGCGGGTGGAGCTTGAGGCGAGATTCTATCTATCGTATAAAACCAACATGTTGAAAAAAGAAATTGCCCGCCTTCTTACTGGTTTTCGACAATTCAAAGAAAAATTCTATGCAGGGGAAGACTCTGTATACAGCAAGCTACAAAATGTCCAAAATCCTAAGACTTTGATCATCGGATGTTCGGACTCACGCGTGGATCCTGCGATTCTTTCGTCTGCAGGACCGGGTGAGCTTTTTGTAGTTCGTAACGTCGCAAATCTGGTTCCGCCATGTGATCCTGATGGAGGTCGTCACGGGGTGAGTGCCGCGATCGAATTTGCGGTCGTCAATTTGCAAGTCGAAACGGTGATCATTCTAGGTCACAGTCAGTGCGGCGGTATCCGCGCTCTTTTAAATCCTGAAAACACGATTGCTGGAGGTTTCCTTCAACAATGGGTGAAAATCGCTGAGCCTGCAAAAACCCGTGCGATTGCCTTGGCCTCTTCGGATGACTCTGTTCCTTTGTGGAGACTGTGTGAACACGAAAGTATTCGCACCTCACTAGAGAATCTGAAATCTTTCCCCTTTGTTGCCGAAGCCATCGAAAAACGTGGTTTGACACTATTAGGGGTTTATTTCGATATCGAAAAGGGTGAGCTCTTGGAGTTCAACGAGAAGACGGAATCATTCACTCCGATTCCTTACTAAAAATCTGGAAAATAACAAAGGCTCGGCACAAGAGCCTTTTTCATTTGCGAAGCTACAAATTTACAAGGTCTTTGCATCACGAGATACTGGCGGTATCGGAGGACGCATGCCTGAAGAAAAAGACAAGAACCAAAAAGATGTTCCCACACCCTTTAAGTTTTTTCTGGCTCACTCTGTCTGGTTATTTATTATCGGGATTATTCTAGCGGTGGCCGCTTATTACAGCTTCTTTAAAAGCTAAATCGAAGAATCCGTCCCCGTTGCAGAGACGGATTCCCTCATATCTTATTACATTGTCTGATTTGCAGGACCCATTTTTTGCTGAATCTCTTGAGCTTTCGTCAAGTGTTCTTGCACGTGTGTTTTTGTCTCTTCCAAGAACGTTTTCAATTTTGGATCTTGAGCTGAAGGAATCAGGCTTGAATCCAATTCCGTCAAAAGAGCTTGGTGCATTTCGATTTGTTGAGTGATGTAAGTCTTATCGAAGTTTTCATCCTTCATTTTTTTAAGACCGCTCAACTTGTTCTTCGCATCTTTTTCCAGCTCTTTACTTTTCGCGCTGGATTTCATTTTAATTTTAGCGTCTTTTGAAACAGACTTCCCTTCCTTTTTATTTTTCTTGTGCTCTTCCATCATGTGCTTAGCAAAGTCTTTCACTTCAGAATTCTTCGCTTTATCTTCAGCCATGTCGCCCGCATCAATTTCCGCTTCATTGGCCACTTTCATGATCTCCATGATCTCACCGTCTGTATAAGTCGCGGCGTGGGCCGTTGCGAAAGTGAATGAAGTTGCGAGCAATAAAGCGGATACACATTGTTTTGTATTCATGAGTTCTCCTTGTTGGTTTTTTGTTAGTGGTCCTATGCTCAAGGTTTCGTTAAAGAAGCTCAATTGACAAAAAAGTAACGTGTTAATTAACGGTGGGCCGAATCTTGCATCGATTCAAAGCATGAGCACACTAAAAGGACTATTCTTATTATCATTGGGTGTTTGTCTGGGCGCCGTAGCCACCAGAACGATGGCAAAAAAAGAGACTCTCAGCAAACGAAGAGAAGCATTTCGCGATGAGGACGAATATGACGAGGTCAACGAAAGTTCGATGGAGTCATTTCCTGCCAGTGATCCTCCCGCCTGGAGTAAAACTCCAAAAAATCCTGACGAATACCACTGATGTGTCGGTGATTTGACGGGGCGAAATGTCCACTCGACTTGGGGCAAAATAAAAAAGGCTCTTGATTTCTCAAGAGCCCTTCTGACTTTTTGCATTTACTAAGGCTTAGGCTTCGACTTCGTCGCGATGTCTTTCACGACGGTCCCAGCGTGCAAAAAGACTGTACACACAAGGCACCACATAAAGAGTCAAGAACGTCGAAACAAAAACGCCCCCGATCACCGCGATGGCCATGGGTTGACGCGCTTCCGCTCCCGGTCCAAGACTGAGCGCTGCTGGCACCGCACCGGCGATAGTCGCAAACGATGTCATCAAGATAGGACGCAGACGTGTCGGACAGGCTTCGATCAAGGCCTGATGAACCGAAACATGTTCGGTGTCGCGACGTTGATTCGTAAAGTCCACAAGCAAGATCGAGTTCTTTTTCACGATACCCATGAGCAAGATCAAACCAATCATACTGAAGATATTCAGTGACTGACCGCCGATCAAGAGTGCCAAGAAAGCACCCGAGAAACTAAACGGCAACGCCATAAAGACCGTGATCGGATCAATAAAACTATTGAACTGCGACGCCAGTACCATGTAGGCAACAACAAATCCCATGATCAAAGCAAAGATCAAGCTGATAAAGCTTTGCTGGAACTCTTCGGCCGATCCGCTGATAATGACTTTGTATTCTTGCGGCAGAATTTTTCGAGCCGCGGCCATCGCTTGATCCGAAGCTTGCTGCTGACTCAATCCCGGTCCCATGTTTCCGTAAATGATGATCGAACGTTGACGGTTCTTACGAGAAATCGTCGAAGCCACGGAAGCTTCTTTGATATCGACGACATCCGCAATAGGCACAAGCTCACCACGGTTGTTACGAACCTTCAACTGACGGATACGTTCGTGAGGTGCTTGTCCGTTTTCTGCCATCTTCACGCGAATATCATAGCGGTGGCCGCCTTTTTCATAGCTACCCACAACCACCCCACCCATCATCGCATTTAAGACTTCACCGATAGCAATCACACTCACACCACGGTCAGAAGCCTTTTTGCGATTCGGAATCACTTGGATTTCTGGAGCACCGGCTTGATAGTCCGAACTTACATCCGTCATGATTTTCTTATTCTTAAGTTCTTCAACGATGGTTTCAGAGTACTTACCCAACTCGTTCCAGTTCGGTCCTTGAATACTGAATTCCACGGGGAAGCCCTTACCACCGCCCCCACCGAATCCTTGCGTTGATGGATCTTGCACCTGAGGCTTCGCATCTGGAATGGTTTTATTAAGGTATTCACGCACCACTTCGATAAACTGTTGCTGAGAAAGTTCTTTTCCTTTTTCAGGATCTTTCCCACGCTCGCCTTTGGGTTTTAAATCCACAAAGATGATGGCGTTATTCGCCTCACCACCTGTGAAACCACCGGCGGCCACGAAGGTTGATTTCACTTCGTTGCGTTTATGAAGGAAGTCTTCAATCACTTTTACTTTTTCGTCCGTAAAAGAAATGGCCGACTTCGGCGGGTTGCTGATTTGAATCATCAACGAGCTCTGATCCTGTGCTGGTTGAAACTCTCCTTTTAAGAAAGCCACAGAACCGAAGCTCAGAACGAAGAAAATCAAAGAGGCGAAAATAACTTTCCAGCGGTGATTTAGCGACACCTTCAATGATCTTGTATAAAGATCATGCAGACGCTCGTACCCGGCTTCAAAGGTTCTTCCAATACGAGTTGTTCGTTCACCTGATTCAACAAACTGCGACGCACGCATCGGAGTCAACGTCAAAGCTTCGAGAAGTGAAATCATCACCGCCGCACTCATCGTCACACCGAATTGGAATAAGAAGCGACCGATCAAACCTTCCATAAAGGCAATAGGCAAGAAGATCGCCACCAAAGACACGGAGGCGGCCATCGCTGCAAACGTGATCTCTCTGGCACCGACCAAGGCCGCTTCCTTCTTCTTTTTTCCCATCTCTAAGTGACGGATGATGTTTTCTAAGACCATGATCGCGTCATCGACGACGATACCGATCGCCAAACTCAAGCCCATCAACGTGAAGATATTCAGCGTAAAGCCCGCGAAGTATAGAATAATAAAGCTTCCTAAAACCGAAGTCGGAATCGCCAACAAGACGTTGAACGTCGAAGACCAAGATCCTAAGAACAGCCAACACACCAAGGAAGTTAAAATCGCCGCCAAAATCAAAGTCAGAACCAATTCATGAACGGATTCTTCAACGAACTTCGTTCCATCATAGTTCACGACTATTTGCATGCCCTCAGGCAACGTCTTTTGGATCTCGACGATACGATCCTTCACCGCATGTGCGACGGACACCGCATTCGATCCACGCTGTTTAACTACGCCCAGACCGACGGCAAACTTTCCATTGGCCCGCGCGAACTGGACAACGTCGACGGTGCCTTCTTTAAAGTCAGCAACGCGCTCTAACGGAATCGGACTGTAGTTGGGGCCCCCGCCGCGAGAATTCACGAGGATATTGTGGAACTGATCTAGCTTTTTCGCTTCGCCTAAGGTGCGCAGACTGTATTCCGTCTTATTATATTCTGCTCGACCTGCTGGTGGTTCCGCATGTTCGTTACGTAAAGTCGTAACGACGTCCGAGACAGAAAGAGCATATTTATGCAGATCTTCGTTACGCACCCACACACGCAGATTAGGTTCTAAGTAACCGGGCATCCAAAGATTCCCTACGCCAGGAACCGTGGTTAAGCGATCACGAATCTGGTCGTTCACGTACACCATCATATCCTGCAAAGGCATTTGGTTACTTGAAACCGACAACCACATGATCGGGAAATCTTCCGGATTGATTTTCATCACTGTCGGAGGATCCATATCCTGAGGCAGGGCGCCTTGAATTTGCGCCATCTTCGCCTGAACGTCTTGGAAGGCCACATCGATATTGACCTCAAGATCAAACTCGATCGTCACATCCGCCGTACTATTGCGCGCAATGGAGGTGATATTTTTCACCCCTTGAATACTAATCAAGGCATCTTCGATCGGATCGATGACGTCGGCTTCCATCACTTCTGGTGCCGCTCCTTCGTATCGAACTGAAAGAGAGATGACTGGGAAGTCCACGTCGGGAAGCTCACTGACCCCCATGCGCATAAAGCTGATCGCCCCGAATACGATCAAGCCAAACATCAACATCCAGGCAAATACGGGCTTACGGATTGATAAATCAGATAAAGTCATTGTCTAGTCTTCCTTCACTGCCGGCGCGATCATTTCGGCCGCCGCAATTTGCAAACGAACAAGTTCAGATTGAGCCGCAAAGCGCGCTTGGTCTAAAGCGCGTGAGGCCACACGAAAATCCGTTAACGCGATTTGTACATCGACGTTGCGGGACAGGCCCCGACGGTAATCACGCTGAAGCACTTGATAGTTTTTCTCGGACAAGCTGGTGGCCTTTTCCAAGGCTGCCACTTGGTTTAAACGAGATTGATAATTTTCATAATAGGCCCGAATTTCTTGATCCGCTTGGCGACGCAAACGCGCTAAAGTCAGATCGGCTTCAATTTTTCTTGAGGCCGCTTCGCGCACTTTCGCCTGCGTGGTGCCGCCTTCAAAGATCGGTAAAGTCAAAGTGAACTGCACGTCCCACTTTAAGTCTTCACTGAATCCTTCAGGACGCTTCAAATAATAATTGCCCGCCACATCTAACGAAGGCCAATGCGCCCCTTTTGCGATCTTCACATCTTCCTCTGCGGCATTATAAAGTTCGCGCGCTGACTTCACGTCGTAACGTTCTTCAATGCGCTTCAGATAATAATCCAAAGAGTTGATGCTTTTATTTTTCGTGAGTGCCGGGTCCGTTAAAGACTCATTCGCTGGCAGGCCCGTGATAAAGGCAAAAAGCTCGCGGGCCATTTTCAGATTTCCGCTGACGATTTGTGATTCGGCTTTCAAGCCGGCTTGACTGGACTGCGCCGTCAAAACCTCGGTGGAATTAGATTCTCCGCGACGAACACGTCCACTCAATTCAGAAACGCGCTCATCATAAAGCTTGATTTGCACTTCCAGGTTTTTCAAATCCTGCTCGAGTGTCAGAATATTCAAATAGGAATTAGCGACATCTTGATAAAGCTGCAAAAGCGCCTGATTGCGCGCTTCTTCTTGAGATTCTAAAAGATCTTTCTGTTGGCGGATGCCGGCAAACTCTCGCAGGCCTCGGAATAAAACCTGATTCGCAGAAAGCGCCACCGTCGTCTGACGGTCCGGAAAGATCTCTTGAGCTAAGGGATCTTTCGCTTCCGGTTGCATGAAGTACGTCGCCTTAGCTGAAATTTGTGGGTACAAACCGCCGCGCAATTGCGAAACCCGTTCTTTGGCTTGAGTGACTTTGGCGTTTTGCAAACCGACAGTTTCATTCTTCTGTAAAGCGGACTGATAAGCTTCTTGAAGTGTGGCTGAAAAGGCAGGGCTTGTTGTTAAAAAAGGGATGATCAACGATAGAAGTGCATGTTTTGACATGGACACATTCTTACTTAGAGCAGGAATTTTTCAAAACAAAGATTTTTTATGGCCTCACTGCGGCACGCAGAGCGGAAAAGCGGTCGACGACGAAAATCACCGGCCGCTTAGTCAGCTAATTAGATAGTTGCAGAGCGTAAATCAGACATCGGCCTCAGACGCTCTTTCAGATCCGTCGTGGTCGCAGCGGTCACAAGATCTTTAGGAATCTCTTGGACGATACATTGACGTACTTCTTTACTTAAAAGTCCGCGTAAGCGCCCAAGACACTGTGGCTCTGCGATGAGTACGAGTTCTTCGAACAAGTGCTGCTGACAAGAATCGTACAGAAATTGAGAGACTTGTTTGGCAAACTCTTGAGCGACGTGCTCTGTCGGAGAATCAATTTTCTCGCGCCCCATTCCATGAGTGGTAAAGCCAGATACAAAGCTTCCAGGTTTATCGGCGTTGATATCCTGCGCTTTCAATCGGCCTCGAGGATTCGACAGCTTTGTGACGAATTGCACATCTGCGGAGCGGTTGTTTCCATGTTCAAAAATCTTAGCTTCAGAACGGTTGACGACACAAATCCAAGTTTTCATGTTCATCCTCTCTGCTGTATGTTTGAGGGCCTTCTTTCATTGTAGTGAAGTGAAGATGTTTTCCCCACATGACTCCTCACACTGGACTGTCAAATGACTTTTTGTGTTCCTTGTCGGTTGAGCGGATAATGGACACATGATAGAAAAGATGACACACGATGATCTTTTACGTCTTACATCCGTCCAGGATGGTCCCTGTATCTCCATTTATGTCCCGGCGATGCCGTCGAAGACTTTACAAATGGAATACGAGGCGCTGGTCCGTCGTGCCGTGCATCTGCTTTCTTACGACCAAAGGAAAGAACGACACCAGGAACTTCTCGACGCCCTCTATAACTTTAATCCGGCTGAATTTTTAGAATCGGAAAAAGAAGGTTTGGCGATTTTTGTCAATAAGCATTGGACTGGTTATTACGTTGCGGGCCACGAGCTGCCTTCAAAAGTCGTCGTCGCCGAATCGTTCCATCTAAAGCCTTTGATCGAAGACCTGCAAGGGCACAACACCTACCATGCTCTGGTGCTAACACCGTCTGAAGCAGTTCTTTTTAGCTGTGATGGCAGTCGTGGCAGCGAGGTTCACACCTTCCTTTATCACCACGGTCAACATAGCAACAGTATGCACTGGAAATATCAGGATGAGACCGAAACTTTTCAGATTCCTCACTTGAAATCACACTCACGTGGTCGCGGAACTCAAGACAATCATTTAAAGAAAAAATCCAGCGGAAAACTTTTTTTAAAATGGATTGAATCAAAGATATCGAAAGAAACCGGTTATAAAACTTTGCCTTTGTTCGTCTTCACTAGCGACATTATCTTTCACGCATATAAAGAAGTGTCGGCGCATGGGGAACCTATTTTATGCAAGATTGATCCCACAAAAGGAATCCCCCGCATTGAAGCAATCACGCACCAAGCGAATTTACACATTCAAAAGAACCAGTCTCAACAGCGCAACGTCTCTACCTTAGAGATTGACGAAATGACCCGTCAAAAACGTGTCATCGATGATCTGGTAAAAATCTCTCGAGCGGCTTTGGGTGGAAAAGTAAAAACTTTATTTATTCGTGATAACAGCGAAATCTGGGGACAACTGCACCGCGGAAGTGCCGAGATCACTTTTCATGAAAAGCAACAGGATGCAAAGGATGACGATATTTTGGACGACATCGCCTGTGAAGTGATCCGTCAGGGCGGAGAAGTTATTGTCCTTAATGATAAAGACATGCCGACGTCCTCCCCCGCTGCCGCGATCCTCAACCTTCAATAGCTATTTGGCATGAAGACCTTGGTAAATAAGACCTTGCCCTAAAGACGCTTGCACGGTCTCGACTTTTGAAATTTTCAAGGCCTGCATATAACCTAAAACCAAAGCTAGATTAGAAACATCGGAAATTTTATAATCACCTTCAAGCTGACTGTCACTCAGCGGAGCCCGTCTTTTCAAGGCCTCACTCAGCTGATTTTCAGTAAAGTCGTGCCCTGAAGGATGTGCTTGCCTTTGCACTGATGCCGACAACACACCTCCAACTCCGATCCAACGAGCTTGAGTGGCGTTGTCTTTGAAAAACTTAGGCACATTCAAATAGGCATGATTTTTCGCCAGTTGCAAAGCCGCCTCTTTCTGGCGTCCCAAAGGATTCGGCGAAGAAACTTCCGCCGGATTTTTAAACTGCAAGACCTGCAAAATTTTATTTTTAAAAGTCACCGAAGCTAAATCACCTTGATAGATATGAACTTTGTCCTTAGTGCGGGCATACATTTGCATGGAGCCCCCGCCAATATCCCAAACCACCATCAATTCTGAAGGTTCCACTTTTTTTTGCGCCAAGGCTGACCAATATCCCAGCTCCGCTTCTCGTTCCTGCGAAATAATCTGCACAGGAACACCCACTTCTTCCGAGATCATTTGCGCTGTGGCCTTGCCATTTTTAGCAACGCGAAAAACCGAAGTAGCGACGCCTTGAATGCGTGTGACTTGCAGCTCTTTCATCTTCGTCACGAAGTTTTTTATTTTTGGAAAAGCCTCTTGCACCGTGGTCGCGGGAATTTCTTTTTTGGGAGATTTTTCTAAAGCTTCGTTAAGGGCCAACGGCAACCGGTCTTCATACAGGACAGAGATGATCTTCTTGGCGCAAGTATCCACAACCGCGGCAAAGGCTTTCGTAGTTCCAGAACCAAAATCAAGAGCTCCCCTTCTTTCTTCGCAGTCATTCGCAAAAGTGCTGGATGAAAAGATAAGAAGACTTAAAATCAGAATAAGTAGCTTCATTGCTCGTTGCTCCATGCTTCTGTTCGCTCTAAGTAATGATTTTCTTGCTGGAACATTTTCTCTAAATCGTCGCGCGCCTGCTTAGATCGGGACACCATCTCATCCGGATTATCACGACGGCGATGCAGCTCTTCCAGCATCTGGTTATTATGATCCCGGAAAATATTTGCGGCAATCACACTTTGATAAGCCGGCCAACCCAAAGCTCGCAAGACCGAAGAACCCATGCGCAACGAAGACTCATAGAGCTCCCGTTCGAAGTTAAATACGTCTCGGTCCATCAATCGGTACACGTGATCGACATTGCGAGCCCGAGCAAAGATTTTAAGATGCGGAAAGGCTTCGCGTGCGGAATCAATCAGCTTCAGGCAATCATCCATGTCATCAATAGCGACCACAAGGATTTTTGCATGTTGAGCACCGGCGGCCTCTAAAAGATCCATACGGGTGGCATCACCATAGTGAACTTTGAATCCGAAACGACGAAGCATTTCAATTTGACTGGGCTCATGATCTAAGACCGTGGCCTTCACACGATTGGCGTACAGCAAACGACCGATAATCTGACCGAAACGACCGAAGCCCGCGATGATGACCGGGCTGTGCTCGTCTTCAATCTTATCTTCTTCCATCGTCGAAGCGCCTGCGACATAACGAAGATACACTTTGTCGTAAAGTAGGATCGTTAACGGCGTGAATAACATGGAAAGAGCCACCACGGCCGTCAAAGTTCCAACGGTATTTGTATCTAAAACCTTCAGACCTTGAGCGGCCCCTAAAAGAACAAATGCAAACTCACCAATTTGTGAAAGAATGATAGCAAAGAATGGAATCTGCGCTCGAGGTGTTTTGAATAAAAAAGCCAGTCCGGCATGCACTGCCGTTTTTACAATGAATACCAAAAGCACCAAAAGAACGAACTGCGCCGGATTCTCAAGAATTTGGATCAGGTTGACGCTCATGCCGACAGAGATAAAGAAAAGCCCCATCAACAAACCCTTAAACGGCTCGATATCTGTTTCCAAAGCATGACGATATTCGCTATCCGCCAAAAGCACACCGGCCATAAAAGCGCCCAATGCCATCGAGATTCCCAGTCTTTGCATCAAAAAGGACATTCCGATGACCAAGAATAAAGCGAAGGCCGTAAAGATCTCGCGCAAGTGCAAAGCGCCAATCCAACGCAAGAAATGACGAAGCAGCAAGCGCCCCAGAACAATCACGGTTGCTAGAACCATCACCACTTCTAAAACGCTGGCCCAGGGATTCCCGGTAGAGGCAGATGCGGCGGCATTCACGGTTAATAGCGGCAGAATTGCAATCATCGGAATGACGGCAATATCTTGAAATAACAAAATAGAAAAGGCCGAGGAACCTGAAGTCGTGGCTAAAAGTTTTTTCTCGGATAAAATCTGCAGACCGATAGCCGTCGAAGAAAGAGCAAATGCCATTCCCACCAGGATCGATACAGCCGTGCTTTGAGCAAAAAAGAGCTTTACGATAAGACCAATAACGACGCTGACCGAAAGAACCTGCAAACCACCCAGCCCGAATATAGAGACCCGCATGTCCCATAACTTTTTCGGTTCCAGCTCAAGCCCAATCAGGAACATCAAAAGCACGACACCGAATTCGGAAATGTGCATGATGTCTTCCACGCCGGCGATGACCTTAAGACCATACGGGCCGATAATCATTCCGGCAAGCAAGTAGCCAAGCACAGATCCCAATCCTAAGCGCTTACAAATAGGAACGCAGATCAATGCAGAAACTAAAAACACTAAAATATAAAACAAACCACCTGATTCCATCGTTCTTCGTTCCTACATATCTTTACAAACGCCAGTTGCACAATAATCAATCATTCTGCGGCGAACGGCCTCGGCATGTAACAGAATTTGCTCTTCGGTTGCTTTTCCCGTTCCTGTCATGACGACAGGTTTATGCCACTTCATTCCACACTGCTCGATCGTCTGCCGATACGGTGGAAAAAAATCTTCGACCGATCCCGGCGAGGAAGGATCGCCCCAACCCCCAGTCGTGATCGATAAGAAAAAGTCTTTGCCTTGAAGTTTATTTCCGCCCGGCCCGTACGCAAATCCACGACGTAAAACTTCATCACACCAGAGCTTCATCAAGGGTGGCATCGAAAACCAATAGAACGGATGCTGCCAAACCACAAGATCATGCTCTAATAAAAGTTCCTGCTCTTTTTGAACTTGGATATGAAAGTACGGATACTCTTCGTAAAGGTCATGCACATGAACATGTTTTAGTTCGCGTAGCTGATCCATGATGGCGCGATTGACTCGGGACTGTTTCGAAAAAGGATGTGCGAAAAGAACAAGGGCTTTTTTCATCACGACATCGTCATCCGACGAACGACAAAAGTCAAATGGGGCAAGAATCCCAGAGGAAAAAGGGATAATTACCTCTGTCTGCAACTCAATATCGCATCTACCGGATTTCGCGTTGGCATCCTTCCTGCTTTGCACTGATTAGTGGTTACCAACAACACAAAAAGGAGTGGATTCATGGAAACGACCCCAAACGATTTCAGAAGCAACCTTGGCAACATCAAAGAAAATGTGAAACAAGGCGTGAAGCAAGAACTTGATAAAAGTGGCTGGACTGACACTTACAATATGGCCCAAGACAGAGCCCGTGAAGCCATGGACGCTTCCGAGGAATTTGTTAAGGCTCATCCCTTTTACACAGTCCTTGGCGCAGCTGCAGTGGGTCTGGTGGCCGGTCTGCTAATCCGTCGTAGATAATTCAAATCAATTAAATAAATAAGGAGGTCCCGTCCTCGAGACCTCCTCATCATCGCAGGGAGTCCCAATGAAGTGGTTAGCTTTAGTATTGTCGTTCGTTTTTGGTCGCCTAAACATGAGACCCCGCGGCTTTAAAGATGCCGCCATTGAAATTTTTGATGAAGTTTCATTCCGCAGTCGCCGCATGGTGACACTTATTCTTGTCGGCGTTGCCTCTGTCATCTTTTTTACCGGTGGCCTGTTTATTTCACTTTTAGATTTATCCATGCAGTGGGATCGGACCGGTTCTATCGTTTGGTCCGCGACACTCAGCACGGGAGTGGGTTTGATTGTGTTGGCTTCGGTCGCTTTTGCCGTCGTCTTTCTGCGCGCTTGGCCGGGAGCCACGAAAGCAAAACAAGAAATCAAACGCAAACTTAAACATGAACGCGAAGAAGAGGAAATGGAACAGCACAAGCGCCCGTCCTCGCTGGAACACGCTCTGTCGGCTTTAGTGATGGACTATGTGAAGGAGCGTGAGATTCGCCGTGCCGCTCGTGGACCGGAAACATCTGCGTATGCAGGCGAAGACATGGCCAGCACCACAGCACCGAACCGCGAAACACCTCGCTCGCACGTGCATTAAGCACGTTGCTGATGCGGCTGGTGAGTTTTGCGATACAGTGTTTTTCGGTCAATACCCAAATCTTTCGCTGTTTTTTCTCGTGCGCCCTTATTAACCTGAAGGGCGTACTCGATATACTGACGAGCCATTTCTTCCAGCGAAAGCAAACGACCCTCTTTTTGACAAAGACGTTCAAAGACCGACTCCATGCTGATGGATCGTCTTTGATTCCCATCTAAATCATTCACGGTGATTTCATTTCCGGCACTTAAAACCACCGCGCGCTCAATGGTATTTTCAAGTTCGCGCACATTTCCCCACCAGGAGTGCGAAAGCAGGTAGCTTCCGACATCGGAAGCAAAATGCTTTTCAACAGAGTGATGGCGCAATGAAAACTTTTTTAAAAAATATTGTGCTAGCGGCAGAATGTCCTCCATGCGTTCGCGCAAAGGCGGCACTTCAATGGGAACGACATTCAAACGGAAGTACAAGTCTTCGCGAAATTTCTTTTGCTGCACATCTTCGCTGAGGTCGTTATGAGTGGCCGCAAGAATACGGATATTCAAGGGGCGATAGTGATTTTCGCCAACTCTTTTGACCTTTTTTTCCTGCAGCACTCGTAAAAGCTTGGCTTGCAGGTGCAAATCCAGATCACCGATTTCATCCAGAAAAAGAGTTCCCCCATTGGCCTCTTCAAAAAGACCGGGCTTTTGATTAGACGCCCCGGTGAACGCACCTTTGGCATAACCGAAAAGTTCGCTTTCTAGAAGTTGCTCAGGGATGGCTGAACAGTTGATCGGCACAAAGGGTTCTTTGCGGCGAGGACTGAGGTCATGAATCATGCGCGCAATGATCTCTTTCCCGGTCCCGCTTTCACCCGTGATCAACACGTTGGCAGAGCTGGCAGAAACTTTCTTGGCAATCTCAATAATTTTTAAAAAGCGCGGACTGTGCGCGATGACTTGTGATTCCATTGTCGTCGACATTACGGATGCCCCCATTCACACCAATTCTTTTCAGGTACGGATCGTCCCTCGGAAATAAAATCTAAGACTTCAACTAAGGCCTGCCCCACTTCGGCTGCAGAAGCGGGATTCTGACCGGTGACTAAGCGCCCGCTTTTAACTACGTGAGAAGTAAACTTCGGTGCTGAAGAAAACAGGGCGCCTCGCTCTTTCAATTTACTTTCTAAAAGAAACGGCACGACTTTTTCCATGCCTACGGTTTCTTCCTCGTCATTCGTGAACGCAGAAAGCTCATGGCCCTGCACCAAGTACTGACCACTAGAAAGACGCACATTCACAAGTCCCGCAGCCCCATGACAGACAGAAGCCACGACGCCGTCGTTTTCAAAAATGCGGGCGGCAATTTTTTGCAGCTCTTTATTGTCGGGCAAATCAAACATCGCTCCATGCCCACCGACATACAGAACAGCGACATAATCATCGATATTTACTTCTGAAGGTTTTAATGAAGCTTCGATTTTTTCTAGAAAATCTTCGTCATTCATCCACGTCGCATTGATGGGGTCGTCCATCTTGACGCCATCCAAGGGGACTTTTCCCCCTTGGGGGCTCACCATATCGACGCTATATCCAGCGCGGATGACTTCGTCGTACGGATGGGTGATTTCTGACAGATACGCACCGGTATGGTGTCCCGAGTTCCCCAAACGATCTGTGCTGGTTAAAACAAAAAGTACCTTCTTACTCGTCATAAAAAGTCCTCCTTGCGCCTTTTAAGTCAGGATGAGGGATCACTAGAGAGAACTCAATTTCTTGCCCCGCCTTGTGTGAAAAAACTGCGACTCGTCTTTGGTCCAATTTGCCGGTTGAAAGCGTCAAGTCTCGACGTCGAACTCCGATTGATCATCAACACATCATTTCTGGAATTATCGGGAGCAACTATGACGTTACGTATTTTATCTCTTCTTTGTTTTTTCTTTCTCTCTTCGGCCTTCGCACAGACCCCCGAGGTCGACCTCTCAAAATATGACTATGTCGATCCAAAGAAAGAAGTGCCGACAGTCGCTCTGACAAAAGCGCTTACTTACTACGATGTTTACTATAATAAGATTGCCAATAAGAATTACGTGACGGTGATTGACTTCACTCAAGCCTCTCATCAAAAACGCATGTACCTGATTGATATGAAAACGGGTTTAGTCACTCGCTATCTGGTATCCCATGGCCGCGGTTCTGACCCTAGCCACACGGGCATGGCGAAGAAATTTTCCAATATTGAAGGCTCTAAGATGTCTTCTATCGGTATGTACGTGACCGGGGCAGAATACAGTGGTAAACATGGCCGCTCCATGCGCTTAGTGGGTTTAGAAAAAACCAATGATCAGGCGATGAGTCGCGCGATTGTGGTGCATGGTGCCTGGTATGTCGACCCTCAATACAAGCCCTTGGGTCGCAGTGAAGGCTGTCCTGCGGTGGAACAAAAGTATATCAACACCGTCGTCAGTCAGCTTAAAGGCGGAAGTGTTTATTATATTTGGGCGGGACAACCTTAGGAATTTTTAGTGGAACTGCTGTACAAGGATGACTACTTTATCGCCGTCAATAAACCGTCGGGATTTCACGTTCATCCACATGAAAATGTACAGCATCGGGTTTCTCGAGATAAAATCTGTCTTTATCACGCTCGCCGCATGATGAAACAACACGTCTATCCGGTGCATCGTTTGGATGCCGCAACCAGTGGCGTCCTGCTTTTTGCCCTGTCTTCTGAATCCGCACGAGAAATCTGCAAACTCTTCACCGACCGCGCCACCCAGAAAACCTATCAGGCGGTGGTTCGTGGTTATGTCAAAGAAGAAGGCCTCATTGATCTTCCTTTGGAATTGGATTCCACCGGAGACCTCGTCGACGCTAAGACATCTTTCAAACGCTTAGGCACAAAAGAATTTCCGGTGGCCGTGGGTAAAAAATTTCCCACCGCTCGGTATTCTTGGGTGGAAGTCACTCCCCATACCGGCCGTTATCACCAGATCCGCCGCCACTTTAATCGCATTTCCCACCCTCTTTTAGGGGATGCCGTTCATGGCGATTCGCACCACAACCGCTTTTTCCGCAATGAAGTGGGAATTGAGGGCCTGTGCCTTAAGGCCCTGCGCCTGGAATTCATCCATCCCTGGAGTGGCGAAAGAGTCACAATCGAGGCTCCGGCTTGTGAAAAATGGAATAAAATTCAAAATTTGTTTGCCCCGGCCCAGGGCGAATAAGCCTCTCTGAAATCCCTTTGACCTCCCTCTGGGACCGGCGTAAAAAGACCGCCGTTTCAGAGGTAAAAAATGTCTAAGGCGCAAGCTCTTCACAAACTGATGGTTGTGGTGGCTCTTCTTCTAATTCTTCTTGTGACTATGCAGTCCCACGCGACCCCCGTGCATCACAAAATGCAGGTGGAACTTCTTCCCGGGCTGAAAATGTTGAAAGCCCAAGATACTCTGACTTTTGCAAAAGACTCTCCTCGCAAGCTCAGCTTCGTTTTGCATAAAGATTTGCAAGTTTCCGTAACAAGCGCGGATGACAGCCTTGTTCTTTTGCATGCGGCAACCAAAGAAGAACCTTATGCTGAATACGGATTGCAGCTTGGAAGCCAAGACAACAAAGTGTCCTTGTACTATCAAGGTGTGATTTACGATGCCGTCGTCAATGACAACTCCAACGGGTTGATTGCCGCTGAAGGCGCCACTCTTTTTGGCAGCACTTATTGGTATCCGTCTTTCCTAGATACCCAAAAAAGTTTCGACATCACCGTGAAAACGCCTTTGGCTTGGAGATCTTTAATCCAAGGCCAAATCACAAGTATGGAAGTGGACGTCAGTTCGCGCACCACTCGCTTTGTAGAAATCTATCCTCAGGAAGAAATCTATCTAGTCGCGGGGCCCTTCTCATTCTACGAAAAAGAAATGAAAGATGGGAAAAAGGTGCAAGTTCTTTTGCGCAAAGACGATCCCTCGTTAGCGCAAAGTTTTATGTCTTTGATCCCGGGATTTATGGAACACTATGCTTCCAGCATCGCTCCCTACCCGTATTCATCATTTACCGTCGTTGAAAACTTTTGGGAGACCGGCTACGGCATGCCCAGCTTTACGCTTTTAGGTCCCACCGTTATTCGCCTGCCATTTATTTTAAACTCCTCCTTGCCTCACGAAGTTTTGCATAACTGGTGGGGTAATAGCGTTTACGTCGATTATGATAAAGGCAATTGGAGCGAAGGTCTTACGACTTACATGGCCGATCACTGGCAGCAAGAACTTGCCGGGAATGATCCTGGGTATCGCTTAAATACGCTTATTAACTATTCCGATTTTGTTGCCGCAAATCCTAAAAATGATTTCCCGGTTCGCCAGTTCCGGGGACGTCACAACTCCAGCTCGCAAGCCGTTGGTTATGGCAAAACCATGATGATTTTCCATATGCTGGAATTCCGCTTCGGCAAAGATCTTTTCAAAAAAGCCCTGCAGGATTTTTACTCCGAAAATCTGTATCAACGCGTTTCCTTTAACGAGATTCAAAAGAGTTTTGAAAAAGTCACGAATCAGAACTTAAATAATTTCTTCACGCAATGGCTGGATCGCGAAGGCGCACCTCAGATTGAAATCCCTGACGTGAAAGTCATGCGCTGGTTGGATGGCTCTTACAGCACGACTTATGTGCTTGCGCAGACGCAAAATGCAGCGACGTACGAACTGCACATTCCGGTGGTTTGGACTTTAGAAAACGGACAAGTGATTCGTCAGATCGCTCGTCTTTTTGATAAGTCTCAGGTCTTTTCTCTTGTCAGCCATTCACGTCCCGTGAAGGTCGCGGTGGATCCTGATTATCACGTCTTTAGAAAGCTCTTTATTGAAGAGCGACCCGCGACTCTTTCTTCTGCTTTTGGCAGCCCTGAAGTGCACTTCTTTTTTGACCCTGCTCACCCAGCAACAGAGAAGTTTGCGCAAGCTTGGGCCGCCGCTACTGAAGGAAAAGACAGCTTCCACGCGGTCACCGATTCATTGAACCTTCCTGCCCAAGGAGCCTTGGTCTTTGTCGGCGACAAAGAGCTGTTTGCTCAATTCATGAAGACTCAACTAGAAGATCAGAACTTTGAATTGACTGACACATCCATTCGCATTGAATCGCAGACATTCCAACTTGCGGAAACCAGCACGGTCTTCGTGACAAGATTGAAATCAAATCCGCAGCAAACTGTGGTGTGGGCGCGCTGGAGCAAGGATAATAATCCTGTTGAGTGGGCGTCCCGCCTCACACACTACGGGACTTTTGGTATCTTGGTATTTAAAGGGCGTCCTGCCGTTTTAAAAAGCACCTGGCCCGTTCTGCATTCTCCTCTGCAAAGAAATCTGTAATTCATCAGTTTGATGCAAAGCCATATTCTGTGGCTTTGTTTTTGCTCCTTATAAAAGAATAGGCAAAGTCTTCAAGCTTTTGAGGACTCTTGCCACTTACTGACTTAACAAGAGGGGCAATTATGGATCTCAAGAATCAGTCAGGCAAAATTGGTTGGATTCTTCTTTGGGCTATCGGCATTCCCGTTCCCGTTTTGATTGTGTTATTCCTCATTCGTGGTTGCACATAGTCGTTAAACTCTTGCAATGCAATAGGAAGACATTGAATCCGTTTTGGAACTGCCTAAGATAGATTTTTCCTGTGGATGAGGCTCAAGACTCATAAGCTATTTATGAGCAGGCATGGTTTTGGCACAGACACATCAACATTAAAATAAAAAATCATTCTTAGGAGATGTTTACATGAAAGCATTGGTTCTTTTTGTCGCTTTGTTCGGATCAACTGCAATGGCAGAACTAAAACCTGTGGGAACATTCGTTCCTTCTGTTTGCGGTTACAATGAAATTCAAACTTTCTGCTTCGGTCGCCGCGTGGGTTTTACAACAGCTTACGCCTCTCTTTCTTCGGCACACGGAACTGAAGTTTACGAAATCGTTCAGCGTGCAAAAATCAATGGTGGCATCAACCCACTTTACACGGCAGAACAACTGACTTTAGAAAATGAAGAAGGCCGTATCAGTGCCGTTGTTCGTGGTCAGAAAAACCGCCCTTATAGCAGCAGCGCTACGGTGACTTATGAAGATGGCACTATCGCCGTCTTCACTGACTTCGGCGCGGTCTTCACGACTCTTTAGTCACGATAAAATTCACATAAAAAAAAGGCGCTGTCTTACCAGCGCCTTTTTCTATTCTGAGGTCAGGCAAAATGGAATTTCGTCTGTTACTAGGCCTTCATGACCGTTTGTTAATTTAAAAGCCGTTCTATTTCTCTGTTAGAACTTTCGCATATCGGAGGTTCTATGAAATACATCTTCGCCATCTGCGCGATTGTTCTGACATCCCTGTCGACCCTAGCGGACACACTTCCAGTTAAAAGCTGCGAGGCTATCACCAACACCCATCTTTTTAAGTTCGAACAAGTGGGTAAAGATATCCAAGCAACTTTGGAAGATAAGAAGTTGCAGCGCTATTCAGATCTTAGCAACCCGAAAGAAGGGAAGCTTAAAATCTTTGGCAAACAAAAAACCACCATTCTTATCGAAGGCAAAGACCTGACGGACTTCGTGAAGCTTCGTTATTTACCGCGAGAACTTCTTGTCGGAATGATGATGGGCCGACCTGAGTATATCGGTGAAGAAGACATTCTTTATTCTTACGCTGACGAGTTTATCGTCGCTTTAAAGTGCAAATAAATAAAAAAGGCGGATGATTCATCCGCCTTTTTTATTATGTATTTAAATCTTTAGATTAAGTATTTACATCGAGCATCTTCACCACTTCTTCGATGTGCTCGGTTTCAAGACGGATCATGCCGCGAATCATCTCTTCTAGGGCCACGTCGTCGGCGCAGTGTTTTAGGACTTCTTTATATTTCGCCAAAGCGCTTTGTTCGAAATCCAAGCTTTCTTTCAAGATATCCAAAACCTTGTGAGTTTTAGTTTCTGGAACTGGGGACACCTTCAAAGAAGGATGACCACCCAAGGCCGTGATCTTTTCGCCAACCATAGAAGCGTGTTGGTAGCCTTCGTTAGCTTGGTCATGGAACCACTTTACAATTGGAATACGGTTAGGTCCTTTGATCATCAATGCATAGTGCAGATAGCGTACTACGCCGGAAATTTCCATCTCGATAATTTCATTCAGTAAAGCGACAACTTTTTGATTTTCATTAGACATACAGGCCTCCAAACAGCTCTAAGAAGAACATTGCCCGCACGGAGTCTCAAGTGAAAACGTATTGAAACCAGTCCTTTGTCGGACAGCGTCTACAGAAATAAAAAGGGAGCTTTTCGGCTCCCTTTTTTTAGTTTCAATTTATTTTTTTATTCATCATCCAATTCATCATCACCGACAACACCAAGGTTGTATTTTTCTATGCGATATCGCATAGATCGGAATGAAATATGAAGAAGCTTGGCAGCTCTCTTTTTCACTCCGCCGGCAGCGTGAATAGCTTTCACCAGAAGTTCTTTTTCGATTTGGCCCATCACCTTATCAAGATCAACACCATCATCCCCGATTTCGATTTCGTTGGATGAAGCCATCTTACGACCTGAAGCTGTGTTCACCATTGGCGGTAAAGACTCAGGAAGGATGGTTGCGCCACCCTCTAAAGCCACGGTGCGCTCGATCAAGTTTTCAAGCTCACGCACGTTACCTGGATAGTCGTACTTCTTTAAGATCTCCATCGCTTCAGCACTGATCGCGCCGATGTTCTTACCTAAGCGCTCATTGTACTTTTTAAGGAAGTGATTTGCGAGCAAAGGCACGTCTTCACGACGCTCGCGAAGGCCCGGAGTTTTGATATTGATGACATTCAAACGATAGAACAAATCTTGACGGAAAGTTCCTTTTTGAACCATCTCTTCAAGATTTCTATTTGTCGCAGCGATGATACGCACTTCGACTTTCATATCTTCCGTCGCGCCCACGCGGCGGATCACACGCTCTTGAATCGCACGAAGAAGTTTTACTTGAATCGTCAACGGCAACTCACCGACTTCATCCAGGAACAAAGTTCCGGTATCAGCCACTTCAAAAAGACCGGCTTTATCGGAAACTGCGCCCGTGAAAGAGCCTTTTTTATGACCGAACATTTCGGATTCCATCAAGTTTTCAGGAATGGCACCGCAGTTCACAGTCACGAACGGACGGTCTTTCAGTGGACCGTTATAGTGAATCGCTTTAGCAACGACCTCTTTACCTGTTCCTGACTCCCCGGTGATCAAAACGTTTGTGGGCGTTTGAGATACGCGCTTCACCATATCGTAAATCGCGTGCATTGCCGGAGAATTTCCGACCATGTTTTGGAAAGAGTATTCTTTAACAAGTTCTTTTTTAAGAGATCTATTTTCGACTTCTAAGTTTCGAGAGCGCAAAGCGTTTTGAATGTTCAAACGAACTTCATCAATCTTAAACGGCTTCGTCAAATAATCGTAGGCGCCCATTTTCATGGCTTCAACCGCAGTTTCCGTTGTACCGAAAGCTGTGATCAACATGAAGACAGTGTCAGGGTAAGATTCTTTGACGTGTTTAAGAAGCTCGATGCCCGTCACATGCGGCATCTGTAGATCCGAAATGATCATATCGAAAGTTTTTTTCGTAAGAAGGTCTTTCGCTTTTTGGCCATCCTCAGCCAAAGTCACTTCATAGCCTTCTTTTTTAAGCATGATCTCTAAAAACTCGCGAATGGATTCTTCGTCATCGACAACAAGAATTCTCGACTTCATGTATACGCTCCCACGTCCTGTGTTCTATTTATTCTCTCAGTTTGCTTTGGGAAAAGTCAAAATAAACTCAGTACCTACGCCGACTTCGCTCTCGACAAAGACTTGTGCTCCATGCCCTTCCAAAATCTTATGAGTCACAGCTAGACCTAGGCCCGTGCCCTTCGGCTTCGTTGTGTGGAAAGGTTCAAACATTTTCTTCTTCGTCGCTTCGCTCATTCCGCAACCGGCATCACGAATGCGCACTTCCACTTCATTGCCTTTCGTCACGGCTTGAACGGAAATTTTCGGCTGTGGACTTTCATTCATCGCTTGGTATGAGTTGATAATGATATTTAAAAAAGCCTGTTTCAATTTATCACGACGACCTAGGATTTTTAAACCGGCGTCGTACTGTCTGACTTGTTCTACATCTGCGCGCACTTGGTTGTTAGAGCGCATAGAGTCCAACACTTCCGTCACAAGTGAAGACAGATCCACCGGATCTGTGGGAGGTGTTTCAGGACGAGCATAGTCTAAGAACTCGGTGATCAAGTTATTAAGACGATCAATTTCGCGAAGAACAATCTTCATCAATTTTCGATCATCTTCATTGGTCACGGTTTGAGTGAGCATTTCAATACTGCCGCTGATACCGGCCAATGGATTGCGAATTTCATGGGCAATCCCCGCCGCCAGTCCACCCACCGCCGCCAGTTTTTCATTCTGACGGGCATTGTATTCCAACTGACGAATTTTAGTTAAGTCATCAAAAAGCGCGATCGAAAGATGGGACTGAAGTTCAGGGCTATAGATTTTTGAAACCGTCAGCCCCAGGATTTTAGCTTGAGCCTCTGCGGAAGGAGCGTACTTCACGTCTTTTTTAACCAAAGCCTCTGTCTTATCTAAATCGGGAAAAAGCTGATAGAAATTTGTGGAAGACACATCCGCCATTCCCAGAATTTCTAAAGCCGAAGAGTTTGCCTTAACGATCTCTCCACTTTCCGTGAACGAGACCATTCCCGTCGGAATGTTTTCAACCAAGACCTCATTAAGTTCCTGGGCAGAGCGCAGACTTTGACCGGTTTTCTTAAGTTCGCTGCCGACAAATTGCAGCTGTTCGCTTAGATAGCCCGACAATCCCGCTACTGAAAAGAAAGCGATGTTATTCAAAGCCAAAAGAAAGAAGAAGTTAAGGGCCTTCATTTCTGGCGAAAACAAAGCCGCACCGGAAAAAAAGATGCTCGTAAAAAGAGCCAGGGTCACGGCGCCGACACCACGACACGCGATACCTGCCAATAAGATGTTTACTAAGTGTAAAAATAAAAACAAAGACTGACTGATTCCCGAATGATAAATCAAAAGCGAAATCAGAAGCGAATCTACGACAAAACCTAAAAACAACAGAAGCGGACGTTGCAGCAATTGGTCCCAGAATGAAAACCAAATCAGATGAAGCCCCAGTGCCACGGTCAAAATAGAATAGAACGGCCCTAAGATGGACCAATTCACGAACCCTTCTTGAACGATGCTGGAAATAACACTGATAACAAGTATAAGAACAAAAAGACTGAGGCGGCCAAACTCCACCATCAGTCCTTGTTCTTTATTGTTCTGCAAAGCAAAACTTAAGCGCATCTATTGAACCACATCCGCCATATTGAAGATCGGAAGATACATCGCAACAACAAGAACGGCGATAATACCACCCAAAACAACCATCAAAAGAGGCTCAAGAAGTGACGTCATGGCTTTAACCGCTGTTTCAACTTCATCTTCATAGAAGTCGGCAATCTTACCCAGCATGATATCCAAAGTACCCGACTGTTCACCGATCGAGATCATTTGCACAACCATTTCAGGAAAGGCTTTCTCTTTTCCAAGAGGTGCTGCAAATGTACGACCTTGAGTCACCGACTCTTTACAGCGAAGCAAAGACTGCTCAATAACGATGTTTCCCGCAGTTTTAGAAGAAATATCAATGGCCTCAATCAGACCCACACCCGAAGACAACAAAGTAGAAAGTGTGCGTGTTAGACGAGCGATCGCCGATTTTTGCACCACTTCACCAAACACCGGCGCTTTCATGATGAAGCGATCAAAAGCATCTTTACCTGCGTCCGTGCGAATCCATTGCGCAAACACAAAAGGGCCCACGATCAGCACAACTAAGTACACGTACCAGTTGTTAATCATTGAATTACTTAAGTTCACCACCATTTGAGTCAGTGCAGGTGGTTCTTTTCCTGAAGAAGCAAAGAACTCCATAAATTTCGGAATAATGAAGACCAAGATACCGGCGATAACAATCATCGCAACAACGATGATGACCATCGGGTAAACCAAGGCGCCTTTAACTTGCGCTTTTAGTTTTTCAGACTTTTCCATATAGCTAGCAAGACGTTGAAGAATGCTATCCAAGATACCGGCTTCTTCCCCTGCCTGGATCATATTCACATAAAGTTTATCAAACACATTGGGCACTTGCGCCATCGAATCGGCCAAACGACGACCGCCTTCGATCGAAGTTTTTACTTGAGCAGAAGCCTCTTTTAAAAGACCCGGACGCAAACCTTCCGAGAGGATTTTCAGAGAGTCCACCACCGGAATACCGGCGTTGATCAAAGTTGCAAATTGACGAGTGAAGACTTGAAGGTCTTTACCATTCACACGCGGAGCAAAAAGTCCGGTGCTGTTTTTTCCCGCAGCGGCGCGAGCCCCACCAAATTGCACGACACGAACAGGCAATAGCTGCTGCGCTCTTAAACGAATGATCGCCTCTTGTTGATTGGCGGCTTCGAGTTCACCTTGAACCACTTGGCCCGAGGCGTTTTTTGCTTGGTATTGAAACTTTGCCATCTTAGATACCTACCTTCTTCAAGAGCTGATCAAGATTGTCGGGATCACGAGAAACTTCAAATGCTGTTTTAAGGTCTACACGACGACGAATAAGATGCTGAAGCAATGACTGATTCAAAGTCAAAATGCCGGAATTTTCTTGCGCGTGATTCATCAAAGAGTCTAAGCCCTTCAGGTCCTCCGCTTCAATGAGGCTGCGCACCTGAGGTTTCATAAGTAAAACCTCGTGAGCAAAAACTTTGGCCCCGGCAAGTCCACTGACGGCGTATTGTCCCGCCGCCAGGCTTAAGATCTCAGAAAAGCGTGGCGCGCCATGCTCACCGAATTTTTCGCCAAGGACGGACAAAGAACGACGAAGAGCATTCGTCAGGGATGGTGCTTTCATCGAGTAAATAACGAAAAGACCACGTTCTGCCAATGTCATGGCTTCAAGTAACGACTCATCATCGGCGAATCCCTCAAAGACCACCATATCCACGCCCGCCATCAGGCTTTCGCGCTCTTCGGGTTTCGAAAAATCGCCGTTGTGATAAAGATAACAAGCCTTCGCTTCTTTCACTTGTGGAAAGGCTTTGCGAGAAAAAACAACGCCCACGAAGGCTTTTTCTTCACTGAGCTTTTGCAGAATTTTATGCAAAGCCCACACCTGCCCGGCTTCACCGGGACCCGAAAGAAGAACCAGGCCCTTCATGCGCGCGCAGCTTTCCATCAAAGAAGGTGGCAGGGAAATTTCCTGACGTCCACCATCTAAATCCATATCCAAGACCGCTTTCATCGTCGTGTCTTGTTGGAAGAAGGAAAAACCAATGCGCACGTTTTCAAAAGAGGCTTCGCCTTGAACCACGCCGGTTGTATCCAGAACAGCCTTCTGCTGATTCGACAAGAGACTTTGTTGCAGAAGATTCCATTCGGTTACCAGCGCAGGAGAAGTGCGAAGACTCGTCCACCCTGAAGACAGCCGAACACGCGGTTCACTGCCCACTACAAATAAAAACTCTTCAGCCTTTTTCGCTTTTGCCTGCAAAAGAAGTTCCGTCAAACTCATTATGTGTCCTTCACTGATGCATTGAGTACTTCTTCAATCGTCGTCAAGCCCCGCTTTAGTTTTAACAAGGCACTTCGACGTAGTGTTCTCATTCCCTGTTCACGTGCTAGATAACGAAGCTGTCCTGTGGAAGCGCCTTTAAGGATCGCCTCTTTCATCTTCTCGGTCATGTGCATAAGCTCAAAGATCGCCGTACGACCTTTGATTCCTGTGTTACTACAGTTCGCACAGCCTTTGCCGCGGAAAACTTTGTAATCACCCACCTCAGCCTGAGGCACACCCAAGTTCAAAAGAATTTGGGCCGGAACTTCCACGGGTGCTTTGCAAGATTCACAGATTTTACCCACGAGACGCTGAGCCACGATAAGGTTCACTGTGGAAGTGATAATATAAGGTGCCACGCCCATTTCTGTCAGACGAATCACTGTCGAAGGAGCATCATTGGTATGCAAGGTACTTACGACCAAGTGACCCGTTGATGCCGCTTTAAATGCGATTTCGGCAGTTTCTAAGTCACGAATCTCCCCCACCAGAACGATATCCGGGTCCTGACGCAGGAAAGATTTTAAGGCGCTGGCGAAGGTCAATTCGATATCGGGGTTCATTTGAACCTGGTTGATACCTTCTAAGTTGAACTCGACCGGATCTTCGGCAGTGGAAATATTCACATCCGGCTGATTCAACTCTGAAAGAGCCGAATAGATCGTGTTGGTTTTACCGGAACCCGTGGGACCTGTGATCAAGACCATGCCTTGAGGAAGGTTGATTTGCGATTTAAAAAGTTTCAAATCGTCTTCTTCAAATCCCAGCTTCGTCATGTCGAGCTGCAAATTCGATTTATCCAAAAGACGCAGAACTACTTTTTCACCCCAAAGTGTTGGCAAGACGCTGACACGGAAGTCCATCTCTTTTCCTTTGGAAGTACGAACTTTCAAACGACCATCTTGAGGACGGCGTTTTTCGGCGATGTCGAGCTTGGACATGATTTTAATACGGGAGGCAATCGCCGCGCCTGTTCCCGCAGGAGGTGCGGTGGCTTCTTGCAAGTTACCGTCGATACGAAAACGCACGCGGTACTTCTTTTCATAGGGTTCAAAGTGAATATCGGAAACTCTTTTACGAATGGCATCAGTTAAGATCGAATTCACGAACTTAACGATAGGGGCATCATCAGTCACACCATCCTGGTCAATGACTTCGGCTGTGGGGTTGTTCACACTGAATTCTTCGTCGAAGCCGTCAGAGCCGATCACGTTTAAGGACTTTGTACTAATGCTTCCGCCATAGTATTTTTCAATACCCGAAGCAATCGCACTTTCCGTTCCCACTACGGCCTGAATACGGCAGCGAGTGATAAAACGTAAGTCTTCTTTAACGATGATATTGGAAGGATCGGCAAACGCAACCACCAGTGTGGTTCCCGCTTTCTGCAAGGGAATCAGCGTGTTCTTTTCGCACACGTCTTTAGGAATAAGGGCGATAACCGACTGATCAATTTCAAAAGTATTCACCTCAACACCCGGAACCGCAAAATGCTTTTCCAGGGCGCGAAGGATTTGATTTTCTTTAAGGAAACCCAATTGAATGATGGCAGACGTCAGTTTATTTCCGGCTTTTTTCTGTTCTTCAATTGCAAGCGACAACTGATCTGCGCGCAGCAGACCCTGCTTAACTAAGATTTCACCAATTTTGAGTGAAGACATATGGCTCCTGTCACTAGACTTACTTTAATACAGGGTGCCATTTTTTGTAACTAGACCGAAGAAGAGTTTTCTTTCAAAAAAGTATTCCAAGTCGCGCGAATTTCCTCGTTTGAAATATCATTGCCCAACTTCAGACGTTGAAACCAAAGACGCGTGAAAGTCTCTGCCACTAAAATGGGCGACAAAACTTTCAAGTCGGCACGCTCGGCTTCCTCTAATAAAAGATTCTCTAGAGGAAAAAGATTTAAATCTAGCGCGTAACCTGAGCGCTTCATGAAATTGAAATAGGAAAGATCCGTTAGCAAACTTTTATTCTGACGCAAATCCATGGTGTTTATCATTATGCCGGCACTCACCGCCTGCAAAGTGAGATCTTCTGGATTGAGGATGTTAAAACGAATGCCCAATTGCTGACGGGACAAGATATTTTTTTGAGGTTCTAACACGGCAGGGTCGCCCACGAGAAAAATTTCAGAGACACCCATCTCAGCAAGAACGCCTGCGGCCACGCGAGCTTCTTTACTCTCGCCCACCACAAACCCCGGCGCTCGAATATCTAAATCCCGGGCTTCTTGCACAAGAACACTGCGAATGGCTTCGTGTAAAATAAGTCGCGGATACCATCCGCCTTCTTCTTTAAAAAAAGAATCTAAAACTTCGGAAGTACGAACTTGCGTCGGTAAAACGCGCAATTGCGGCAGGATTTCATCCGACAAGGACGGCGCAATCTTAACCGCTAGGGCGCCTTCCATGATTTCCGCGGAAAAAGTCGCGTGATGCTCCACAGACCAGCCCAAAGATTTTTGCTGAGACAAAAAATCCAAATACTTTGAAAACACACTTAAGCCCTCGGGGCAAATATCAACGAACTTCAGGGTGCTCATCGAAATACCTGCGAGTTTCAATCATGTCTTTTTGGATTTGTGCCTTCAATTCTTCAATACCGGAAAATTTCATTTCATCTCGGATGAAGTGCAAAAGATAAACTTCCACTTCCATTCCATAAAGATGCGCATCGAAATCAAAAAGATGAGTTTCGATTTTAATGGGCCCTTTGCCATTTTCTTGAAACGTGGGATTCACGCCGATATTAGTAACCGACGGATGCATGTGACTGCCGATCTTAGTCAAAGTGCAATACACACCTTGGCGCGGAGTGAACTCCACGTCTGGATGAATATTCGCCGTGGGCACACCGATGGTTCGTCCGCGTTGAAATCCTTTTTCCACGTGACCGCGCACATAGTAAGTACGGCCCAAAAGCTCATTGGCTTTTTCGACTTCACCGTTTTTAAGTTTTTCACGAATGCTCGTCGACGAAACCACCGCTCCTTGATACTGAAAAGGCGGAATGATGATAAGACGAATGCCTTTTTCTGCACAGAATTTTTCTAGAAAGGGAATATTTCCGGCGCGATCGGCTCCGAATGAAAAGTCATGGCCAACCACCAAAGTTTTAGGATGCAGTTTTTCTACGATGTATTTTTCTAAAAAATCTTGCGGCGAAACTTTGGAAAAATCCTTCGTAAATTCCTCGATGATAACGTACTCAATCCCTCGCTGAGCAAATTGCTCCTGCTGGTCTTTAAGATCGAAAAGACGATAAGTTGCACGCTCCGGATGCAGAACTTTTACAGGGTGCGGATGGAAGGTGTACACCACCGACGGAACGCCAAAATACTGAGCCTCGCGGACCACGTTTTCCACGAGCTGTTGATGTCCCAAATGAACACCGTCAAAGTTCCCTATAGTGACCACGGAGGCCTCTAGTGGAGAGTTCAACTGTTTAACGCCTTGAAGGATATGCATATTTTTCAATATACCTCTTTCTGGGCTCGGCGGTAAGTGCTTTTAATAGTTGAATTTTTTAATAAATTTGCTATGTTGCGACGCGTGCAAAAGGCCTCATTTCAAAACCTTAGAATCCGTCTCGAAGTCCTGCTTCGATTCTTCTCCCGACGCCGCGGATTTTGGCTTCGCTGCCTGCTATGCTGGAGCATCGGATGCCTGGCCCTTTCCAACGACGAGATCACTTCTTACGACCAACGTTTTCAACTGCGCGGAGATCAACAGGCCTCTAAGCAGATTGTTTTAATTACGATCCGTCAGTCCGACTTCGCCACGATCTATGACAGCAGGACCAACTTCCTGGACAACATGTCTGAGGTCACGGATATCACGGATAGCTTTTTCTGGAACAAACCGGTCTGGAACGAATTGCTTCTAAAAATCCTGCGCCAAAATCCCCGCTCCGTCGGTGTGACTTTGTACTTTGGCGACAATATCGGAACCGTCCGCTTAAATCCCGAAGAGCAAAGACTGTTTTTAGATAAACGTGTCGTCTGGGCTTCGACCACGAACAGCTTAGAGCGAGTTCTGACTCCCGCCTTTGCCAACCGTGAACATGACAACTTAGGAAACAACGAAGTTCGTCGCGATGAAGACGGCGTTGTTCGTCGTGTGTTCCCGCAAAGAGCAGAGATGCCTCACTTGGTAGAGCGCCTGACAGGTAAGAAGTTTCCGACCACACTGGCGGGACTTCCGATCAACTATGCCGGAACCAGCCGTGTGTTCACTCAATACACTTTGAGTGAAATCATGTATGACGAAATTCCTTCGAATGCTTTTTCCGATAAGATCGTTTTGATTGGGGCCGAGACTTCTGCGGCTCCGGTGTACATGACTCCCGTGGGAACGCTCTCACGCACGGAGATCTTAGCGCATGTGACGGACACTCTTTTAGGCAATAAGTGGATCAAGCGTCTTTCTTTCTGGTGGTATGCTGCGGGCTTTTTCGTCTTGATGATGATGGCGGTGTTCCTGATCACGACTTATCCGCAATCTGTGGCCTTGTTCTGTATTTTGTGGATCGGAACTTTGCTAGCGGCTCTATCAGCTTGGGTGTTTGATAGTTTTTATTTCTGGTCGCCGGCGTTTTCTCCTTTTGTATTGTTAGGCGCGTGCTGGATCATCTTCATCGGTTATCAGGCGACGAAGATCGAAAAGAAGAACTTCCGCCTGCAACAAGAGCAGCAATACTTGCAAGAGCTGGAACAGCTTAAGAACAACTTCGTCAGTTTGATTTCTCACGACTTGAAAACTCCAATTGCGAAAATTCAGGCCATTGTCGATCGTCTGCTGACCCAAAATGCAGACAACGAATTGGGACAAGACTTACGTTCCCTGCGTATCTATGGCGACGAATTGAACCGCTATATTCAATCGATCTTGAAGGTCCTTCGCGTAGAGTCGCGTGATTTCAAAATTCACACCGAAGTCGGCGATATCAACGAAGTGATCGAAGAGGCCCTGCAAACTCTTCGTCCTTTAGCGCGCGAAAAGAATATTCAAATTCATACGGCCCTTGAGCCGATGTTCTCTTTAGAGTTTGATACGACCTTGATTAAAGAGGTTGTTATCAATCTGGTTGAAAACGCGATCAAGTACACGCCTCGCGACGGCCAGATTGAAGTCGTTTCCTTAGAAGCCGATGACATGGTTCACGTGATCGTGAAAGACACCGGCGAAGGGATTAAACCCGAAGACATGGAAAAAGTCTGGGGTAAGTTCACTCGCGGAAGTGATCAGGATCTCAGAACCAAAGGAACGGGTTTGGGTCTTTACTTAGTAAAATACTTTATTGAACTGCACGGCGGAAAAGTAAAAATGGAAAGCACCGTGGGACATGGGACCACCGTGTCTTTCACTTTGCCGCTCGACTCTGAAATCGCAATGGAAAATGAAACCGAGGTGATCGCATGATGAACAAACTCCACACCCTGATTGTTGACGACGAAGCTGAGTTACGCCGCTCTGTCATTTCGATTTTAAAATCTACGATGCCGGAAATCGATTTTACGATCGATGAAGCTTCTACGGGCAAAGAAGCCTTAGACAAAGTAAAACAACAACAATGGGATCTCGTCTTGATGGACGTTAAGATGCCCGAAATGAATGGCATTGAGGCTTTAACGGCTATTAAAGAGCACGATCCTCGCACCTTCGTAGTTTTGATGACCGCGCACTCGAATCTTCACGATGCGGTTGTAGCGATCAAAGAAGGCGCTTACGACTATGTTGAAAAGCCCGTCAATCCTCAACAACTGACTGAGATTGTTCGTAAGTCTCAGGAAGCGCGGGATTTGGTTTCCAGCCTGGCACTTTCAAATCCGGTTTTTGATGACGACATCGAAAGCGAATTCGTCGGCGGCTCTTCAAAGATGAAAGAAGTCTTTAATTTGATCTATCGTCTTTGCAAAGTCGATACGACGGTTCTGGTGCGTGGTGAAAACGGAACAGGTAAAGAGCTTGTCGCTAAAGCTATTCATTTCAATTCTCCTCGCAAGTCTGGCAGTTTTGTGGCCATCAATTGTGGTGCGATCCCAGAAAGCCTGATGGAAAGTGAACTTTTCGGTCATGAAAAAGGGGCTTTCACGGGCGCGGTGGAAAGAAAAATTGGTAAGTTCCAAATGGCCAATAACGGAACTTTATTCTTGGATGAAATCGGCGAACTTCGTCCCGACATGCAGGTGAAACTTTTGCGCGTTTTGCAAGAGCGTAAATTCACCCCCGTGGGCGGAACTCGTGAAGTAAAAACCACCACTCGCATTATCGCCGCAACAAACCGTAATTTGGAAAAGATGATGGAAGAAGGCACATTCCGCGAAGACTTGTTCTATCGCCTGAATGTCATGCCGATCTTTTTGCCACCATTGCGCGAACGTATCGACGATATTGATGCTTTAACTCAGAACTTTATTAAGAAGTTTTCAAAACAACACGGTCGCACAATCAATGGCGTGACGGATGAAGTTTTGACTTTGCTTAAAGCCTATCGTTGGCCGGGAAACATCCGTGAGCTTGAAAACGTGATTGAACGTGCGTTCATCGTTGAGAACTCGCACCAGATCACCGTGGATTCATTGCCGGAGTCTTTGAAGCTGGCTCCGAAAGAGAGCACGGATAAAACCGCGAGCGTAGGTTACTCTGGCCCGTTGGACTTTGATGCTTTCAAAGAAGAGATGGAAAAAGAGTTCATCATGAGCGCTTTGAAGGCAAATAACGGTCGCATCAATCAAACTGTGGCTCAGGCGAACATTCCAAAGAACACATTATTGCGTAAGATTCGTAAGTATGGAATCAACGTCAAGGATTTTACGAGCGAAGAATAAAACCTGCGGTGCGCAGCACGTCTTCGGCCGAAATGTTTTTCATACAGACATGAGTGCCGATAGGACAGACTTTATGTCCGTGCTTACCGCAAGGTCGGCACGACAATCCCTCGGTCTGTACGACGTAACTTTCGGCAGACCACGGGCGAAAGCCAAACTCTAAAATCGTCGGACCAAACACCGCAATCAAAGGTGTCTCGCAGACGGCCGCTAGATGAGTCGAAGCACTGTCGTTTCCGATAAGCAACGCGGCTCTGGCAATCAATTGGGCTGATTCAATGATCTTCGTTTTTCCAGCAAGCGATTGAGAACCAGGAATGGCCGCGGCTACTTTTTCAGCCAACTCTTCTTCTCCGGGCCCGCCCATAACATAGACTTTAAAGCCCTTTTGCTGAAGAGCTTTGCCCGTATTGATAAAGCCTTCTTCGGTCCAGCGCTTGGTCGCCCACACACTGCCTGGAAAAATCAGAACCGCTTTTCCTTCATCAAAACCTTTGAGGTCGAAGCGCTCTTTGAGATTTGCGTAGACATCCTTCAATTCCAAGACTTGATGACGCAAGCTCATCGAAGCCCATTTGGGCGGCGCCGATAATTTACCGAATTCTTGTGTCGTGAACGGCTTCGCCTCTTTCGTATAATCCGAAAGATCTTTGGCAAGATTTGCATCCTCGGGCGCAAGAAGGCTTAGCTGTCTCATTGCGTCCGGAAGTTGTGCGTTTTTTTGCGTGCGCTTTGAATAGATTAAAAAGTTCCAGGATTTCTGAAAGCTGATTTTGTGTTTGGCTTTGATCTTAGCGTTGAAGAACGCCGTTCTTAAAGATTCATGCGGAGAGATGAGATTGTCGACTTCCACGTAGCGAAGATGTTCTACGATCTTGGCGTAAGAGTCTGCCTTCCCCTTTTCGATTTCAAAAACTTGATCTACTAAATGAGTTTTAAGAAAGAAGTCGCCAAAGCCCTTACGACAGACAAGTGCAAGCTTATGCTGGGGCCACTGCTCCCGGCACTTCTTCAGCAGCGGAATGGAGAGCAGAAGATCTCCAAGAAAGGCTGTTTGCACGACTAGATTTAAGGGCATTCACTATTTCCTCTAAAGACACCTGATCGTAGCACATAATGCTTTTTTCACAAGTCCTCTTCCAGCAGGGACTGCAAGAGCTCTTCGTCAGAATGTGAACTCCCCGATCGTAAAGGTCTATTTCATGAGCACAGGTTGGTCCAAACCACGCGATCACTTGCGTCTTTTGCGAGATCGCCATATGCATTCCTAGACTGTCTCCGGTAATAACAATATCGCAGGCGGCAACGCTGACTAAGCCATCTCGAAGACCTGACTCAGTCGCAGTCGAAATCACGTTTAAATCTTGAGCAATTAGCCGGTTTCTTTCAGTGTCCTCAGGTCCCCCCAAAAGAACGACTTCCGCTTCTGGAAAGTCTTGATGAATACGACGGATCAAGTCGCGGTGATATTCGACGGTGAGTTTCTTATAAGAAATCACGTTGCTACAGCCCGTATTTAGACCGATAACATAGTGTTTTTTATTTTTTGCCAAAAACTCGGATCGGCGTTGCTGGCGCAGGTTTTCTTCTGTCTTAGTTAACGGAAGCCAGTATTCGTCTCTTTGGTAAGTTCCTAACTCAAGGGCTTCAATCATCAACTGAGTTTCAGGCTTTCTATTTTCAAAGAATTTTTTCTGATTGTTAAGCCCTAGCTCCCACAATTCTTTAGCGGCTTCCGTCGCGGGGACGACAGCGCCGTTCTTCCCTTGAACTTTGAAACCGAAAACTTGATCTGCATGAGTACGCTTAAGAACGCCGGCCGCTTTCAAGGACTTATCGATCACGAAAGCGACTTCGAATTCCAGGGCTTCTAGCTGTAAAAGATCGGATTCACTTGTTGTTAGAACACGGTCGATGGCGGGATGATTTTTTAGTAAGTGATGAGCGGGGGCATCCGTTACCCACGTAATCATTGAGCTTGGGTATTTACGTTTGATGGCCTTTAGAAGCGAGGTGCTGCGAACGACGGCTCCTAATGCTCCCAAGTGAACAAGTAACAAGGATATTTGCGGAACGTCTTTCTGAGGGCAACTGTGATTGCAGTCTGAGTTTTTAGCGCAAGGCTTGTATCCCGAGAAATGTCGACAGTCAGTTATGGCCATAGTTTATTCTATGATGAGATTTCATATCGACTCGAGTCTGGATCCGTTTTCAAGACCTAAGTTCGGTAAGTGAAAACCTGTTTTTATCCGATATGGCATGTGCATGAAGCTTGAAAAAGAATTGGTCCAGTTAAAACCCTTGCAGCTCTCCCCATCAGGAGATGGTGGTACCGTGACCGTGCTTGAAACCCGTCAGAGTTTTCGCCTGAATTCGCTTCATTATTCTTATCTGGATGTTTTAAGAAATTCTGGTTCGATTGAAGGTCTGATTCAGTTCTTTCTGGGGCAAGGTTGGCTTGTTAGCTTTCGAGAACTTTATTCTTTACTGCAGTTTTTGATTGAGGAAGGGATTTTAACGAATGCCTCTTTCAAAAATTACTTTTCGGGACTGGCGCCAAAGGAAGTTCGTTTTCAGTCAGCGTCTTTCACTCCCGGCGCTGGCACTTCTGTGCGAGCGGAAGATCTTCCTTTCTTTCGATCCCTCGAGCCGCAATTAGCGCAGTTTCTTTTGCAAAAATCCGAGCGTCTGCGCGTTCCTGCAAACACCCGCATCACCCAAGCCGGTCAGCAGGATCGTGATTTGTATATTCTTTTAAAAGGCCACGCTTCGATCTACCGCGTGCTGGATGAAAAGCGCCGGCAATTGGTGGCCACTTTAAGTAGCCGTTCTATTTTTGGTGAAAGAAGTTTTCTTTTAAATCAACCGCGTACGGCGGATGTGATTACTACGATGGATTGCGAAGTGCTGCGCGTGCGTCACTTGCCTGAGTTCGATCAACTTATTAAAACCGACAAGGCACAAAGTCTGCAGCATCGCTTTTGGGTTCTGCAAGCTTTAGCCTCCTCGCCTTTCTTTAAAGACCTGCCGAATGAAAGTTTAGACAGTTTGATTTTTTCCGGGACATTGAAACAGGCCCCAGCTCATCAGACCCTTTTCCAAGAAGGGCAACCGGGAAATGCTTGTTATATTTTGGTTCAAGGAAATGTCGTCATCAGCCAGCGCGGAAAAAACATCAACGTTCTTGGACAAGGTTCCTGCTTTGGAGAGATTTCTTTGTTGATGAGCGGTGGCCAAAGAACGGCCACTGTGACCACACAGCAGGATTCTGTTTTTTTGGAAATCGGCCAGCAGAATTTTTACCGTGTTCTTTCACAAAATCTATTCTTGGCAAAAGAAATTGAAACTTTGGCGCATCAGCGTTTGCAGAGTGATGCGTTGAGGAAGTAAGGGCCTTTTGTCGCCTCGGACACACAATCGAAAAACTGTCTTCGACCATTTACTCTGCGGTTATCTGAAATAATCTTATAGAGCCAACAAGATCTATCTCCAAAAAATTTGATACATCTACTTAACTTATTAATTTAGTATGGGATGAATCTGCGTTCCCCCGGGTATTTCAATTCGAGGACTGTTATGAAATTAATTATTGGCGATAAAAATCTATCCACTTGGTCTTGGCGCGCTTGGTTGGCGCTTCACTCTTTCAACATTCCGTTTGTCGAGACTGTGGTGCTTTTAGATAAGCCTTCGACACAGAAAGAAATTTTGAAGCACTCCCCGTCAGGGCGCATTCCTTGTTTGATTGACGGAGATTTGACGATATGGGATTCGCTGGCGATTTTGGAATATCTGAATGAGAAATATCCTGAAAAGAAAATGTGACCGCAGGAGATGAAGTCTCGCGCCTGGGCACGATCTGTGGTCGCGGAAATGCACTCCGGCTTTGCCGAACTTCGTAAAGCGATGCCGGGCAATATCGCAAAAAGAATCACGAAAGATGTGACGGATATTTCCGTCGACATTCAGCGCATCGAACAAATCTGGAGCGAATGCCGAAGTGTTCATGCCGCTAGCGGACCGTATCTTTTTGGCGAATGGTCGATTGCAGATTGCTTTTATGCTCCGGTGGTATTCCGTTTTCAAAGTTACGGCGTGACGCTTTCAGGTGTCGCTGAAGAATATCGTCAGATGATGTTGAAACATCCGTCGCTGATTGAGTTAGAACGTCAAGCGCTGGCGGAAGTGAAAGAGACTTGATCGTTTTCACCTACCTGGAGCTTCCCGCTCAAAGAAAATACCTTTAGAGTCTTTTTTACGAGGTGTAAGCAAACCGCTTGTTGCTAATCCAAATTCGTTGGTTACCGGCTCATTCTACTTCCACCGTGGAAGTAGAATTGGGGCTCAAGCGGCGTTTCGGGATTTTAGGATCATGTATTCCAGTGATGCTGAGTTACTGCCACTGTGGTAGTAAGCAGCTGCGTTGGTATTTTAATCTACTGCCACGATGGCAGTAAGCATGAGCGTTAATCGAGACAGCTCTGAGTCAGCTATGGCTTACCCGGATTGATCGACACCACTTCGGAAACTAAGGTTCCGATTTTGATTTTGGATTCGATACGCAAGACGTATTTTCTGTCGTCGTCAGACAACCAGATGAAGTTGTCGCCGATAGGTTTGAATTTCCCTTTTAAGACGATATTGGGCTGAATCACGATGGCTTTCATTGGGCCCAGTTCAGTGTCGAGAACTTCGCGGCGAATGGCTTTACCGGAAAAAACTAGATTCTCGTTATCGTTCGCGACGCGGAAGGCGTATTCCTTTCCGGTTTCCCATTGGAAGTTTCTCATGTAGTAGACGGCGCTATACACGTTTTGCGTAAAAGGAAGGATGTCCCACTGTTGGCGCTTTTCTTCTTCCCCGTCTTCTTTGGTCACTTTCTTTTCCCAGAAAGTCGCTGTGTTCTTTTCAGTATCAAAAAGCATTTTCGCTTCACGAAGCTGTTTAGATTCTTTCACGTGAAGTTGAAACACACGAGGAACCAAGTCTTCAAAGTCGACGAAAGTTTCTACGCGGTCATCCACGCTATAAAAACTATTAAACAACTTACTTGTTTTGATTTCGATAGCAAATGTATAGGACTTGCGGTTATTCACCATTGCAAAAGGTTCGACTTTCAAGCGAAGCTCGCCCGCAGACACTTTGAAATAGTGAACGTCATGCACGACTTCCTCGCCCACGCGGAAGGGGTCTTTCAACGGACGGCGGCTAGCGCCTTCAAATCCTGCAGAGTCTTCGATGTCGGGTTGACGAGTTGCAGGCACTTCTGCTTTTGCCGTTTCGGCCTTAGCAGACTTTGCAGATTTCGCTGAACTTTTCTTTGTTTCTTTTTTGCTAGAGGTCGTTGATGCTGAGCCTACTCCGGTTGAAGAAGTCTTCGATGAAGCCGATTTCGCTGTGGCGGTTTTTCTCGAAGTTGTCGCAGATTTGCTGGAGGTTTTCTCTGGAGTCTTTGGAGCTGGAGCCGTGGTTACTGGAGCCGCCGCCGTTTCCGCGGGCTGAGTCGGGTCCGCTGGTGCCGGAGCCGGTGCTTCTGGTTTTACAATCGAGACGGCGTTTTCGAACTCGTCGTTCTTTTTCAGATTCTCGGACTTTTCATACTTCAAAATTGAAGATGAGCAAGAAGCCAAAAACATCACCGCAACGATTGATCCCAGAAGATTTGGCACTTTCACTAAAAATCCTTCCATCGACGATGCACCCACATCCATTGTTCAGGGTGCTTACGCACAATCTCTTCCAACTTGTTGTTGAAGGACTGTGTCAGGTTCAAGATAGTCTGATCTTTATCTTCGGACACACTTTGAGATGTGTCTATAGCTGGTTCAATAACTACATGCAGTTTTTTATCAGGGCCCTCGAAGGTATAAATCGGCAGAACCGGTGCCTTCGTCTTTTGTGCAAACAGAGCTAGACCATAGGCGGTGCCCGTGCGCTTACCGAAGAAAGTCGTCGCGACTCCGTAAGGCTTTCCCATGTACTGATCCAGAACGAAGACGACGGCAGCGTTTTTCTTCAGCGCTTTTAAAATCTCAAAGGCATTGTTTGGTCCGTGGGCATCGATGTACTGAACACCTTTGGCGCCACGAGTGGCAAACCACAAGTCATTGAACCACTGAGTTTTAAATTTCTTAGTGATGATGTAAGTGGGCTGACCTTTCATGACCAGGGTGTTTGCCGCCAGGTCCCCGTTTCCTAAGTGCAGAGTCAGGAAGAACATCCCTTTGCCGCCAGCGCGGGCTTTTTCAATATTTTCCCAGCCTTCAAAAACGGCATTCTTATCCAGCCATTTTTGCGACAAAGAAGGAATGAAAAAAAACTCACCGAAGTTATAGCCCAAATTATAAACCGATTCGCGTCCGACTTTTAGTTTTTGCTCTTCACTCCATTCGGGGAAGGCGATCTGCAAATTATTTAACACGATTTGCTTTCTAAAACCGAAGACATCAAACCAAAGAAACCCCACCCAGGAGCCCGATTTACGAAGCCAGGTGCGCGGAAACATCGAGCTAAAAAAGCTCATCACACTAACGAAGAATTTGACTAATAAGTTCATGAAGACGTCCCTTCTTTCCCTGCTCGGCCACCTCTAAAGAGGCACTCCATAGCAGCGAGGAGTCTGAGAAAAGCTGGCGCAGTTTCACCGCGTCCTTTTCAGTCGTGATAAGATAATCAGCTTTGGCTTTGCGGAACTCATCTTGGATATGAGCCACATCCGCAGCGGTGTATTGATGATGATCTCGATAGTGCAGGCTCTTTTTAGAAACCTCTCCGATATTTCTCATCATTTTCTCAAAAACGTCCGGGCGAGCGATCGCCGAGACCAGGAATAAAGATTTTCCTTTAAGCTCTTCACGAGCGATAACGGCTTTGGTCGCGACATTTTTAAGATGATTGATTTGATAACCGAGATAAAGAACTTCTTTACCTTTGGGAAGACGACTTTCTAACACCTTCAAGTCCGCATCGGGAGCAAGATTGCATTTCGAAAGAACTAAGACGTCGGCTCTTTCCACACCTTCCCAAGATTCACGGGCCCGGCCTTCTGGAAGGACCGCGTAGTTTTCGATGCTTTCTGTCGCATCCAAGATCACGATATTCAGATCGCGATGAAGTTTACGATGTTGGAAACCATCATCCACGATCAGTAAATCGAACTGATCTTTACTGACGGCGTACTTCGCCGTTTGCCACTTGCTTGGACCGACAAAGACCGCAACTTGAGGATTCGCTTGTGCGAGCAACACGGGTTCATCGCCATAGTAGCGAGCCGCAAACGGATGTCCGACATCGACTTGAGACGGACTTTCTACATCGGCGCGATAAGAACGGCTGATGACGGCGACCTTTTTTCCATCAGCAACTAAAGCTTTAAGGCAATAATCCGTGATGGGCGTTTTTCCTGTGCCCCCGACTGTCAGATTTCCGATACTCACCACGGGAACCGGTGCTTTATAAACACGGATCACACCACGGCGGTACAGAGAGTTTTTAACTCCGACAACTTGGTTATACAGAAAAGAAAAAGGCCTTAAGTAATATTTCATTTTGTTAAATATTTATCCAATGCTTTAACAACACGTTGAGTGGCTCCGCGATCGCCTAGGTATTTTCTAAGCTCTTCCAAATCATGAACGACTTGGGCTTTATAAGCAGGATCCACGATATATTTTTCTAATAAAGAAGCCAGATGTTCTGGATTCACTTCCGATTGGAATCTTTCCGGCACGGCTTCTTTGTTCAAAATCAAATTCACCAGACCGAAATACTTCGTTCCGCGCACGACCAGTTTCGCGAAAATGCCCGTCAGCCATTTCATGCGATACATGATGACCATCGGTTTTTTCAAAATACCCACTTGCAATGTCGCTGTTCCCGAAGCTACGAGCATCATGTCCACAAGATGAATCATGCGGAAAGGCTCGTCTTTCAGAAGTATGTAAGGAAGACGGAAGTCTTCAAGGTACTCCTGCATTTTTTCCTTCGTGAACGTCGGAGCCGTCAAGATAACGACTTTAAGGTTCGGATATTTTTTGGATAAAACACGCGCCGTATCCAGTTGAATCTGAAAGTGTTGTTTTAGTTCTAAACGACGGCTTCCCGGCATCAGACCTAAAACGATTTCATCATCGCGGATGCCGCACTGATTGCGGTGAGTTTTTAAGTAATCTTTGTCGTTCAGAAGCTTGTCGTCGAGTTCATCCAATAACGGATGGCCAACGAATTCCACAGGGACGCCGTGCTCTTCATAGAACGGAACTTCAAATGGGAAAAGAACGAAGACTTCTTTGCAGTACTTTTTGATCGTCTTGACACGGCCTTTGCGCCACGCCCACACTTGCGGAGAAATGTAGTACACAACCGGGATACCCATGGCATGAAGCTTCTTAGAAAGCATCAAGTTGAACTCAGGGTAATCCATGACGATCGCCACTTTAGGACGACGCTTTTCTGCTTCGGCGACCAGACTGTCAAAAACGCCTTTGAGGTGACCGTATTGAGCGATGATTTCTGCCGCTCCGACGACGGCCATCTCTTCCGATTTTCCTAAGCGCTCAAAGCCGATATTTTCCATGTCCTGACTGCCGACGCCGAAAGCATGAATATTACGACCTTGCTTCTTCCAAGCTTCCAGAATTCTTTGAGCATAGGTGACGCTAGAGGCTTCCGCCGCGACAAACAGAACCTGATCCATTAGCCCTCGATCATTCTTTGCACGTCTTCGATCGCTTTTAAAGCAACCAGACCGTCGACTCCTGTAACCACAGGTTTTTTATTATTGATAACTGCATCGACAAAGGCGTCGGTTTCTTTTTGAAGAGCGTCAGCTTTTTCTAAAGTCCACTTTGTGTACTTCACTAGCTCGTCTCCGCCAGGTCCCTTTTCGCCTTTTTCAAGCTCATGGATGCCCGTATTTGCGAACAGAGTGAAATCGTCTTCGATCACACGCACAGATCTAGTCATTGTCGAAGAAACACGGCTGACGTTGATGACACCGACCACACCGTTTTTCATTTTGATCGTCACAGAGGCCGTATCTAGTTCTTTAGATACAAGCTTAGAGCCTGTTCCAATCATGGATTCAATTTCGCTTGTGCCGCTTAAGAAGAACAACATGTCGATATCGTGAATCATCAAGTCGTGCAATACGCTGACATCGGCACCGCGCGCCTTGTAAGTCGCCATGCGAGTCAGTTCGATCAAACGCGGTTTTTTAAGATTTTTCTTCACTTCAACCACAGACGGATTGAAACGCTCGATATGACCGACAGCTAACTTCAAATTATTTTTTTCTGCTAAAGCCACAAGCTCTTCAGCTTGAGGTACAGTCGCCGTGATTGGTTTTTCAACATTCACGTGCACACCGTTTTGCAAAAACATTTTTGCCACTTCGTAGTGACTCAACGTGCTTGCCGCTACGGTAATTAGATCCACTTGGCCGATCAAATCTTGCGGACGGTGGAAGCTTTTTACTCCCAACTCTGCCGCAATCTTATCTGCTTGTGCGGGGAAGTGATCACACACTCCCACAAGTTCGACGTGGGGATTGTTTTTATATTTCTGAGCGTGGAAGTTACCTAAGTAACCCACGCCGATCACCGCGGCACGCAATTTCTGACTAGTCATCGTCCTGCCATCCTTTAGGGCTTCTATCTACAGCAATACCGCGTTTCGAAGACTTAATGAAGTTGATGAAGTATTCAATGTTAGGACTCATAACGCATTCTTGTTTAATACGCTCGATACCCTCGTCCACCGTGTGAGATCCCATAATGATGATACGAATGGCTTTGTGGACATTCGCAACTTCTTCACGTGGGAAGCCTTTACGAGAAAGACCGATTTTATTTGTTGCACGGATCGTCGCGTAGTTACCTTGTGCGCGCGAGAACGGAAGAATGTCTTTATTCACAATCGAAGAACCAGCGATGAAAGCACCACGACCCACTTTTGTGAATTGGTTCAGAGCCGAAACCCCGCCGATAGTGACGTTTTCTTCGATTTCACAGTGACCACCCAAGTGGCAACCATTCACGATTACAACGTTGTTCGCAATATGACAATCATGTCCAATGTGCGTGTAAGCCATCAACAGACAGTTGTCGCCAATGGATGTAACGCCGCCACCTTTAGGAGTTCCGATATTCACTGTCGTGAATTCGCGGAAGGTGTTGTTTTTTCCAATAACCAATTTTGTCGGTTCGCCTTTGTAAGAAACGTCTTGTGGCGGACCACCGATAACAGCACCTGGAGAGAAGTGATTGTTTTCGCCGATTTCCAGAATACCGTGGCGAGAACCTAAGGTCACATGACCTTCTACTAACGTGCCTTTACCAATTTTAACTTTACCTTGAATCAAGCAGTAAGGACCGATTTCAACATCGTCTGCTATTTCAGCTTCGGGAGAGATAACACTGCTTGGATGAACTTTATAATTTGCCATGAGTACTTTACCTTAAACTAGAAAGGGCCCTTGCAGGCCCTTTCGTTTTTATCCGAGATCTACTTTTCTTTTTCGAAGGCCGCGATCACTTCTTGTGTTAAATCCGCCTCAGGTGTTGCATAAAGCACCATCTGAGAGTTCTCAATCACCATCGTGTAGCCTTTGTCTTTCGCGATTTTCGCGATGACTTTTTTCATTTTTTCCAAGATAGGAGCCGTGAGTTCACGCTCTTTCTTTTGGATTTCAACTTGGCTTTTGCCAACAACATCACGGTACTTCAACATTTCTTCTTGGAATTCCGCTTGTTTTTTACCTAGAGCATCTTCAGAAAGAACAGACTTTTTCTTTTCCAAGTCTTCGCCCATTTTTTTCAAATCAGCTTCTTTCTTCTCTAGTTCTTTTTTCTTTTTATTGAACTCGCCTTCAAGTTCTGTTTTTGCTTTCTTACCTGCAGAAGTAGATTGAATAGCTTTTTGCATATCCACGTAACCTACTTTTGCTTCCGCGTGTGCGAAGGATGCCGTCATAAGCATGCTTAGCACGATCAACATTTTTTTCATCAATCCTCCTTAAAGGTTTAAAACTATATTCTTTGTTACTCTCTGCTAGTGAGAGCTAGTTCAGCTACGCGGGCAAAGCCCGCTGCGCCTTCTGCTCTACCGAGCGAGTCCAGTCTCCGCGCCGAGGCGCTGCGGCTTCTGCGCGCGTGCGCGCTAGAAACTAGGCCCGATCGAGAACTCGAACACGGTGGCGTCGTGGTAGAGTGGATCGCGGTTCAGTGGGAAGCCCCATTCGAAACGCAAGACCCCGATCGGAGAGTACCAGCGGATACCGAAGCCGACGTCTGCAAAGAAATTATCTTCTGACAAGATATCATCCGCAGCACCGACGTCGAAGAATCCAGCACCCATGATGCCAGCATCTTTAACTAAAGGGAACTGTAATTCCGTCTGGTACATCGCCTGTTGAGTACCACCGTAGAAACGCATCGCACGTTTTGTGGCTTCTTCGTCACTAATACCCGGGTTGTCCGCGATGATCTTAGCTTTGATCTTGTTGGATAGTTTCATTTTACCCACACGGTACGAACGGTAACCACGTAGGGAGTATGGACCACCAAGTAGATATAATTCACTGAACGGCACGTCTTGACCTTCTAAAGAATCAATGCGCGCGTAACTGATGTTATTTCGCCACACCACATCCCAGAACAGGTTTTTGTAGTAGCGGAAATTCGTGTTCATGCGAGTGAATTTCAAGTCTCCACCTAGACCTGCGTATTCATAAGACGCACTCGCGTACATCCCTTTCGTCGGCATTTGACGGTCGTTACGAGTGTCGTAATCAATCGTTGCCGTAATCGAACTTGTAACACCGGAAGCGGTTTCCAGAGGGAACAAATCGCGGTCCGTTAAAGATTGCTCTTCGCTATCGAATTTTTCTTCAAGCTGAGTGTCGTCGTATTTATAGCGCAAGTATCCGCGGGTGAACTCGGCCAAGGGGTGACCGAAACGGATGGCTCCCCCGGTGTGTTTTTCATCGTAGTCGGCACGTGCAGAGTTGGCACTTTGATAAAGGTCTCCACCGACGGACCAAAGAGTGTCGTTGAAGTAAGGCTCAGTGAACGAAAGACTGTAGTAACTTCCTGTATTACTGAGGTTCAAAGACGCACCTAGGTTTTGTCCTTTACCTAAGAAGTTCGCCTGATTGATCGAACCCTGCAAAGTGAAACCTTGAGATGTTCCGTAACCAGCTCCCAATTGGATCTGTCCGGTGTTTCTTTCTTTCACGGCGATGTCGACGTTCATCACTTCCGTGCGCTCGGGATCAATCGAAGTCTTGAAGTTCACTTCTTCGAAGTAACCCAAGCGTTGGATGTTTTCCAAAGACTGACGACGGCGGGTTTCATTGTAAAGCTCCCCTTCGTGGATTTTCAATTCACGACGGATGACTTTATCGCGCGTCTTCGAGTTTCCGATCATATTGATCTTACCGAAGTAAACTTTCGAACCCTTGTCGAATTCAAAGATCAAATTCACTTTGCGCTCTTTGGCATTGAACGCCGTACGAGGAATCACGTTGGCGTAGGCATAACCCAAGTCTCCGTACTTCGCCGTCAACTCACTGATGTCTTTTTGAAGAACGTCATAAGCAAAGACACCGTTGTCATCGATTTTGATGGCTTCATAAAGTTCTTGTTTCGGGAACAAGATGTCGCCGGCAAAATCCACTTCGCCGACATCGTATTGCTCACCCTCTTCGATGCGAATGGTGATGTAGATGTTCTTTTTGTCTGGAGTCACGGTCACTTGGGGACGATCGACTTTAGCTTGAACGTAACCTTGATTCCAGTAAAGGAAGCGAAGGATCTGCACGTCACGCTCGAACATTTCTTGCTTGTATTGACCAGAGCCCGAAAGACCCGAAAAGAATCCGCCCTCTTGAGTCAGCATTTTGGACTTCAACTGACTGTCACCAAGGTTTTTATTTCCTAGGAAAGTGATTTTCTTTACTTTCACTTTGTCGTTTTCACGAATCTTAAACACCAGACGAACGGTTTCATCTTTGTTGATGTTTTGAACTTCGGCTTCAATTTTCGCTAAGAAGTAACCCTTGTCTTCGTAAAGCTTTTGGATTTTTTCAACGGCTTCTTTTACTTTCGCCATATTCAAAAGCTGATACGGCTTAATTCCTGTGGCGTCGGCGATATCTTCGGATTTAACTTCGCTATTTCCTTCGTAAGTAATTTCGACGATGGACGGTTTTTCTAAAACTTTGTACGTCAGCGTAACGTCTTTACCGGAAACTTGGCGATCCACTTCGATGTCATTAAAGAATCCGAGCTTGAAAAGAGCTTCTACGTCTTCGCGGATGCTGAGTGCAGAATACTCTCCGCCCACTTTGGAAGTGATCTTGGTAAGAATCGCATCCTTTTCGATTTTACGATTTCCAGTGACTTCAATAGTTTTGATCATAAGACCTGAAGAAACTGGAGCTGCCGCTTGCACGGGAGCTTTGGTGTTTTTAGCGGTTTTCTTCTTAGCTGGAGCTGCCCAAACCGTCGAAGATAACGAAGTGATTAACAATGCACAAAGAAGCTTACTCAAAGTCTATTCCCCGCCAGGCGTTTTTCGAAAATCTATAAGATTTCTGCGTACTTACAAATTTATTGGGGAATCGTAACTTAAGACCAAGGTCCTGTCAAAGAAGACGCGCCGCGCTTCCAAGGAAAAGCGCGCAGTTAGCGCATTTTTGAGAAGGCTAAACGCTGGAAGATTCGTTTATTCAAGGCGCAAGGAGAAAGCTGTACAAATGTACAGCGCCGACGCAGCAACGCGGAAGAAACGAATCTGCCAGTGTTTAGACCCAGACGCCGTCTTTCATTCGGTATACTTTTGGAAACTTTGTCGCAAAGGTCAAATCATGCGTCACCACGACCAGTGCGAGCTTCATCTCTTCTTTCAGACGGAAGAACAACTCTTGGATCTTTCCACTCGTCTGCGAATCCAGATTTCCCGTCGGCTCATCGGCGAAAAGAATCTTTGGATGTCGCACCAAGGCACGCGCGATGGCGACCCGCTGCAACTCACCACCAGACAACTGATTTGGATAATGTTCTCGACGCTCAGCAAGACCCATGAATTCTAAAAGATGCAAAGCTTTTTCACGCGCCGCTTTCGGAGCTTCACCCGCCACGCGACATGGGATCATGATGTTTTCCAAGGCCGTGAACTCGCCCAACAGATGATGGAACTGGAATACAAATCCCATTTCCGCGTTACGAAAACGAGACAGCTCATCATCACTCATCGCCAAAAGATCGCGGCCTTCACAAAAGAGTTCGCCCTTATTCGGACGATCCAAAGTTCCCATGATTTGCAAAAGTGTACTTTTACCCGCGCCCGAAGAACCTAAGATCGCTAAAGCTTCGCCTTCTTTGATTTCTAGGCTGATGCCACGAAGAATTTCTAACTCTCCCGTACCTTGGCTGTAGGATTTGTGAATATCAACGGCTTTTAAAAATACATTAGTGTCATTCATTGCGAAGCCCTTCTACTGGGTTCAATCGGCCGCCGCGACGAGCGGGCGCCAATGTGGCGATGAAACAAATCAAAAGTGTGGCGATAACAATGGCGATGGAGTCAACAAAACGGATGTTCACATCGATCGAATCCAGACGATAAACTTCACCGGCAACAAGACCTAAACGGCTTTGCGCGAAGTTAAAGAGCAGGCAAAGAATAAATCCTAGAATAAATCCAAAGAACAAACCAATCCCGCCCATGAAAAGCCCCTGGAAGGCGAAGATCTTAATAATGTCTTTTCGCGAAAGACCGACGGTTTTTAGGATCGCGATGTCTTTGTAGCGTCGAACGACGTTCACCAGCAACGTCGAAGAGACGTTGAACGCCGCCACCAAAGTAATAATCAAGACAACAAAGAAAATTCCGGGACGTTCTACGCTGACGGCTTCGAAAAGATTTTCGTTAGAGTCTCTCCAATCGCGCACCCAGTATGGTGAACCTAAGACATGACTTAAATTGAAAGCGGCCTGACGTGCGTAGTCCACGTCTTCAAAACGCAGAAGCAAACCGGAATAACGATCTCCGATGTCGGCTAGTTTTTGTGTGGCTGCAAGATCGCTTAAAATGAATCTTTCGTTCCAATCATATTTTCCTAAATCCAGAATTCCTTGCAGTTGGAATTCCCCGACACGGCGCTGGAATTTTGACGGATCAACGGCGTCAGCAACAGGAACGACCACACGAAAACTATCGCCGACTTTTAAATTCATTTTTGCGGCAAGGCCTTTACCCATTAAGGCCAAGGGAACTTCCGACTCTGAAGAAGAACTTAAATCCGCAGAGCCGCTCATCACCCGGCTTTTGAAATTTAAAACTTTGCCGACTTCTTGAGTGTCCACACCTTGAATCAGGATGCCAGAGATTTTTCCTTGGTGAGCAAGAACCGCTTCGATAAAGACGAAGCGTGAAGATCCCACCAACGTGGGCTCGGCTTTTTTAATTCTCTCTTCAAGTTCTTTATAGTCATCAGGAAAACGCGAGCGCTTCACCACTTGCGCATGCCCCGAAACATCGGCCATCGCGTGCTTCAATGTTGATTCAAAGCCACTCATCACGGCCATCGATGCGACCAGCGCCGCCACACCTAAAACAAGTCCCAACAAAGACAATGGCGCCGATCCCCCGAAAAGAGTTTTTCGAGAAATCAAAAGTCGCCATGCAATCCACATTAAGGACTTATTCACTGAGGTTTCGCCTCTGTCGTGATTTGGGATTTTAGATAAGCCATGATAAAGCCATCTAAATCCCCGTCCATCACATCGTCCACTTGATTGGTTTCAAAGTCCGTGCGGTGGTCTTTCACCATTTGATAAGGGTGCATCACGTAAGAACGAATTTGCGATCCCCATTCGTTGGCTTTTTTCTGCGAGTTCATCGCGTCTTTTTCAGCATTGCGCTTTTCAATTTCCAATTCGTAAAGGCGCGCTTTTAACATCTTCATCGCCTTTTCTCTATTTTGGATTTGCGAACGCTCCATTTGGCAGGAAACAACAATGCCTGTTGGAATATGGTACATACGAACTGCAGAGTCGGTTTTATTCACGTGCTGTCCACCCGCCCCACTAGAACGGAAAGTTTCAACGCGAGTGTCTTCAGGACGAACTTCAATATTGATGTCGTCGTCGACCTCGGCCCACGCAAACACAGACGCAAAAGAAGTGTGTCGACGAGCATTGGAATCAAACGGAGAAATACGCACGAGGCGATGAACGCCCGATTCTGCTTTCAAGTAGCCATAAGCGTAAGGTCCTTCGACTAAAAGAGTGCAGGATTTGATCCCCGCTCCTTCGCCTTCGGTCATCTCGACAACACTGACCTTATAGCCGTGTTTGTCGGCATAGCGCGTGTACATACGCAGAAGCATCTCGGCCCAATCACAGGACTCCGTCCCACCGGCGCCCGAGTTGATCGATAAGTAAGCACTGTTCGTGTCGAGTTCGCCATTAAGAACTCGCTTTAATTCTAAATCTTGTCCGTATTTTTCTAAGGAATCGACTTCGGCTTTCACTTCGCTGAAGCTGCCCTCATCTTGAGCTTCCATTGCCATTTCCAAAAGAACTTTGGCATCGCTCAGTCGGTTGGCGAAAGAATCAAACTCTCCCACCGCTCTTTCAAGCAGGGTCTTTTCTTTATTGAGTTTTTGCATTTCTGCAGGCTTTTCCCACAGCGCGGGGTTTTCGGCTTGGATCGCAAGCTCGTCAAGACGCTTTTTCTTTTTATCTAGGTCAAAGATACCCCCGAAGTTCCGTCGAGAAACTTTCGAGAGCGCCGATTCTGCTTTTGATTTCCGATGATTCAGTAACGATAGACATAGGCCCCAGTGTATCTGGGGGACCTAGTCTGTCAAGAAAAACGCCTCCGCGAGCAGGGAGGGGAAAAGCTCTCGGAGGCGACAAGGGAGAACACAGATTCCCTATTACAATCTCGATGCCAGGGTGTGTTCGTTCGACGAATTGCGAAATATGGGAGTTTCAGAGTGGAAACTGATGGACCCACCCCGGTTTCGCTTAAAACTTGATCAAATCAAGGTGCGCAAAGTGTCTCTTCCGAGGGGATCTTTTATTTTTTGATCTTAAGCAGCAATATAGAGGAATTGAGCCCGATTTAGGCAGAGAGTTTTTTCAAAAGCTTTTCGAAAACAGCGTCCTGGAGGTCGAACATTTCTTTGGCGTCCTTTTCATTGGTCTCATGATCATAGCCCAATAAATGAAGAACCCCATGCAAAAGCATGTATCCCAATTCATGTTGAAAACTGAGTTTATGTTCTTTAGCTTGGCGCTTTAGAACTTCGGGACACATGACAAGCTCCCCGAAAGAAATCGGGTCCATCGAGTCAAAACTAAGGACATCTGTGGCGTAGTCTTTACCGCGAAACTCGAAATTGATTTTCTGCGCGGGCTTTTTATCTAAGAACACCAAGGTGAGTTCTTTTTTCGCGTGGGCGGCTTTGAGGATGCGACGTTTTTTAAGCTCACTGACCACTTCGTCCATCCATTCCGTGATGAATTTGCGAGGCACGGCGTGCTTAGATTCATTAACGATCAGAAGTTGCATTGGTGTCGCCCAATCCACCACCCGCGCTGCGCGGATAGTCGATACGTTGATGGTAAATACCCAGAAGAATGCGCACGAAGGCGGCTTCGACTTTCGAAATATCTTTCAGAGTTAGATTACACTCGTCCAGCTGTGCGTCCGAGAATTTTCTTTGGATGATATTTCGAACGATGTTTTGCAGACGCGCTGGCGTTGGTTCATCGAGTGAGCGCGCCGCCGCTTCGATACTGTCTGCAAGCATGCAAAGTGCAGATTCACGGAACTGAGGTTTAGGACCTGGGTAACGGAAATCTTGATCGCTGATTTCTGGATCGTCTTCTTTTTTTAGATCCAAAGCTTTGTTGTAGAAATAAGAAATCAACGTCGTTCCGTGATGCTGAACGATACCGTCTAAGATCGGCTTACCTAGTTTGTAGGCCATCCCCATCTCGATACCGTCTTTCACGTGCGCCACTAACAAGGTCTTACTCATGAATGGAGAAATGTGATCGTGAGGGTTGTGTCCTGGTTTTTGATTTTCAATAAAATAGTTCGCATGCTCCATCTTACCGATATCGTGGTAGTAGCACATAACTTTACCTAAGAGCGGATTGGCTCCGATCTCTTCGGCTGCGGCCTCTACCATCGAACCCACCATCATCGAGTGATGATATGTTCCCGGAGCTTTTACGATCATCTCTTTTAGCAATGGATGATTCAGGTTGCTCAGTTCAAGAAGTTTAACGTCGGTTGTGTAGTTGAAGATGGATTCCAGGAGCGGGATGAACATCATCGTGACGAGCGCGCTGAAGATACCGCCTAAGAAACCCGCGGGGATTGAAAGAAGGATTTCTTTAAGTCCGCCCTCTTGATCAAACTTCGTCATTGTTAAAATGAACGCGATCATCAGGGCATTGACTACACCCGTTCTGACCCCGGCAAAGTAAATGTCGTTACGAGTTTTGCAATTAAAGACCCCGCGAGCCGCCGCGATACCACCGACCAAGCTGACAAACATGAAGCTGTAATTGTAGTCGACCATGATACCCAAGCACACCGAAAGGAAGGCCGTGAAGAGCCATACGATTTCACCGTAGGAAATAAGCAGGCCCACCAACATCGGCCCCGCAGCCACCGGAGCCGCATACAGGAAGATGGCCGGAGGAATGATATGACCCATTTTTGAGGCGAAGGCCGCATCGGTGATGAACATGTAAATCTTTGTGAAAAGAATCGCTCCGAACGCGATAAGCATCATCACGGTCACGTCTTTAAACTCGATTTTCACTTTGTTCATCGTGAAACGTTTCAGGTACGAGAAGAAGACTAAAATCGCTACGGAAAGCATCAGGGCCATTGAAAGCGCCATGATGTCTTTTCGCTTGTCTGCGCGAATGTTTTCGATTTGTTTAATGACGGCCATCTGACCCGGTTGAATCACGGAGCCTTGAGAAATAATGGCTTGGTTCTTTTTAATCGTGATTGTGACCGGAATCACCGCATCGCGAGCGGACTGCCTTCTTGACGCTGTCTCTTGTTTATTCAAGGTCAGGTTCGGGACTAGCAAGGATCTAGCGAAATACAGAAGGTTGGCCTGGTCACTTTCAGAGAATCTGTTCAGGTCTTTTTTTGAATCGAACTCGAAATTTTCTGGCGCCTGCAAATCTTGGATTTCTTCACGTGGGATGGGGAACTCTTTACCCAAGTTGTTTTTATGCACGACGCGGGCTAGGACACTTGCTTGATTCGCCGGGATAAAACGGTCTGGGGCTTCTGCGATCTTTTTGTCGTACCAGCTTTCTAGGTTACGAATGATCACGGCTTCAATTCTGGGTGTGAACTTCAGATCAATCAGCCATTCGAACATGAAATCTGAAACCACCACTCCCAATTCTTTTTCGAATTGCTTTTTGTGCTGGAAGAAGTCCTTCACCTGACGGCGATGTTCTGACGGTATTGGCGACCATTTTGTTTCGCGGTAATACGCGCGCATGGTTCTGAAGGAGTGGATCAGGTTGACGGACACTCTTTCAAAGACGCTGGTGTCGTAGTCGTAAACGATCGGCACCGAATATTCGGCCTTGAAGCGCTTTTCTTCGGTGGTGACTTCGTCGGTCATTTCAAAACCGATCGGAGAAACCACATCGAATTTCGCGACGTCGCCGACGTTGAAGTTATAAGGAACGTCTAATTGATAGAAAATCGTATAAGAAAGAAGGACGCAGTAAAGGAAGATCAAGGCAGCACGGCGGATGAAGAATTTTTCTTCCATGACTTGAACGATGCGACCAAAGAAGGTTTTCTCTAGGCCAATGGAATCCACCCAGTCTAAGAACTTAAGACTGTGATCCTCATAGTTGACACGAGTCGTGGGACTCTCACCTTTTTTAGTTTGCTTACCTCGCTGCATATCCAGTTTTCTACCGTATCCTGTTTTGCGAAAATTGTCGAAATCACTCTGTAATTGTGCTAGCTATGAAGAGATTCCATCAGAAAGTCGAGGCTCCTTATGGCTGCAATTCCATCCAACTTACGTCAAATTGAGTCCTTAGTCGAGATCGTGGCGCGTCTACGCGGGCCAGATGGCTGCCCTTGGGATAAAGAGCAGACTCATGAGTCTTTGACTCAGTACGCAATCGAGGAAACCCACGAGTTGGTGGAGGTTCTTGAATATCCGAGTGGAGCTTTAAAAGACCAGAAGATGAAGGAAGAGCTGGGCGATGTGCTTTTTCAAGTGGTTTTGCACGCTCAGTTGGCTTCAGAACGTGGAGCTTTCACTTTAGAAGATGTCATTTCGTCCATTTCAGAGAAGCTTTTACGCCGGCATCCGCATGTGTTTGGTGACACCAAAGTGGCGGACTCTGCTGAAGTTGTTCGCAATTGGGAATCGATTAAGAAGGCAGAAAAGGCGGCTGATGGAAGTGGAGCTTCTGCTTCGCCTTATGCTTTGAATGTGCCTCCCCTTCCCGCTTTGCAACGCGCTTACAAAATCGGCAAACGCACTGAGAAGCTGCAGTTTGACTGGGAAGATGCGGAAGGCGCGATGAATAAGGTGGAAGAGGAGTTCGCCGAACTTCGCGAAGCGATTGATGAAGGCACCGACGAACAGGTGCAAGCGGAGCTCGGGGATGTTTTGTTTTCCTTGGCGCAGTTAAGTCGCCATTTGGATTTAGAACCGGAACAGATTCTTCGCCGCGGAAATGTGAAATTTGAGACACGGTTTAATAAGATGGTCGAACTGGCCGCCGCGGATGGGGTTGATTGGGGTTCTTTGAGTATGGATGATAAGGATAAGTATTGGGTGAAGGCGAAGGAGATTTTGAGGGGGAAGTAGGCGTTTGATAAAAGGTTTTGGCGCTGCCGGCAAATCACTTCGCTTGAGGCGACTGGTACTGGCCTTTATCCGCTAGCTTTGTCTTTCCTTCTATCTTCTATCTTTTATCTTCCCTCTGTCTTCTGTCTATATTGTCTTATTTTTCAGTCCTGCTCACCTTAAGATAAACTCCAAAGCTAGAGATTAAGAAACAAATTCTCCAATCTACTTAAATCGCCGTCCAGCTTCCATACGGTACTTCAACCTATTGTGTTGTGCGCAGAGCACCTGAAGATTATCTATAGAGTTATCACCTCCGCTCCAGCGCGGTCGAATATGATCGACTTGCAACAGCCAAGTACTTCCGCAGATTTTTCCGGTGGATGGGATTTTAAACTGACAGCAAGGTTGTTTTGCGAGCAGCATTTTCTTGACGCGCGTGCTTACTGCCACCGTGGCAGTAACGGAACTTTCGCCACTAGAATCAATGCGCGTCTCATCCGCGCGTTCATTCTTCAAAGATCTAACTTTAGTTTTCTGAGTGATAATCTTATCGCAAATATGTTCAATAAAATTCGGAATATCAGACGAAGATGATGAGTGTGCAAGAAGGGCTTGTGCCTGTTTCAACTTTTCATATTGTTCTTTGGTCAATGTGAATTCTAAGCGAACGCTTTCATCGGCTTGTACTTTAGAAACGGGAGCTTCAATTACGGGCAGATCAAAAAAAATGGCGATCTCTTTTTGCGTCTCTTCGTGGCCTCGATTGGCAATTTGATTCAAAAGTTCTTTTTTATCGTGTGCACTCACCTCTACATTGCGTTCTTTCGCAATTTCTCTTGCGGCTCTTTGTAGCATCGATATTTGGTTCAACTTTATTTCACCAGATTCTATTTTCTCTGCAGTCTCAGGAATCTCACGAAGAATTCGAGCGGCATCAATTCGTCTTTGTGCGCTTCCTCCGCTATAACCGACTTCTTTCGTGAGATAATCAAAAAGACTGGGATATCCTAGCTCTAAATATGAACGTCGACTGTCAATCTCTGATATTGTGAAGAGAATAGATTTCAAAAGCTTGCGCTCATTGCTCGCAAGAGTTTTTATTCTTGAATCCAATTCATTGTTTGTCATTTTTGAAATCGACATTTCAACACCTCACCCATGCGCAGAACATATCATGGGTTTAAATTGCTTTTCAGGATGTATGCCCCGAGAACAAATGAACCGCCCTTCAAACACTTCCGCATTGCGCAGACTGTGCAATATTGGCTCAAGATTCATTTTTAAAATAAATTAGTGGATTCGTTTAAGCATGGTCGTTTTACGGACACGGAAAACTCGTCAAGATTATTTCGACTAAATTTTGGTTTGTAATAAAGGGTTTTACTGCCATCGTGGCAGTGAGCAATTGCATCAAACCGGTCGCTAAGAGTTTCGACCAGTAACATTCTGTTCGAAATGTTTTACTCTGAATGAAGTGCGGTTCTGTCGCCCTATCTATCTATCTATCTATCTATCTATCTATCTATCTATCTATCTATCTATCTATCTATCTATCTTTCTATCTATCTATCTTTCTATCTTTCTATCTTTCTATCTTTCTATCTTTCTATCTTTCTATCTTTCTATCTTTCTATCTTTCTATCTTTCTATCTTTCTATCTTTCTATCTT
>NZ_LUKF01000018.1 GCF_001592755.1 Bdellovibrio bacteriovorus | reverse complement strand
GCAGCCTGCGGTGGCGGCGGAGCTATCTACTACCCATACGAAACAGTTTACGGCGATGTTTGTACAACTCAAGAAGCGACTCCTGGTTGCACATTCTTGGCGTCTGATGGAACTCGTATCACTGTAACTAGAGATCCAGACTACAACAGCCAAGGTTACGGTTCTGACGATCTTTGGTATGTAAAATTCGATGCTAACGGTGAAGCGGCTGTTTACAACGATCTTGGTCAATTCCAATACTACGCAGACGTTTCTGAGTTCGCGGGTTATGTGGGTGGTACATCTATCGGTGTAGGTACGACTGGTTTCTTCTGGGAAGACATCCGCAATGGTACTTACTGGTTAGGTAAAAACGGTGTTCTATACAATGCGAACACAGGCGAATCTAACTACGGTCAAGCTATCAATGACAAAACTTCTTCTTCAGCTTCTGACACAAACTTCGCGGCTTTGAACTCTGACGCGAATAAACAACTTGTTAAAAGAGCTTCTGAGAAGTTGATGAAAGAATACGGCTTCAAACAAGACAAAGCGGTTGCAGTAGCTTCTGCATTGAACTCTTGGGCAGTTGCAGCTGCTGAACGCGGTACAACTTCTGAAAAAGACATGGACAAAACTTTCAAAGCTGTTTTCGGTGTTCAGTTCTCTGACGCTTTAGCAGCAGCAAAAGATTTGGCTTTGGGTGACTCTGCAGGAATGCAAGACATCACAAACAGATCTGCTTCTGAACTTGGTTTGAAACCTCACCAAGCTCAAAAGTTCATGAAGGGCATGTACAAAAAAGCTCTTGCTAACTGGGGCTACGACGTAGACTCTTTCGGTTGGTAATCTGAGACTGATTTTGACGGCTCTCCAAAAAGCCCACGTTTTACGACGTGGGCTTTTTTATTTAAGCCACTTGTTTGGCGGAAAATAGCGAAGCCAGGCTTTTCAGGCAATCCTGATCCAAAAGACTTTGTTTGGTTTCGCGTAATCGCGCCACCGCAGCAGCTCCATCCAAAGGAGTTTCATTATCCGGATTCTTTAAGGTCAGACTGCAAAAGGCATCGGCTGCCGAGATGATTCGAGTGAGCGGATGAATTTTCTTTTTGTCGATACGACGAGGATAACCCGTACCCATCAAGTCTTCATGATGTTCGTATGTCATCTGGATCACATCGGTGGGAATTCCCTTAATAGATTCTAAAATTTCCTTACCTCGGGCAGGATGGGATTCAATCAGCATGCGCTCTTCTTTTGATAACTTAAAACGACTTTTTTGCAGGACGTCCTGCGGGAGTTCTTTAAAGCCGATGTTATGAAATAATCCTGCCATCGCCAGTTTGAAAAGAGTTTGCGGAGAGTTAATTCCCATTTTCTTAGCCATCATGACCGAATACATGCTCACGCCTAAGCTATGTGAATAGAGGTAATCATTGTGATCGTTCAGTTGATCCAGGATGGTCATCGCGTCTTCGGATTCGGTAATAACTGAAACACTCGAAGATAAGAAATCTTTGGCGTTGTTAAATAAGGCCTTGTCTGTCCCTTGAACAAAGGCTTGTTGTACGATCAGACCGCCTGTGTATTTTACGAATCGAAGCTTCTTGGATTCATCGACTTTTTCACTGGCGTTTACCACTTTAGAGATATTCACCGTGAAACCCACGATGCTAGAAAAGTCGGCTTGTTTTACATAAAGAAAATGAACGCCTTTTTCTTTAAAGACGCGCATCTTGTCTTCGGCTATTTTTCCACCGTGGTGGGCGATCTTAATGTATTTGTTTGCCGCCACCCTCACAAAGATGCCAAACTGCGTGTTTCTTTCCGTCAGAAAGTCTTCAACGGGAAGAGAGCAAAAATCTTCATCCTTGCCGTCGTCAATCTTCCATGGTGAAACGCCTGCAAGAATGTTATTCATCTTCGTCAAAAGCTCAGCCGATTTAAAAGGTTTCGGGATAAAATCCTTCGCTCCCAGATCGTGGGCCCGCTTAGTCTCTAAAATCTCGGAAAAACCCGTCATCAAAACCACAGGGATTTTTGGCTTATGTTCACGAACCCACTCTAAGAGCTGAATACCTGTCATTTTCGGCATTTTTATATCTGTAAGAATCGCATCCGGTTCAAGACTGTCGTTCAAAAGATTTTGAGCGTGCAGACCATTTTCAGCCTCATGCACTTCATAGGTTTTACTCAGGAAGTCTTTTACGGCGGAGCGAAAGAATTCATCGTCTTCTACTAATAGGATTCTCTTCATCATATAATACCTTCTAAAGAAAGATCCTCGATCTGAAGACCTTGTCGTTTAGGAATTTCAATTACAAAGCTAGTATTCACGTGCCCCGGATCGATAAACAGGCGGCCGTTATGGCTTCTGGCGATTCCCATGGAAACACTCAAACCTATCCCCGTGCCTTTGCCGACATCTTTTGTCGTGAAGAATGGTTGAAATATTTTTTCTAAGATCAGTGGATCAATGCCGGGACCGGAATCAGTCACTCGCATTTGTACGAAGTCAGGCGTTTGCGAAACATTCAGTTCGATCCATTTTTCCTCTAATTTTCCGACAGCATCTAATGCATTTCCCATCAGATTTAGAAGCACTTGGGTTATTTCGACGGGGCGACACTCGATGGGAATGGTTTCAGCGGGAATCTCCCATCGCAGCTCGACGCCTTCTGAGTTGAAACGGTCGCCACACAAAATCATCGCGTCTTCAATAGCTTCCTGAACCGAGTAATTTTGAAAAGGATCAGCATCACCAGATCGGGAAAACGTTCTGAGTCCTTTTATAATTTTGGAAACACGGTCAATCGTGGCATCGGATTTATGAAGAAAATTAACCACGACGGTGGTGTCGCCGGTTTTATTGTTTTCAATTTCGTAGAGCGCTTCAGATAAGAACATTTTTATTGCGGCCAGTGGAGTGTTGATTTCGTGGGCCATTCCCGCCACCATTTCACCTAAAGCTGACATCTTAGAGGACTGTAAGGCGATGTTTTTTTGTTCTTGCGCCTCCAAAGATTTGGCTTCCAACAAGGCAATCGCTTCGTTAGCCTGACGTTGCGCCTCTAAGTACAAAAAACAGAGTACTACCGCGACGAACGAACTTAAGCTGACTAGCAGGCAGGCGACATCGAAATAGTGATCGATCGCCGATTCTTTTTGGAACAGACTTCTAATCAGAAGAAGGGAAATAATAACTGCGACAACAGTGATAAAAGCGGTGGGATGAAAACGACGAAGATGGGACTCAAGCAATTTCACTGGGTTCACATTTGAAAGGGATTCTTTCATCTGCTAAACACCTCTGCGCAGCTTTTCGGCAGTTCCGCGAAGATCTAAACTCGTTCTAAGTTCCCCGTGAAGATGTAATCTTGTTGCGAGTCTATTCTATATATCTTGGTACTTTGTCAGCCGATAAAGAGTGCGTAGGATTTTTTACCTTTTGAAAGTGAACCGAAATGCTTCCACCTAAAGATGATCCCCGCTGGATGAGTCTGGTTGTTAATCAGGATGAACTGCCGTTGCAGGCTCTGGCCAGCAAAATGATCATCACCCGTGTCAGGCACTTGGTGGGAGGCAATCCATCATCCGAAAAAATGGGAGAGGCTGTCACAATTGCATACGAGTTTTTTAAAAAGAACGAACACGCTGTTTCTGAAGACATCAAATGTATCTTTGGACGAGGAAGTTAACTTGAAAACGCTTTTTAATGTTGAAGAAGTTGCTAACATGATTCGTGAGGGACGGAACCTGCTTCTTGCGGGCCATGAATCATTGCTCAATCGGCTTCCCCAAGGCTCTTGGATTGGCGGCACCATTCCATACTTCATGTCAGAGTCCGGTGGTATCGACACCAATGAGTTCATTCAAGTTGTCCAGCTTCCAGAATTCGTCATCAGTTGTAGGACTTTAAGTTATTCTTCGGAAGAGCTTTATAAACTTCCTAAGGACTATGATGAAAATGGCGTTTCCTTCATTATCATTCCTGCGTTTTCCGGCGTTCATAAGCGCTTTGCCCAAGAATGTGCGAGTTTTCCCGGACTCTTTGACAGCCCGTTACTGGGCTGGGTCAGCGGCTTTCATCTTGAAGAAGATTCGGTCAAGAAACCCAAAGTCTATAATGGAGTTTCAGGAGAGGTCCACACGGATCGCGCCGTGGTTTTGCACGCGGGTCTTAGTAAAGACAAATATGGAAAAGTAAATATTCTGAATCTTTTTAAGCAGGGACAGGGCGACGTGATTCGCTTTAAGTCGACAGCTTTTGAGGTCACTGAGTGCACGGTTAACGGTCAGGAAAGAAATTTCTGCGAGTACATTCAAGAGAAAAAGATCGATACGCAGTTGCCTTTGGTCGCCAACTATTCAGGCGCCATGATCAATGTCAGTGTGATGGCGTTGAATGAGAACTCGAAATCTGTGCAGCTTTACGCCCCGGTGTTTTCGGATGTGGAGTATAAATTTGCTACGCCTGTAGAGAATTACGAGGCGGAATTCGAAAAGGTGACCAGAGATTCGGGTTTGAAGCGGCCGACTTTTGCCTGCAATTGCATTTTGAATTTTCTTTATGCAAATTTAAAAGGAAAGAAAACCGCGAATATCGTGGGACCAATGACTTTTGGTGAGATCGCCTATATGCTTTTAAACCAAACAATGGTGTACGTGACGTTCGAAGACCGTTAGCGGGCTGTCCCAATCCTTCGGGCTTCGAACTTCTCTTTAGTTGTTGTTTTTTTTTGAAGCTGATAATTTGCGCACCCATGTCACCAGCTTTATTATCCGTCCGTCATCCCGTTTTTATTATGTCTATCGTTATTCTCATGCTGACGCTGGGAATGATTTCGCTCAAAGGTCTTCCGATCGATCTTTATCCAGATGTGAGCTTGCCGACGGTCGTTGTGCAAACGACTTATGCCGGAGCCGGTCCTCAGGAAATTGAAACGGAAGTTTCTAAGATTCTGGAGGACGAAGTTTCTACGATTTCCGGGGTTCAAAAGGTCTCGTCTCAGAATATGGAGAGCGTGAGCATTTTGACTATTGAGTTTTCTTTGAAGACGAATCTGAACTTCGCTGAACAGGAAGTGCGCGCTAAAGTTTCAAATGCATTGCGGGAACTTCCAGATGATATTGATGCCCCCGTGATTCGTAAGATCAGTCCTTCAGATGCGCCGATCATGTATATTTCTCTACAAGCGGATATGGATGATGCGAAACTTTATGACTTGGCAAAAGAGGTGATCTCTCCGCAGTTCGAGCAAGTATATCAAGTCGGCCAAGTGGACATCTTAGGGGGACGTAAAAGAGAAATTCACGTTTCCTTAGACCGCGATCGTCTGAACGGCACTGATATTTCAGCCACCGCTGTCGCCGAGGCTTTGCGCAGTGGGGGACGTAACGTTCCTGCCGGTAAAATCGACGTGGGCCCGACACAGTATTCGTTTAGAACCTTGGCTCAATATCAATCTATTGAGGAAATCGGTTCTTCCGTTCTGCGTTTAGCCGATGTTTATCATCCGATCACGATTTCTTCCGTCGGTAAGATTGAAGACACGCTTGAAGATGAAAAAACGCGCAGTCGTTTGAATGGCAAGAAAGCCATCAATTTCAGTATCTATCGTCAATCGGGTGCAAACTCGGTGAAGGTGGCGGATGACGTCGCCGCGAAAGTTAAGAAAATCAACGCTGATTTCAAAGCCAAAGGCATGAATGCCGAAATGAAGATCGTTCAGGATACCAGCCGTAAGATCCGAGCGAACGTATTTGACGTGTATGAATCCATTTTCTTTGGGGTCTTATTGACGGTCTTCGTGGTGTACTTCTTCTTAGGAAGTATGAAATCCACATTGATCACGGGCTTTGCGCTTCCGAACTCGCTTCTGGGGGCATGTATCGTGATGGGTATGTTTGGATTCTCCATCAACATCATGAGTTTATTGGCGATGAGTTTGGTTGTCGGTCTTCTTGTCGATGATGCCATCGTCGTGCGTGAAAATATCTTTCGAAAATTGGAGGCGGGACTTTCTCCGAAAAAGGCGGCTATCGTTGGTACGAACGAAGTGACCTTGGCCGTGATCGCGACGACGTTGGCGATTCTTGCGGTGTTCGGTCCCATCGGAAACCTGCAAGGTATCGTGGGTCAATTCTTTAAACAATTCGGTCTGACAATCTGTTTTGCGATGATTGTTTCTTTGTTCGACGGTTTGTTTGTTGCGCCGGTTCTTTCTGCTTACGTCGCCGGTGAACACTCCCACAAACCGCCGACGTCGCGTTTTGGCCGTTGGAATCAGAAACTTCTGAAAGATTTTGATCGTTTTCAAACTTGGTTGGAAAAAATCTATGTTATGACATTGCGCTGGGCTTTGGATCATCCGATCAAGACGATCTTAGGCTCTGTGTTTATTTTCTTTTTCTCTTTGTTTATCGCGACAAAAGTTCCTTTTACATTCTTGCCGCCTCAGGATAACGGAGAGTTCTATGTGATGTTCGAACTTCCGCCGGGGGCAAGTTTGGATGGAACAGATGAAGTCGCCAAAGAAATTGAAACTCGTACACGCAAGTTTAAAGAGATTGAAGATGTGCTAGTTTTTGTTGGTTCAGCCAATGGAGAAGCCCATAAGGGGAGCGTCTACGTCCATCTTGTTCCTTCGAAGCAAAGGAATAAAAACACTACGCAGATGAAAGATGAACTCCGTAAAGCTTACGCAGGGTTAGAAAAATACAATATCATTGTGACTGACAATCCCGGCCAGCAAAGCAGCCGCGCCTTCAACTTGAACGTTGTTGGTCAAAACATGGATGAGCTGGTTCAGTATTCTGAAAAGCTTTTGGCAAAATTAAAACAAAATCCAAGTCTGCAACAGGTGGATAGCAGCTACCGTGCGGGTAAACCTGAATATCAAGTGAAGCTCAAAGGTGATGTTGCCAAAGCTTCTGGGGTGACGGTCACGGGTATCGGTATGGAGCTTCGTACATTGATTGAAGGTTTAACTCCTGCGATCTACCGTGAAAACGGTGTAAACTACGATGTGCGTGTTCGTTTGAAACCGGATCAACGTGACCTTCGTGAGGAGTTTGCTCACTTGCGCGTGCCGAACTTAAGTGGACGCCTTGTGCCGTTGCAAAACGTGGCGTCTTTAAAAGAAGCTCAAGGTCCGTCTGTGATCTTGCGTGAAAACCGCAATCGTTACATCCAGATCTCTGCCGATCTAACTCCAGGAGGAAAAGGTCTTGGCGGAGTCATGGCCGAAGTAAATGCTCTGGGGCAAGGGGAGTTGAAAGCTCCTGCAGGTGTGACTTTCAGTTTCGTCGGGGAAGCCGAGCGTTTTGCCGAGCTGATGACAAATATCATGGTCTCTATGGGATTGGGTGTGATGTTTATCTATCTGGTCCTAGCAAGCTTGTACGGATCATTTATCACGCCTTTCACAATCATGGCCGTGATTCCGTTGGCGGCTTGTGGAGCCTTTTTCTCTTTATTCATCACACGTTCTAGCTTTGACTTGTTCTCGATGATTGGTTGCGTGATGTTGATGGGTCTTGCGACGAAGAACTCTATTCTATTGATCGACTCGACGATGGAACGTCAGAAAGAAGGACAATCTCGTTACGATGCTTTGATTAAAGCCGGTGAAACCCGCCTTCGTCCTATCATCATGACAAGCTTGGCTTTGATTGCCGGAATGGTGCCGGTGGCGATCGGTCTGAATGAGGCCTCTAAATCTCGTACGTCCCTGGGGATTGTTGTTATCGGCGGTACAATCAGCTCGACGCTATTAACTCTTTACGTGATCCCGGCGGTGCATTTGTACATTGACCGCTTCCAAGATTGGTTCATGGGTAAGTATCGCAAGATCTTCGGTCATGATGAGACGGTAGTTTAAAATAAAAAAGGAGCAGGCAACTGCTCCTTTTTTGTTTTTAAGAACCAACGTCCTTGCACGACGTTTCCAACTAAAAATAGCAGAGCTTCCTTTGGATTATTGATTTACCAACTGTCTTTCATGCAACGATTGCAAAGTGCCCCAAGGGCCTGCGATTGGAAGTGCATCCAAGAATCGCTGCCATCCCGTGCGAGTGATTTTAGATTGGGAATCAATGAATGAAAACGCACTGGTCGAACAGTTATTTGAAAACAGCGCATACGCCGTCTGCATACGTTGAGCGTCGCTTTCTTGAACGCCCTTCAAAAAAATCTTTCCCGCCACTGTCGGCGAAACTTTCAGTCCCACCATTTTTAAAGGATGAGTGTACTCGGTGATCCAACGAGAAAATTCGTCACCTGTGACCAAGCGATGCGCTAACAAGAAATTTCCGAAGTAAGCTTCCATCAAAGTGTATTGGTAGTCCTTCGGGGGAACGCCTTCTGAGGATAGCACCAAAGATCTGACAGGAATGCTTGCTTTTTGACTGCTCACTTGGCTGAGCAAAAGAATGTCGGGAGCTTTTTCATCCAAAGTGAACTTTAAAACCACGTGCGAAACTCCCGGCAAAAACTCCTCAAAGCCCATTTCGACCTTTGCCAGATCCTGCAACGAGATGCTCGCCTTATAGTAACCTCCCAAATGCAAAATATTTCCGACTGTAAGGCGTGACGAGTTTTCTAAAATCCGTGCCGAACGAAAACGACAAGAGTCAATGCACAGGCCTTGAAACTTCCCATAGTTAAAACTTTGGGGCTCTTCCAACGGATCCGCGAGCTCAGCGGAACACGCGCAGGACTTATTAGGTGTCGTCAAAGGCAGTGGTTGAGAAAATGCGAATGGCGAGAACAGGAGCAAGAAGAAAAATAATCCCGAGGGCTTCATGCGGTTTCCTTTTTAAGAATCAAATACTAAAAAAAAGAGGGCCGTACAAGGGCCCTCAACGCATGATTTGTTAAGATTTTATTAGAAGTAGGCAATAATGCCCGCAGTGAAGGCTAGACCCGTGATCGTCGCGTCGCCGCCCACGCCGCCAGAAACTTTTTGATAGATATAGCCACCATCAAGACGGAAGCCCACCCCTGTACCTGTAGGGAACCACTTTGCAAAGGGACCCACAAAGAAATCCATAACGTCAATTTTGCTGCCGGTGCCACTATCACGTTGACCCATGGAGGCGTAACCTCCCAAGCCATAGATGAAGGCCTCGCCAGGAGTATTGGCGATCATGTTGTAGTCTCCGAAGCCACCAAATTTGTAAGTCGTTGTCGTGACACTGCCGATAGCGGTAGAGGAATAACTGACCATGGGTCCAACTTCAAAAGTGCCATAGTTCCAGCCGAACTTCGCAAGCAAGTTGATATCCGTTTCGTTTTCAGCTCCCGAAGTGTCTGCTTTAGTATTCTCGAAATTAAAGCTCAAACCTACTAAGTATCTACGGGAAGTCGAAACGGCTGAAGACTCACCAAATTCATCGGGAGCCAGCTCATAAACGTTTCCAGGTTGCAAAGAGCCTCCAGAAAACTCGATCACGGCCTGGTTGCCTTTAACTTTACGAACTTTAATTTTTTGTGCAAACGAGGCCGACGAAAAAGTCAGGATGGATAAAACAAGAAGCCACTTTTTCATAAAAACCCTTCCCAGATACAAAGCTGTTTCAATGTGATTCACTTTCATTGAAAAGTCTTTCAATCACGCAACAAACTGTCAACCGGAAGTTGACTCAAGATAAGACGATAAAATTTCTCTTATTTAAGTTTTACGTCTTAATTTCCGAAAAATGAAAGGTAAGGGGAGAAGGGAGCCATATGTCGTCTTCCTGGGGTGACATTCCGCCGTGGGCTTATGAAGCTGCACAGGCCTTGATGCAATCATTGAAAGCTGTAGACCCAGCGACGTATGCGCATTGTTGCAGAGTCGGTGAGATGTCGCGCAAATTAGCGCGTGACGCCGGCTTGAACGAATATCAGCAAAAGCTGGCTGAGTTTTCGGGCCTTTTTCATGACATCGGTAAAATCGGTGTTCCTCAAAGCATTATCGCTAAGCCAGGAAAGCTGGATGATCAAGAGCATTTGGTCATGCAAAGTCATCCGGTGATGAGTGAAGAGATCATCAAACCTTTAGCAAAACATCCCTTCTTTACAGAAATTCTGCCGGCGATTCGTGGTCACCACGAACGTGTGGATGGAACTGGTTACCCGGATAAAAAACGCGGTGACGAAGTGCCGTTGCTGGCGCGTATTATTTTAGTTGTGGATACCTACGACGCGATGTCGGAAACCCGTGCTTATCGTAAAGGGCTTCCCTTAGAGGTCGTGTATGCAGAGCTGAAGCGCTGTTCGGGGACACAGTTTGATCCACAGCTGGTTCAGACATTCTTGCAGGCCCACAAGCATTGGGGCCAGCAAGACACGGACAAAGAAACGTTTGATAAGCTTATCAAACGCGTGGCTTAGTTAACTTTGTTAGTACTTTCAAAGATCTTGTCAGCGGATTTCGCGACAAAGCCTTGATATAATTTCCCGTTCGCAAGCGGATAGCGCTTCGCGAACTCATAATAGCAACCAGGAATATTGTGAGTGCTACCGTCGTCAAACTTGACCGGAATTTCTGAAGCCATCGTCGAGCTTTGCTCAAGATAATCTGCAGGAGTTCCTTTCACTTCGCCACCGGCTTTGTTCAGCGTGTAACCTTGTTTTTTAATGAAATCATTCAATTGAACGATGTCTTCGAATTTTTTCAGCTTGTTAATATTCACTGTGAAATGATTCGGACGGAAACCGTAAGCCGCCACCCACGAAGCATATTCACTTTCTTTCGCCAATTGTGAATACAAATCAAAAGAAGTCTTCCAAGGGCGTCCGCACATAGGGAAGGTCTCGCTTTGGATCACAGAGTCTGGCAATTGCTCTACAAGTTTATTGACGGTTTCGCGAATGAACGGCGAAACCTTTTCAAGTTCCAGTTCGCTAATGAAAATCTTAGGCATGTCTTCATTGGGATGCTCGTAGTGTTTCGCGTAAAGTTTCTTTTCAACGAAAGTGTATTCGCCCTTTTCAACATAGCCGTATTTTTTGAAATGTTGAGCCAGGGATTCAATTCCTAGACGAGGATGGTTAAAAGTACGAAGGGCAATGTGGTCATTGATTACATTTTCGCCTTCTTTGGTGAAAATGTCGTGAATGCGTTTTGCAGCAGGGTTGAGTTCACAATAGTCGACCCACATTTTTTGAAGCAGAGTTTCTAGACTCATCATAACTTGTTCTCCTGATAAACGAAGGTTACTCTTCTTAGAATCGAGGTGCAACGCTCGTTCAATGGCTTCGAGCGTTAATCATGGAGGCTTATGACTACACTTCCTGAAATCCAGCAAATTGAAAAACGAATCCGGGATTTGGGGACAACCGTCAAATCCGAAGTTCTGGCGTACAGCGAAGACAAGGCCTTGCGTTTTCCCATTTATAAAATCACTTTTGGCAGTGAAGATCCTCAAGCCCCGGTGCTGGGATTCGTCGGTGGCGTGCATGGTTTAGAACGCATTGGCGCACAGGTCTGTGTCGCCTTGATGAACTCTTTGGCGGAACTGACGGTGTGGGATCAGACGCTGCAAAGTACCTTAAAAAATATTCGTGTGTTTTTTATTCCGACGGTGAATCCCATCGGGATTTATCGCAAAACAAGATCCAACCCGCGGGGGGTGGACTTGATGAGAAACGCCCCCGTCGACGGCGATCAACCCGCTCGTTGGGTGGGCGGTCATCGTGTCAGCTCTCGACTGCCTTGGTATCGCGGTGTCGAGGGTGCACCGATGGAAGTCGAAGCACAAGCCATGGTCAAAGCCGTGCAAGATGAAATCAGACACAGTCCGTTGGCTCTGACACTGGATTTACATTCGGGATTTGGCTTTCAAGACCGTCTTTGGTTTCCGTATGCAAAAACGGTGAAGCCTTTTCCAGATTTACCCATGACCTATTCGCTTAAAAATTTGTTGGATCGCACGTATCCTCATCATTTCTATCGTGTCGAGCCTCAAGCGCAGAGCTACACGACTCACGGGGACTTGTGGGATTATATTTATGACGAGCATTTAAAAACTGCAGACCGTCAGCAGAAATACCTGCCGCTATGTCTAGAGATGGGTTCTTGGATGTGGGTGAAAAAGAACCCATGGCAGATCTTTCGTTCCGATGGGCCGTTTAATCCTTTGAAGGGACATCGTCATCGCCGCACCCTTCGTCGACACAATACCTTGATGGAGTTTTTAATCCGCGCCGTGGCTTCTCCGCAAGCGTGGGCTAATATGAATGGCGAACAAGAAAAAGAATGGGCATTGAAAGCTCAGGAGCTTTGGTATGGCACAAAATAGAAATTGGATTTTATTGCGTGGCTTGGCTCGCGGGATAGGGCACTGGGGATCTTTCGTCGACAAAATGAAAACGAAATTCCCGAACGACAAAATCGAGTTGATTGATCTTCCGGGAAATGGAACGCGCTATAACGAAAAAAGTCCTTTAAAAATTTCGGAGTACGTGAAGGATTTACGCGGACGTTCTGAGTTTGTTAAAAATGGAGAAGCTTTTAATATACTCTCAGTCTCGTTGGGCGCGATGGTGACCGTAGAGTGGATGCGCGAATTTCCCCACGAGGTGAAAAAATCTTACTTGTTTTGCACAAGCTCTTCAGCGCATTCGCCTTTTTATCATCGTTTTTATCCGATGAACTTCTTCCGCGCTTCAAAACTTTTGGCGGCTTCGAACAATGAGGCTTTGTGGGAAAAAACCATTCTTGAGATGGTGACGAACAGTCACGAACGTCGCGAGGCCGAGATGTTATCACTGATGGCGTTTACAAAAAACAATCCCATGAACATGGAAAACGTCTTTCGTCAGTTGCTAGCCGCTTCAAAATATAAGTTCCCGAAAGAGGCTCCTGGTGAGATTCATCTTTTCGGAAGTCATGGCGACCGGCTGGTATCCCCACAATGCACTTTGCGAATCGGAGAAAAGTGGGGTCTAAAACCCACAATGCATCCCTGGGCGGGGCACGATATTCCAATTGACGACCCGCATTGGATTCTAGAACACTTACTCTAAATCAAGGCCGTTCCTGGTATTTTTTTAGGGGTAAGATTTTCAATCACGGCGACGTTTTTTTACCCTGAGATCCTCTATATTCGAGAAGAACCCCCTCGACACCGGGCTCCGTTGACTCTTGAGCCCTTTTCTTATTCTCTATCGACTGGACTAAAAGCCAGAGGCGGACGTGAGGGTAAGAAGCTACCTTGCTGCGGTGCTGACGAGCGTTGCGGTAAACACACATGCGAAAACTCAGACCCTGAACTTGAAGAATCTTCAAGCTGAGGGCGTCAGCTCTATTGAAGAGCCCAAGCGTTCCACGCCAGCGCAAGTCTATGGTCAAATCCGTATGGAAGGGATGCAGTATCTTACGCCCATTCCTGAAACTCCGAACCTCACCTACAGTCAGCTTCTTTCCGCACGTCTGTCAGCCTTAAAAGAAACATCCTGGATCGACATGGTCGGTGATATTTCCGGGGGGACCTTCTTTAGCCGCGGACAATCTCATTTCGTCGTGCACGAGGCTTATATCGCCAATCATGGCAACACGCCTTTGAAGGTCTATGCTGGCCGTAAGAAAAACGGTTGGAGTGAAATGGACCGCCGTTGGCAAATGGGATTGTGGCAGCCTAAGTTTGCCATCGACACTCTTCGCCCCGACGAGCAGGGCCTAACGGGTCTTTTTGCTGATTACAATATGCGTGGCTGGGAAGTCGTTGCGTTCGCAACTCCTGTTTTTATTCCGAGCATGGGACCTGACATCCGTGAGGAGGGTGGGGGCTTGGTGGCCGACAGCCGCTGGTACCGAGCTCCTTCAAGAGATTTCGCCCTTAATAACCGCGTGAACAAAATCGTGTACGAGTTGGACATTCCTGAAACGGCCAAACTAGTTGGCAACGGCGCCGTCGCGATGATGGGACGCCTGGGTAGCAAAGAGCGCGGACCGTGGGTTGTCGCCAGTGCCGGTCACTTGCCAGTCAATGAATTGATCTTAAAACGTAAAATTCAAATGGATGCTTCTGAAGGCGGCGTCGACGTGACGGTGTCTCCAGATTTGACTTACCATGATCTTTACTCTGTCGACATGGGTTATGCCTTTGAGAATGTGAAAACCTCGGTTTCTTACCTTCAAGATGAACCGACAGAAAAACGTCCGGACTCAGACTGGGCGATTCAAAAACTCATGCCTCTAAAAGCCTATTCTGCGGCGATTGATTTTTCTTTGAATAATATTTTAACTCGCACCTTGGCGTTCCAGCTTGAATATCTGAAAGTGGAAGGCGGGGGAATCGTCGATATCCGCAGTGATGGTAAGCCCGATGACTTTACCTTGTTCGATGCGCGTTTGAAATTCACGAACGCCCTTTCTTTCCGTGTGGAAGGTCAATTAGCTTCGATCTTCCGTCGTCCGTTTGTGACTCGTTTTAAATATCTCTATGACTATGACCAACGAGGCTCTTTGTTAAACACAGAGTTCCTTTATTATCCCAATCAAAAGTGGGCCGTTGTCCTTGGGGGAGACGTACTGGGAGTGCAGGATGAAAATCACAATCCTTCAAGCTTCCTGAACCAGTACCGCGCCAATGACCGTGTCTACGGGGGCATGACTTATGTTTTCTAAAAAATGTGTGCAACTTTTCGCTGTGGCCTTGATGGCAACAGGCACCTTTGTGGGCTGTGACTCAAAAGTCGGCGAGGCACCACCTCCACCAGAAAGTCACGAATTGGGTGGTACGAAGTGTTTGACGGAAGTAAAACCCGTCGTAAAAAACTTCATCGATGGAACCGCGACCAAAGCGGAAGTAGCGTCAGGCTGGGACTGTGCTGAAACTGCGATTCAAACTTTCAAAAGATACGTGCGCGGCAACTCTTCAGATCGTTACACTTCACAAGAGTTGGCAACATTCCTAGAAAAAAACTTCTTAGATGCTTCTAAAAATGAAACCATTCCCGTTGGCTTGCAAGTCGAAGTGATGAAGCTAAAACAGATCTTCGTCGGCGGTAGTGCCGAATATATTTCGAAAGGCGAGATCGATAAGATCATCACACTTTTCGGAAGCTTCCGCGAAATGACGGTGAATTTGACTCCGTACATGCGTGTGCTGTCTTTGAACTGGACCGTTTCCGAAGCGAACAGCATTCAAACAGATGTCCGCTATTTCGAAGACGCGAATAAAGAGATTCAAAATGCCGCTAGAACTTTGGCTTCCTTGATTGAGTCCAATGGGCGCAGTTATAAGTTAGCTGATTTCGTCGTTTTGATGGAGCAAATGGGTGTCTTCTTTAATGAAAAGTGGGACTTCCCAAAAACTATCGCGAAGTACATGCCGGTGGTTTTGAAAGTGAAAAAAGCACTGGCAGGTGGAGATGAAAACTACGTAGCTCCCAGCGAGTGGCGTCGTTTCGCCTTGTTAGGCGCGCGCGGTTATATCCAGTATCTTCGCTATTACTATTTCATCAAGTCTGTGCCTGAAACAGGAACGGGATACCGTCTTTCATATCTTTCTAGAACTGTCGAAGACGTTTTGTCTGTGTTCCAGGACCTGGTGGCTGAAAAGCCCGAAGGCGTAGTTTCCCGTGATGAAGTCAATGATCTGTTAAAAACCCTTCAAGTGGTGTGGCCGGATTTCAAAGTCTCTAACAGCCTGGTTTTTGAAGCGATGAAGGTGAAGCAGCTCTTCTTCGGGGGGAGTGTCGATTCTTTCACGACCACGGATTTTGAAACCGCTCGTCTGAAAGTCAGCCGTATTAAGATTTTGATTGAGCGTTTTCTTCCTTACTACTCAATTTACGGCCGCGAGTGGGAACCTGAACTTTATGAAAATGAAGAAGCTCAGAAACTCTTCATGGAGTCTCAGTTCGTTCTAGAATCCACAGTGCGTGAAGCCGGTGTTTTATTCGAAGGGGCTTATGATCTTCAAGATCTTGTGCCTTTGATCCGCGAAATTGAAACCTTGTATCCACCCAAAGGCGAAAGTTATGCGGATTTGATCAAGGACTACATGCCGATGATCATCGACGTCAAAAACATGATTCTTGGGGGCAATGATTCTTCTTTAAGAAAAGCCAACTGGAGTGTTCTTCTTGGTTTTGCGGCTCGTTTTTATTCTGATTTCCTTTATTACGATTACTTCTTGAAGGAACAGCCTTTTGAGAAGCCATTGACGGTCAGCTATCTTTCGATTTTTGCAAATCAAAGCATCAATATCGCGCGAGATCTTTTGGCTGCGAAAAAAGAAACGCAGTTTTCACGCGCGGAGATCAATAAACTTATCCAGCATCTTTCGAATTTAGGAATTTTGCCGGAAGGTTTAAAACCGAAGTCTATTGATCAAGTAGTTGGTATTGTTTTGAACAACATCCTGAATAATCCTGAGCGCCGCTTGGAAGGCTATGTTCCCGATGCCTTGAATTTATCTTCATTGGAAGTTTTGCGTAACGAACTTCAAGTGTGGTTGGATACGGAACTTTTCGTCGCGCAGACGACCGAGCACTGGCGCGAAGAAGAAGGTTATTCTGCAAAAGAGCTTCAAGAGATTTTAAAGAAGGCGTCGGTCTCGACACTGTCTCGTCAACCTTTGGCTTCAGGTCTTTATGAGCTTCTGTTGACGGTGCAAAGTCCGGTGCCATTGACTGTCGACAGTGAAGCGCGCGTGCTGATCTCTAATAAACTTCAGCAGAAGTACACGGCAAAAACACTTCGTCAGTTGAATCTTTATCGTGCTGTCAGTCGCTTGGCCGTTCGTTCGTTTGCGGGCACAGCGGACCGCGTGAACACTTATAAAGGTGTGAACCTGGAAGAGGTGCAAGGCGCGTTTATGGCTTTGCGTCCGGTATTAGTAGAAGCGGGAATTCTAGATTCAAAGAATATGACGTTTGCTTCATCGCGTTTCCGTGAAGCTAATATCTTCGTTCCTCATTCCGATGGAAGTACTTTGGCTTCTTACGCGGAATTAACCGATCTGATCGGCATGATTTGGTCCGGCTTAAACATCAATTCAATGTTGCGTGATGAGCTTATTAAAAAATGCTTTAACGGCAATACGGATGTAAAAAACGATGCGCTTGTCAGTTTAAGCTGTGCTCGTGCTTCCTATAAAGACTCGTTGCCATCCGCAGCGGTATCCATGCCGGAATATGTGAAATTCCAAAAAGCCGCAGGCAAAGACGAGTGGGCTATTTACATGAACAATATCTTTAAAGCCGCGGGCTATGTTCCGAATGATAAGAACATGGCTTTGCTTGAGGATATTTCGCTGGCTCCTCACGTGATTCAGTATATTGAAATGATTTATGCTCGTTTTGATAAGAACAAAGACGGCGTGATCAATACACCAGAGTCTTTAAATGCCTTCCCGGCATTTAAAGGTATCCTGTTAGAGCTAGCTAAAGAGCAGATTGAAAGTGGAACGATCAAAGAAGCAGATCTTTTGGATCTCTTCACTTACATCCTTCGTTACGGAAAACCGCCAGAGACGATCAAAGAAAAACTTCGCTTCGTCTTAAGCTGGAAGGGCAAACGTGAAAAATGGGATGTTTGGGCGGATCGTGTTCAGCTGTCAGAAATCTTAGGTTATATCGCGGATCAGGTTACAAAATCCGCGAAGGCCGGTAAAACTACGGAAGGGGCTTTGGTTAATCCAATACTTTCTGTAAATCAACCCGCGCAGCAGTCACAGTAGAGTTTTGAATAATTAACCCCACGAAACCGCCGCCACCTGTTTGCGTTGGCAGAGAAGATACCAGATCGCCAGAGCGCTCGGTATCAACATCGGCCACGGCAGGTGAATAAGTGATTTGATCTCTGCGCCAGATCAAAACGCGCGCTTTTGAGTTCACATTGTGAACTTCGACAATTAAATCCAAAGCCGTTGGGACCAAAAAAGTCAGTTTGGAAGCAGAGACCATCGACGAATTTCCATTAATGGAAATCTGCGCCGTGACGCTGGCACCAGAGCGAGTGAAAGTCACCGCCACGCCATTCGTGCTAGGAATCGCAGCATTAGAAGAATAGAAAACTGTCGACACCCAGCTGCTTGAGACGTTGTCTAAGGATGTTTTTAAAGCCAGAGAGCGGCTAGAAGAGACGGGAAGAACTGTCGTAAAACGAATCGTGCCGATGCCTTGAATTTTATTGGCATCGTATTCCTGAAAAGAACCACTGATAGCCGTATTGGAATCAATACCGGACACATCTGTGACTTCAGCAGGCGAACAAGCAGCGATTGTTAGAAAACTTAAAGCTAGAAACGATTTTAGAATGAGTTTTTCCACATCATTGACTCTACTGGAATGGGTTTTTTGTCATTATACTTCGCTGAAGGTTTAACGTTGTAAGACGTTAAAATATCGCCCTTCACCTCAAAGTATATCAACTGCCCAATCGGCATGCCAGTATAAACACGAACCGGCTGTTTTACCGAAATTTCCAGAGTCCAATAATTGCAGAAACCAACGTCGCCCTTACCCGCTGTAGCGTGGATATCAATACCTAGGCGACCGACACTCGATTTACCTTCTAAAAATGGGACATGCTTTAGAGTCTCAGTATACTCCAAAGTCACGCCAAGATAGAGGGTGTCAGGCATAAGGACAAAACCCTCTTCAGGAATTTCAAAGGTGCGAATCTTGTTATGCTTTCTTGCGTCCAGCGTCTTCTCTTCATAGACAGCGAGTGTTTTACCCAAGTGAACGTCATAAGAGTTCGTTCCTAGGCACTCTCTGCGGAAGGGTTCTACTTTAATAGACCCTTGTTCCATACATTCGAGAATCTGCTGATCCGTAAGAATCATTACTTAGTTTCTCTGTGAACTGTGTGACGTTTCAAGTTTGGATTGTATTTCTTCTTCTCAAGACGACCTGGAGTTTTTGTTTTGTTCTTAGTCGTAGTGTAACGAGAAACAGGTTTGCCTTCAGCGCGAGCTTCAGTGCACTCAAGAGTGATGATGATTCTTCCTGACTTTTTTGCCATTGCAATGCCCCTTAATAGAACCTTTTAAATCATTTGTACTGCCATGCGTAATATGGAAAAAATGACAATACCTTTTCAAAGGGGCTCAAGGTATCAAAAGAAAAAGGAAACTTCAACAGGCAAATTCACGTCTATTGACGATCTTCGAGGAGTATTTATGAAGACTTGGAGCCTTTTTCTGATCTCCATCCTGATGTCGGCCTGCGCCCATGCCCAATCTGAAGGCATTTTGCGGGGAAGCGACCATGTTCCAGTGACTTTGCAGGAAAGTGTGGCTTCGGTCACGCCCGGAAGCATTGTTGTTATCGGAGAAAACCACGGATTTGTCCAACATCGCGACCAACAAGTGCAGGTCATGCAGGCTCTTCGCGCTCAAGGTTTGAAGGTCTCTGTAGGACTGGAATTTTTTACATACACGCAGCAGAACTTCGTCGACTCCTATCGCGCAGGAACACTGAGCGAGCCCGAGTTTCTAAAAGCCATTCAGTGGGGCAGTCCCTCTTATGATTATTATCGCGCTCAAGCTTTGTTTCCAAATTTAGCAGAAGGGGCGCTGACGCTCGCTTTGAATGCTCCGCGCAGTGTGACCAGTGCCGCCGCGAAAAAAGGTCTTGAAGGATTGTCGGCGGATGAAAAGTCTTTGTTGCCTCCGAATTTTGCTTTGGGGCGCGATAGTTACAAACGTCGGTTCTTAAGCATGATGCCTCACTTGCCAACACCGGAAGCGGGCGAGCGCTATTTTGCCGCTCAGTCTATTTGGGACGATACCATGGCATGGCGAGCTGCGGACTTTATTAAAAGTCATCCTGATCAAGTCTTGGTGATTGTTGTTGGGGAGTTTCACGTTCAGTACGGCGGAGGTCTTCCGGATCGTCTGCGCGTTCGCTTACCGAACACACCTATTGTGACCTTCTCTCAAATCAACACTTTGGGAATGGAAGAGGATGAGATTGCCGTTGAAATCCAGCCTTCAATTCAAGACGGGGCTCGCGCTGATTATCTGTGGCTGGCGCCAGCACAAAGTCTAGGGTTGTAAAGATTCTTTGAGATTCCTGTGAGCTTTTCTAAAATGAGAAAAGCTTTATAGGAGTCCCAACTATGTTTCCTCTTGAAACCCGCATTTTAGTTATCGACGACATGCCGTCCATTCGTGACCTTGTGAAGAATACACTAAAGGCGATGGGCTACAAAAATATCCAAGAAGCTGGAGACGGTGAAGAAGGTTTAAAACTTCTTCTGCAGCACAACTCTCCAGGAACTCAATTTCAACTGGTTATTTCAGACTGGAATATGCCGAAGATGAAAGGCCTTGATCTGTTGAAGCAAGTACGTGCGACAACAGAATGGGCAAATCTTCCGTTTGTTCTTTTAACATCTGAATCCGAGCGCGATCAGGTGACGGAAGCCGTATTGGCGGGCGTTTCTCAGTATATCGTGAAACCATTTTCAGCGAAGATCTTTGAAGATAAGCTGAAAGCGGCCTATGCTAAGCACAACAAAGCTTAAGCGCTGCTAAGACCTCAAGTGAATCTTGGGGTCTTTTGTTTTTCTTTTAGAGGAAAACTCCCAACATTTTTTCCCCATTCTCTGGGAAATGTCCCATAATAACGTCATGAAAAAACTGTTTCCCTTTTTCGTGGGCTTTTTTGCATTTTCAAATTCCTTTGCACAAGATTGGCGAACGGCGACTCGTGATAGCGCGGGGATTGCCCCTGATCCCCACAGTGAAAAACGTGCGGTGGTGCAGGTGTATGCCGCTCGTACGGTGGATTGGCGCGGTTACTTCGCCGTGCACTCTTGGATTGCGACAAAAGAAAAAGATGCCAACGAATATACGACGTATCATGTGATTGGATGGCGCGTGCGCCGCGGGCAAGAGTCTGTGGTTGTTCAAAAAGACATTCCAGACCGTCATTGGTTTGGTGCGCGACCCGAGCTGCTGGAAGATTTGCGCGGCGAAGAAGCCGAAAAAGCGATTCCTCAAATTGCCAGCTTAGCGGCGAACTACGCCTATAAAAATACTTATCGGGCTTATCCGGGCCCGAACAGTAATACATTTATTTCGCACATTATTCGTAACGTGCCAGAACTGAAAATGGAATTGCCACCGACGGCAATTGGTAAAGACTGGATCAATCAAGGTGATGTTGTCGGCTGGAGTGAGTCTAAAACAGGTGTGCAGTTTTCTTTGTTAGGTTTGTTTGGTTTCACGGTGGGTTTGAATGAAGGTGTGGAGTTGAATCTTTTGGGATTGAACTTCGGGATTGATTTTCTTCGTCCGGCTTTAAAACTTCCTATGGTGGGAAGAGTGGGGATGAAGGACAAGGCCTTTTAATATTCCGTAATTTTCGGGCCCTCCTTACAGCGGGCCCGACTCGTCTTTCTTCAGAAAAATTCTATGTTTTCACTCAGAAAATTTTGAAAAATTTGAATGCCTCCCAGGGGTGGTGCAGGATGGGCTCAACCATCTCTCGCAAAGGAGGATGATATGAAGTTACTAACAGTCTTAGTGGCTACGGCCATGATGGTTTCGGGCTCTGCCTTTGCAGCCGGCTCCGGTTCGGGCTCAAGCTCAAGCACCGGTTCGTCGACGGGCACAGGTTCAGGCGCTCATACAGACACGGCAACATCAGGTTCTAGAACAGGAACTTCTGATTCCGCTGATATGTCGTCAAGTTCATCACCATCTGGCTCAGTGGCGTCGGAAATTGAACGCCAAGAGCGAGATAAAAAGAAAACCAAGAAAAGCTCTAACAGAGCGGATGCAAGTGGTTACGAAAGTGAATCCACAGGCAGCATGAACAGAGGCACTTCAGATTCAACAGGATCTGCAACCGGTTCTGGTACAAGAACGGATTCTAGTGGCTCTGGAACTATGGGCACAGAAGGCACAACTGAGTAGCCTCTCACTCACATACGATACTTAGCAATAGGACGAACTTGCTTTGGGCCGGGCTCAAAGCAAGTTCTCTGTCACTCTTAAAGGAGTTTGTATGAAGACAGCAATCACGGCCGCGGTGACGGCGTTGTTATGTTCATCGGGATGGGCCATCGATGAAGGCGCATCTTCTTCATCAACGACACAGACGGAAGCAACTCGTTCGTCAGAGGCGAAAAATAAACCTAAAAAAGGCTATGACGCTCGTACGACGAAGACCCAAGCAGAAACGGATCCCAACAGTCCAAGTTCTTCAGGACATGAAAGAGATTCTGTTGGCGAAAGCCGCCAAACAGGGACTGGCACCGCCGGCGGAGGCTATCAAGATCCAACAACACCAGATGCAAAATCCAAAACGGCAAAGAAGAAAAAGAAAGTTCCTGGTCCCACCACTTCACGTGCGGAAAGTTTCGATGAAAAAAATAAAACACCTGCCGAAACCGGTACTGGAATGGGACGAGAAAAAGGAAATACGGGCAACATGGGTTCAGAAGGAACCACAGAGTAAAACGGCGAGATCAAGTTATTATTAAGCTGCTGCCGGAGTTTTGCGGCTGTCTTTTTTGAATTCCGTGATGTAGGGGACTTCCACAAAAAGTGTTGAGCCCACACCCACTTTGGATTCAACCCAAACGCGGCCTTGCAAATCTTCCGCAGCGACTTTGATGGCATCCATTCCAACGCCACGGCCTGAAATATCCGTGACTTGTTCGCGAGTGGAAAACTGACTGTCAAAGATGTGCTGAATAACCTGTTCATCGGTTTTGTTCTTCGTATCAATCAGGCGCTTCGCTAATTTTTCGCGAATCTTCTGCGGATCAATGCCTGCACCATCATCTTGAATTTTGATTAAGAACTTCGGTTGAACAGGGTGTTGTTGAATTTCAAAACTCACTTCAACATGGCCCTCGGCGGGTTTTCCGGCGTCCATACGCGTGTCTGGAACTTCGATTCCATGATCCACGGCATTTCGGAAGGCATGAACCAATGTTGCAAAAAGCGAATTGTAAATTTCGGGGATAACCATGACATTGCCATTGTTGATTTTTAATGGCGCCATCATCTTATCAATTTTTTCTGCCAAACGTAGCATCACATCGTTGTAGGGCTCGACGAACCGAGACACGGGCTCCATCGCAAGTTCCAAAAGAAGTTCTTGCGCAACGTGCCCGCCCCCAGGCAACGAGCCGACCTTGCGAGCGATGTCATTCAGTTTACTGATGGCGATTTCAATTTGACGTTCCTCAGGCAAAGCGGAAGATCCTAAAATTTCTTTCGTTTCATCTAAGAATTTAAAGAAATGCTCTTCGATTTCAAAACATTTAGCGCGCAAAGAAATAAAGGCGGGATGTGTCCAATTGTCCTTAAGCTCTGCCAGCAAGGTTTCCCCTTGATGACAGGCTTCGGCCACCTCTTTGATTGAAAACAGGGCCGCACCGCCTTTGAGAGTGTGCAGATTGCGGAAAAGAGTTTCTGTGTCATAAGGAGCTTGATCCTTAGAGACTTCCTCTCGCACAGAGATCAATAGACCTTGAGCCTCTTGGATGAAGCGGTGAATTTCGCGTTTGGACTTGATCATATTGATGATCAGTTTAGCGTGTTCTTTTTCTGTCTCTGCTTGTTTTTGCGCTTCGATCAGTGAAGTGATATCGGAAGCCACAACCACAACGCCTTCCATCGCACCTTCGCTAGAACGAAGCGGGTGGTATTCCAAGGCGATATTGCGATTGGCTGAATGCGGATAGGTCGTGGGCCCTAACGGAGAAAGATCCTCAAAAGGCAGCATCTCCATAAAAAGAGTTTGCATCCATTTTTTGAAGCCTTCGACTTTGTTTTCCGGAAGTTTTAAAACATCCCAAATAAGTCGGCCGTCAGGTTTGCACTCCACCGTGCTTTCGCAGGCTTTGGAAGAGACATCCAGGATTTTTCCATCGGTATTAAAGATAAAGAAACCTTGGCCCAGGCTATCTAACAAAGCAGACATGGTCTGATTCAGGCGCGAGAGTTCACGCGTGCGATCCGCCACCATTTGTTCCAAGTTTTTACTGTAGTTTTCTAATTGCAACTTAGCGTCTTCAAGGGCTTTGATGACATCTTCTTTTTGTTCAAGTTCGGCACGGTATTTTTTCTGCAGACGTTCTTCCAAAGTCACGTCACGCACAAAGACAATCCAGTTTTTATCACCCATGGAATCAAAGATGGGTTGAAGGGTGATTTGGATTTTACCTTCGCCCCCTTGAGAGCTTTTGAAATTCACTTCTTTGTAGGGGGTGGCATCACAGATTTCAATCAGTTTGTCTAGGCCATCAATCGGCTCGCTGAATACGAAAAGTTCACCAAACTTCATTCCACGTGTGATCTTACGAATAGAAAGTCCCGCCACGATAGCAGCAGTTTCGTTGCAATAAACGACCTTTTGTTCTGCGTTCAGAACAAACACGGGCTCTAACAAAGTATCGAAGAGAGAGTACTGAATCTTCATTTTACAAAAGTCTCATTCTTCTGATGGTAAAGGGTGAATTCACGTTTCGTTGTCCACTCGGAAGCCTCAGAGTCAGACTTGGACTCTGCACGCACGCGCCAATAGATTTTACCCAGCGGCACGCGGTCTTTGATAAGGTAACGATTTCCTTCGATGGATTTCGCAATCAACGTGCGAGAGAAATCAGCCTTATCAGAAATTTCGATGCGATAAGAGGAAGCCCCTTCCACTTTTTTCCATTCAAGCCAGATGAAAGGTTCCATCTCTGTTTGTAAGAAGATGGAAGCGGCATTGAAAGGTTCCATCAATGTCGGAGCCACCAAGGGAGCACGGAATGTATAGAGCACTTCTTCAATATTCGAGAATTCAGTCAGCGGCTGGTTGGTTTCATCCATCGCTTGCACACGCACGTTGTAGCGGCCTGGATCATTCAATGTCAAAACACCCGCATTGGACGAATATTCCAAAAGCTGTGGAGCAGAGAAGTCTTTGTTCTTATCCACTTGAACCAAGTAAGACTTGGCGAAAGGAACTTCGCTCCAGCTGACCGGCGTTTCTTTAGGACCCGGTGCTTGGCCAACGGCATTGATGGTTTTCAAAGGGTCCAGCGTCAAACCGCCTACGGAGATTTCCAAAGTTCCGGTTTCACTAGGTTCGCTGATCAAACCATTTAAGCCACGGGCATAAACGCGATAGAAGTATTTGCCGGGGCGATATTGTGACCAAGCCGCTTGAGTTTGCGTGACGTCGTATTTTTCAGCGTCTTTAAAGCTGGCATCTTTGGCGATTTGCAAATGATAGTTTTTCGTTTGCAAAACGGGTTTCCACGCCAGTTTCGGCGCTTCAGGTGAAGCCGGATTGCGGTCTTTTCCTGTCGGTGCTTTAAATTCAATTTTCTTCGCCACCAGAATAGGGCGGTCAGGACGCTCTTCTTTGTGAGCTAGTAAGTTCAGTGTGAATGATACAGGCTCGGACCAAGGCGAAAGCTTTTGGCTTTCTGTTTGTCCTTGCACGCGCACCCAATAAGTTCCTGAAGGAAGCTTTGGAGTGACCGCAGCTAGATTCGCAGTTTGTTCTTCTTTAAGAATAGTTTGGAACTCGGGATCTTGGGAAACTTGCCAAGTGAAGTTTTTAAGCACGGGTTGCGCGCGCCATTGAACCTCTGTTGTTGTCGCAAGTTCTTCCTTAGGTTTTACTTTCAGTTCCAAATTGATTTGCGCCGCTTGAGTCGGTGTTACGATCTGGGGACCGACCAGATGCGTGACGTGCACGTTCTGAACAGGGGAAACCGCACTGACTTGACCGTTGTGATCGAAGGCTTTCAATCTCCAATAGTAGGCGCCCGGCTCTAAAGGCTCCGTGACGACCGTTTTTGTTTCTGACGTGATTTTAGAGACCGCCACCGTGTTAAAATCCTGCGACGGAGAAATTTCTAATTCATAGCGAGACACAGGTCCTTTTGATTGCCACTCAAAAGGAAGTGGATCGTCCGGATTCATGCGCAGGTAATTGACGTTATTTGCGGTCGTCAAACTTAACTGAGGTTTTTCAACCTGTTTCACTTCGCCTTTTTTATTAACAGCTACGACCGTGTTTTTAGGTAAAGCTTTAACAGCTTTCTTTTTCTTATCGACGTACTTCACGTCCCCAGAAATCAGTTTTAGATCGACGGTGCCGCTATGAGCTTTGTTGAACTGAATTTTTGGTTTTTCTGCTGTACCCGGAGTCGATTCAAGTTTGAATTCTTCCGTGCCGGATTTCACCGTCAAAGAAGAACCTTGCGCCAGCTCACCAACGAGGTTTCCGTAGCGCAAATCCAAATTCATCTGTCCATTTTTAAGATTGAGTGTGATCAAAGAGTTCGGTTCGATGCGAATTTGAGTTCCGTCTTGCAAGCGAATGGTGGCTTCGGAACGATCGCCAGTAAAGATCGAGTCGTTTTGATAGACAGAGTCTTTGCGAGAAGCGGGAAGCCAGCTGAAGGTATCTAAGTTTTTACGGCGCACGTCGTTTTGAGAGATCGCCACGTCACCAATAAGTTCTAATTTTCCGTTGTTAGCTTTTGGGAATAGAAGAGAGTCGTCGTACAGAAAATACGAGAAGGCCACCAACAATATGAGGGCTCCAACAAAGATGATTTTTTCTGTTTGTCCAAAACGTGACATAACACTCCTGCTTGAGGGCTTATCGGCGGGAAATGGCTTATCATTTACGGACCTTAGGCTAAGTTAAATCAGAATTTCTTTTCGGGTTTCCTGTTAACAGGCATACTGAACTCGTGAAAAAACGTGGCATATCAATAAGATATAAGATTCTATTGCTTCTAACTTCGCTGCCTTTGATTACATTATCGGTGTATCTGGTGCTGGCTTTACAAATTTTTGAAGACGATAAGATCGCCTATGTCTTTGATTCTTCAAGCAGTATGTCCGGAACCATGGCGGCTCAAATTAAGACACAGCTCAATGGCGTCTTAGGGACGACGAAGCCGATCTTTCAAGATTATCTGACTCAGCAAAAATTCACTTCTATTTCTGATTCTATTTTCGCCAACGAATTCACTCTGGAATCCATTGTGGTTTTCGGAGCAGGGGCGACGGGCTCTTACGAAAAGAAAGCTCTTTTGGAAAAGGTGCCCGGACAGACCGATGGAATTCTTGCGTCTCTTCAGCAGTATCTTCCGCAATACTTCGCGGAAGCGGATGCCAATCGCCGCGTCGTGAAAGTGCCTTACGTCGATGATCGCGTTTTTATTTTCGAAAAAGTCAGCGACGAGACCAAAACGCGCAACACCGTTTTCATGGTGATTGTCCGTATGAGCGAGGCTTCCGAGATGTTCCGTGCGGCAACATCGCAGAAGATGTATTTGATTTCCCAAGATGGACTTGTTCTTTTTGGTCCCGATGGTATGCCGGGGAAGCGCTTGCAATCCGTTGTGACGCCGTCTTTCCTGAAAGGAAAATCTCCGATCGCTCAAGGGGCTGAGACGGATAAAGCTGTCGACGGGACAGAACTTTTAGTTTCTTATTCTCGCGCGGGCTTTGGGGATCTGATTGTTGTGACAACGGTTGAAAAAGAAAAAGCCTTGGGTGCGGTGCAAATTCTTATCCGTAAATCATTAATCTTCTTTGGTATCTTGATTTCTTTGACGGTGATTTTAAGTCTTTTTGCTTCTAGTGGTATCACGCAAGCTTTGACTCAGCTTTTCACTGCGACAGGTAAAGTTGCTGAAGGGGATTTCAATATTCGTGTTGATGTGAAGTCCAATGATGAAGTGGGAAGCTTGGCGGAAAACTTCAATATCATGGCGGCGGAAGTATCGCGTCTGTTAGAACAAACCGCTGAAAAAGCGCGTATGGAATCGGAACTACAAACCGCAAAGACGGTGCAAGAAACTCTGTTCCCAGAAACTCGAGCGAAGATCGGCCCCTTGGCGATTGCCGGCTACTACGAGCCTGCCAGTGAGTGCGGTGGCGACTGGTGGCACTACTGTCAAATCGGAAATAAAATCTTCTTGTGGATCGGGGATGCAACAGGACACGGAGCTCCTGCGGCTCTCATTACCAGTGCCGCGAAAAGTGCATCGACAATCATTGAAAGATTAAATATCTCTCCGAACAAAGCTTTAGAGCTTTTGAATCGTTCCATCTATGACGTTTCAAAAGGCCGTATCATGATGACCTTCTTTTTGGCATCCTTTGATCTAGAGACAGGGGAGCTCGTGTATTGCAATGCCTCTCACGAAGCACCGTTCTTGATCAAAAAAACCGACGGCGCTTTAAAGAAAAAGGATTTAATCCCTTTAAATGAAGTGAACAATCCCAGATTGGGACAAGCGCGAGATTCTGTTTACCAGCAGACCAGTATTCAAGTAGAACAAGGTGATGCCGTTTTCTTTTACACAGACGGTATCCCTGACATTCAGAATCCGGGAAAAGAAGCCTGGGGCGAACGAGAATTTATCAAAGCACTCATTGCCGCAAACAAAGATTTCCCGGGAGTGGGCGATTCTGTAGATCGCTTTGCTGTCAGCTTCCAAGAGCACCGTCAAGGGGCGCCCTTGGTCGATGATGTGACCTTTTTTGTGGTAAAAAATGAAGGTCTTAACTAAATTTATAAAACGATTTGAACGTGAACGACGAGGAGAAGAGAAATGGGTAAACTCGATGTAAAAATGAATAAAGCCGCCGACAAACTTGTTGTGCAAATGGCGGGGACTATTGACGAAGATGTCGACTTTTCTCAATTCAATATCGCGGGCAATCCAAGCATTGAAGTTGAATTGGGTGGTCTTAAGAGCATCAACTCTTGCGGTATCCGTGAGTGGATCAAATGGATGGGGACGGCTTCGGGAGCGCAAATCGCTTTCAGCAACTGCCCTAAAGTGATCGTAGATCAAATCAACATGGTCGATGGTTTCTTGCCAGCAACGGGGAAGGTGAACTCTTTCTTTGTGCCTTACTACAACGATGACTCGGGCTCTGAAAAGAACGTCCTGTTTCGTTATGGGACAGAGTTCAGCGAAGGCAGTGTGACGCCACCGGCTTCGGTTAAAGACGAAGAAGGCAATGAAATGGAGATGGACGTTATTGAGTCCAAATATTTCAAGTTCCTTAAGAAGTAATCCAGCAAGTCTTAGGTCTAGAAAAGGAAGCGGGCACTGATCTTCAGTCCCGCTTTTCCTATTTTACGCTCAATGCTTTCCTTTAAAACACCGACAAGAAAAACGTGGATTCAAGCAGTAAAAACCGTATTTTAATTCTCGAAGACGACGAGGCCATCGGAAACGCCTTAAAAGAAATTTTAAGTCGCGCCGGTCATCAAGTCTATTTGGCGGCTCGTCCAGATGAAGCCAATACGATTCTATCCACGCAAAATAATTTAGATTTCCTTTTCTGTGACTGTCTTCTTCCACAAATGACCGGCTTGGATTTTATCAAGCAGGCTCGTAACAATTATCCTAACGCTCGTTTCAAAGTTGTTTTGATGAGCGGTATCTACACCGACAAACAATTCATTCAAGAGGCGACCCAAAGCACGCAAGCAATTGCATTTTTGAAAAAGCCGTTTGAAATGGAACAGGTGTTAAAGTTGGTGAAAAAAGAAGAAGCACCAAAGCGGGAAGAGTCCTCGAGCGCCCGTAAGCTTCTTTACCAAATGTTTGCTAATCCGACAGTGACCAGTCGTCAAAAAAGAAAAGTGATTGAGTCCATTGAGGAAGTCAGCGGTTTTGACTTGCCCTTCTTGTATTCGCTTCTGGTAGAAACTAAGAGCAGTGGTTATCTGAACATCTATAACGCTGACGGATCTGTCTCTGGTATTTCATTCTGTAATGGGAATATCGTCGGTGTCGACGTGGATGATAAGACGACGTTCTTAGGGGAAATGCTTATTCAAAGTGGGTATGCGACTCCCAAAGACGTGCAAAATGCTTTGCGCGATAAAAACAATCGCCGTATCGGGAATTATCTGATTCAAAACAATCAGCTCAGCCCGCATGCATTTGATTTGATTCTGATGGAGCAAATGAACATCCGCTTGGTGCGTACGATTGTTGATCAGAAAATCCGCGTGAACTTTGCTTCGGCGGAAGTTGAGATGAGCAATCCAAGTATTGATGCTGACACCTTGTCTTACTATCTTCATGACTGGATCGCTTCCAAGATTTCTTTGAACTGGTTGAAGTCTTTGTATGTGATGTGGTCGGGGAATGTGATCGTGAAAAGTCCGACATTCCGTGAAGACCATCCAGCTTTGACAATGTCTTTGATCAAATCCTTAGAGGGTTTGCCTTTAAAGCTCAATAATCAAATGACGCTTTCGCAGCTTTTGGATGTCAAAGGCTATAGTGAAATTGCGGTGTATAAAGCCATCCACTTCCTTTTAACTAAAGGTTTGGTGGTCTTTGCTCAGCGCGCGGCTTTTGCAAATCCGCAAGAACAGTTGAAAGTTTTGAAAAAAATCTGGGCCGAGCTTGATGGCAAGAATGGTTATGAAATCACTTCTTACATGGAAACAGCCGCAGGTGGTGCTTCTATGGAAGCGGCGTTAGAGGAGTTCTTGACGATGTTGGGCGAGCAACCTCAGGATGCCACGTCAGAAGCTTTCGCTGTGTGGAGTAAAATCAAAAGAACCGCTGAAGATGCCGTCACCGCGTCTCAAGACTCCAGTAAGATTGATCAGTACCGTCAAGCGACGCAAAAATCGGAAGCCGAAGCCAAACTTCGCGCAACGACTTTGATGGAAGAAGTGAAAAAGCAGCTTCAATACAATCAATATGCGAAAGCTTTAGAGACGTTGGCAGAAATCACAAAACTGAATCCACAAACTCAACAGCTGCACTTGTACAGCTCTTGGGCAAAACTGGGTTCTGTAGATCCCGCGAAGAAACAATTTGTACTTAAAGAAGTAGAGTTAGAACTAGTTCAGGTTCCGCCGGATGAGCGCTATGACACTTTATTCCCATTCGTGATTGGTCTTTTCAATAAGATCAAAGGGGATGTCGTGGCCGCAAGAAAGTCGTTTGAAAAGAGCGTGGCTTTGGATCCTTCATTCATCCCAGCTCGTCGCGAGATCTCGCTTTTAACAGCGGCCAACAAAAAACAAGACGTCTTCAATATGGACCTGAAACAGGTTGTTTCAGGCTTCTTTAAAAAGCGCTAGAATTTCCAGAAAAGTCCCGCATCCACATCAATCTGCATTTCTTCTTTTGCTGCAGCCGGATCATATTTGTAGTCGCTCAGGCCTAAGCCATAGCGCAAATACCAGTCCGAGCTGAACTGCCAATAAGCCAAGGCTTTAAGGTTGTAAGCCGAAGACACTTTGAAGTCACTTCCGGAAGAACCCGCGAAGTATTGCAGTTTATACTCAGTCCAATGCATGAAAGGCTTCATCCAACGACCCGGTTTTTTAAGCCAGAAAGCACCAAGACCGTAAGCTGTGGCGCTGGCGTTTTCACCTTGAACCATCTGCAATGGCAACGTTAATCCCCAAGTGGCGTCGATCAAGTTAAAGCCTTCGTGCGCTCGCCATTTTAGTTCCAGAGTCGTGAAATCGACTTTTGCAACCTCGTCTTTTTCTGTGAAGTGCTGCAGCCTTTCAACCGAAAGCCCCCACTTAAAGCGGGACCAATCAGCGTTGATCATTAAGAAGTTTTCAAACCACCACTGAAACTCTAAAGCTCCAAAAGCAATGCCCGAGGGTGTTTGATAAGAGGCACCCACGCCCAAACCAAAGGGCTGACCACGAAACACATCGTAACCCGCCACGAAGTTTTGACCATCAGCTTGGACATTCAGATAACGACGAGTTTCAACGCCCGCAGGAATGCCACTGACCGTCCATTGAAATTGGTTTTTCTTTAGAGGCTCCAGTTGAGAGGTCCCATCGTTTTCAGGCGCACGAACTTGCACACCTTCAGGGCTGATGCCGGTGAAAGAAAGTTTCGAAGCATAAGTGCGAGACACTGATTTTTGCGAAAGATACGGACGGCTTTTTGCTTTAGGTAACTCACCGCGCACGTAAAATTCTTGGCGCATCGGAATATCGCCATCACCTTTGAGGTAAAGGACTGGACGGTTTTTAGAAAGAGATATTTGCCAATCGGTTTCAGAAAGCTTTTTGACTTTCTTTTCATCCACGGGTTCGGCACCAGAGGCGGTCAGAATAATACGACTTCCATCATCAGAAACGACCGCATCTTTGAAATCAACGTCCTTCTTACGAGTTTCAATCTCGAAAAAAGCCCCCGTTTGAGTTTGGGCTTTGAAAGCCACGTTTTCACTGCGGTCGTTCAGATAGATGATCCCTTGATTTCCGACGATCTTGCCGTTGATTTCAACCTGCGCCGCTTTCTTCGTGCTCGAGCGGGTTTTTACCACCATTTGCCCTTGTTGAGAGCTTAAGTAAAGCTCCTTAGAACACATGTAAATACGGGTTTCTTCGCTTTCACGGTAAATACAGAAACTCATGAAGGGGAAGTACTTCATATCATCGACCAAAGATGCTTCGACCTCGTCGGCAGAAAAAGTTGCCACTTGCGAGCGCAGATGCTCATCTTCACCAGTCGCCGGAGCGCCGTCAGTGATCGTGACATTTTCTTTTGTAAGAACCGTTGTGAAAATCGCTTTGCCGGAATTATTTTTTACCGAGAGTTCGCCTTCGTTAACTAAACCTGCAGGCCACGTGAAGCGAATGCGATAAAGACCCTTTTGAGTGGAAGGTTCGATTTGGAAAGTGATTTGAGTTGTATCGATTAAGATATCACCGATTTTTAAACGGTCTTCGTCGATCAACGTGTATTCGAATCTTTGCGGAAGAACTTGCAGATTGTTTTTATCCGCCTGGAAGTACAAGGGCTTCAGTTTGCTTGTGCGAGTTTGCGCCAAAGATGAAAATGCAGTCAGTAGACAAAGCAAAGCAAGCAGGCATTTTGTCATTACAAAAGCTCCTTTTTGATCTCATCTGCGCTCTTATGAGCCATGATGGCTTTGATGACGGACAATGATGTTGTCATTTTAGAAAGAAAGTCTTCGTTATGCGTGATCACGACGCGACGAGGATGACCCTCCCACGCGTGTTTGATTTTTGAGTTCAAGTCCCAAGCTTCTGGAAAAGTCTCGGTGCGAATGGTGTTTGTCGTGTCATAAAAATCAGAAGACGCCGTATCCAAGTGAATCACCCAGTCATAGCGGGCGATCTCTTGTTCCTTTGAGCTTTGCACAAGCTGGAAGAATTCATCGGCTTGTCCCGGCCAATAAGCAATCGCATCCAAAGATCCGCGGTCGCAAACGATCAGGGATTTTTGGCTTAAAGTGGAGATCATCTCTTCCAATTCTTTTTGTGTGTAGTAAATCGCTTTTTGCGCATGCACGATGCCTTGAGCTTCTTTAAAGCGAGGAAATCCTCCACGATACAAAATACTGGCCGCTTCAGGAACCACGGCGCATTTTTGTCCCAGTTCTTTTTTCAAAGCTTCAATCAATGTAGTTTTGCCGCCCGAAGGCCCACCGGTAATCGCAATTTTGACGTATGAATTCATGTCTTAAGGATCGCCAATTCACAGGGCAGGGTCAAAATAAAAACTACAGCAAATAACGCAGGCGGAAGGCGATATTGTAAATCATGCGAGCAAACCAAGAGCGCGCGGCTAAATCTTTTTCAGAGACCAGCTTTGCGTTGGCTAAATCGGTCGTCCACTGTTGGGTCATGTTATGCAAGCTTTCGGCATCGTTTAACACCACTTCCACCTCAAGATCATGCAATAAACTGCGATGATTCAGGTTGAAAGAACCGATAAACGCCTCGTCATCCAAAATCATCGTTTTCGCGTGCAAGATGGTTTTTTGGTATTCATAAATGGGAATGCGCTTTTGTAACAAGAATTTGACGATGTAAAAGGCCGCCCACTTTACCACGGGCACATCGGATTTTCCGGGAATAAGAATTTTAACGTCCACGCCACGACGAGCGGCTTTCAGAAGGGCTCGTAGCAAAGATCTTTTGGGTAAAAAGTAGGCCGTTGTAATGTAAAGGCGCTTATTGGCCGAAGCGATTCGATGCAAAAGATCGCGGTACAGGCGACGGCGTGTACGTTGAGTTGTATTCAAGCGTAAGATTTTTTCGTGAGGCTCTACGCGAACTCTCCAGCGTCCCACCCAATTGATAAGGCCTTTGATATAAGTGCGCAGATAGCTGATTTGAAAAGCGAGAACTAAATATTTAATCGCATCACCCTCAACCCAGGCGCCCGTGTCCCGCCAGGCGCGCGAGCCTACGATGCTAGCGCAGTGGTCTTGAACGAAGTTAAAACTTCCCAAGTAAGCGCGCTTTTCATCAATGATCGAAATTTTTCGATGATTGCGGCGATTCATATGCTTCATCAAAAAACTTCCGTTTAAGGAGTACTTCGCAAAAAGACTTCGGGCCCACAAAAGAGGATAGGGAAACGGATGAAAGGCGCGAAACTCAATGCCATGCTGAGAGCACAAGCGATCTAGTTGTGGAATGTAGTAATAGGAGCCAAAACCATCGACCACGATTTTCACGCTGCAGCCGCGAGCTCGCGCTTTTCCAAGCTCTTCAATTATAGGCATCGTCAGTTTGTCGAGAGCAAAGATGTAAGATTCGATCGTGATACTTCGTTGGGCTTTACGAATATCCTCGAGAAGGCTTTGATAATACTCATCGCCCGAATGAAATATGCGAACCTGACTCCATGACTCCATATGTCGATTGTTCAATATATTATTAAAAAAGTCGACAGCAAAGCAGGGGTGGGGGCAAACTGACTTTATGACTACGTGCAATCTATGGAATTTTAAAAAAATTTTGGCGGGAAGTTTTTTGATCTTAGCGTCTTGCGGAGCGACATGGGCGCAAGCGGCACTTCCTAATGGAAAAACCACGGTGATCTACTTCGGTCAGCAAAAAGCGACCGAGTTTGATAGTAAGATTAAGCCTTTCTTTGCGGAGCAATCTCGTCCCTGCAAAAGCTGTGATTTGGTGAATTACACTCCTTACGATGCGACGGGCGAAGTGGACATGGAGGCGTTGAAAGAACGCATCACTTCTTTGCCAGAAGGCACAAGTTTCGTGTTCTTTGATTTCAATTTGAAAGTGAATGATTCAACGAAGGATCTTGTTCAACTTCTAAGTAAAAAATCAGAAGCAGGATTAGTGATCGTGGGCTCTGCGGGAGTTCCTCCAGCGACAGAATCTTCAGGGCCTCTGAGTCGTACAGTGTTGGGACAAGTTCCTGGCGCTTTGATCATTGGTGAGTTGGGCGAACGTGATCGTTTAGTGCCAACGGGTTTTTATGGTCCTGAGATGTTGACGGCTCTTCGTCCTCCGAAAGATCACATCGGTCAAGGCTACAGTCCTTTGATTTTTGCGGCTAATTTGGCTGAGAATTGGCAAAAAAGATCTCCTCAAGAATGGGTGGATTATTTGCGTAATAAAAAGTCTAAGAGTCGTAAGATTTGGATGGGGCTCAACGACATGTTCTAGTTTTTGAACGCGGTTGCCTGAGGGAGCGGATTCGGGAATGAGTCGCTTCGTTCGGGCACGCCGTCGTGGCTCAATCGCCGCCGCACTTCGTGCGGTTCGCGCCATCGTGGCGCCGGCTAAGGCCCTTCACTTCGGACTCATTCCCGAATCCGCTCCCTCAGGCAATCGGTAAAAACTGGTGTCTTTAATTCCAATCAAAAATGTTTACGTGTTTTTTATTACGCTGTATTGGGCGCGTTTGTTTTTTTTTAGCGGCCGGGGTAGAGGACGACTCTGTTGTGGAGGCGTTGGGGGACTTTTTCTCGAATGAGGCGTAGGGCTTCTTTGTCGCTGTAGCGGCTGGAGGCGTGGATGAAGACGATTTGTTCGCTTTCGATTTCGTCGAGGCGGGGGATGATTTCGTCGATGTGGGTGTGGCCCCATTGGCGGGCTTGGTCGATGGTTTTTCTTTCATCCAAATAGGTGGCTTCTAGGAAGAGGATTTTGGATTTTTTGACCCAGTCTCTGGAATCTAGGAATTCTATTTGGGTGTCGCCGGTGAAGCTCACCATCGGGATTTCGTGGACTTCGTTGACGTTGATGTGTTTTCGGCGCAACTCGATGATTTCGTCTTGGCTTAAGCCCACGTATTCTTTTTTTAGTTTTTTGACGGTTTCAAAAACGGTGTAGCCGTAGGATTCGATACGGTGAGTGGTTGGGAAGACTTTCACGTAGGTGTTGCCGTTGATTTGAAATTCGTCGTCGGGTTTTACGGGGATGAATTCGTAGCGATACTCGTGGCCTTCGATTTGTTCCCACAGCTTCATGATTTTATCTAGGGGTTCTACCAAAGAGGGCGGCATATAGAACTTGCCGGGTTCTTGGGAGTTCATGGCTTTTTGGGAGATGATGTAGGGAACACCGGCGGCGTGATCCAAGTGACCGTGAGTGATGAAGTATTGCTTTAGGTTTAAAAGGTAAGGGTAGCCTTGGGCCACATCAAAGCTTAACGAAAGCTCGGGCATAGCTATCGCTGTGCGGATGCCCGACAGCGATAGTCCGTGAAATTTGAATTTGGAATAGCTCCAGCTTTCTCCAGCTTGTACCGACATATTACATACAGCGTGCTACAAGATCGTGGCCAATCCAAGCCACAGGAGCTTTCGGTTGCCATGAATCATGAAGCATCACGTAGCCGCAGGATTTAAACACGACTTCGCTCAAAACTGCCGTGATTAAATTTTTCTCATCTTTATGCAGTGAGAAAAGATGATCCGAGCTCTTTAGCATGTACTCCATTTGATCCTGACGGGAATGTTGAGGCCATTTTTCGTAGTTCGTGAACTCTAAAGTCAGTGGGTTTTTGAGGTAGTCATCAGTGAACGATTTGATTTGCTCAAACGTCACATCGTCTTTCAAAAGTTTTTTACAATCGCTCAAAACTTGTTCGGCGTGTTTTTTATCTCCAGCGTCTTTTTGGATAGCTGCAAGTAAAGGGTAAAGTGATACTTCAACCCCTTGGAACACCGAGCTTGAGTTCGTTAGAATCTCTGGGCAGTTGTAAACGCAGCAGTGAACGCCTTGCTTGAAGAAGTTTTCAGCATGTTTTTCCAAAGCCATTTTTGCCCAGCCTTGGAAGTAGCAAGTGTAAGTCTGCCACTGATACTGGCTGCCGATCATAACTTCGGTGCCATGGTAACCGTAAGCAGTGTAAGAAACGTGAGACCCTTGAGACTCCCACTTTTTGCGAAGAGGTGCTGAAATCTCAATCAGGTGACGGAAAGTTTCGGCCGTCACTTCGTTAAAATTTCTTAGGCAGAATTGACCGATTTGAGAATCCAAAAGCGCTTGAGTTGGGATGTGACGGTCGCCTGTTCCTTTAAACGCACGGTTTAAAAGTGGCATGATGATTTTCGTACGGGGAACACCGCCGGCCATCAAGTGAGCAAACAAGACGTTCGCACCTGCGGGGACGTGCTTTTCTAACTCTTTCATGAAAAGCTCAGTGTTTTTCTTAAAACGAGCAACACCGTTAGTTTGCGATTCGTCGATGGCTTTCCAATCCAACTCGGCTTTATCCCAATCACTCAATTTGATGTCTTTCAATTGATCACAAGGAGTCACGCCATTGGAAGCCGCATCCATATCGAAGCCTGCTTCCAAAGGAACATTGATGAAAGGTTGAGGAATATTGGCAGTTTCTTCTGCCGTCAAAGCGCGCAAAGAACCATCTTTTTCACGACGTCCTACAGTGGCACGGACGATAGTCATTCCACGACGTTCTGCTTCTTCGACCAAACCATTGGCATAACCGCGAGAAAAGAGCTCGCCAAAAAGCACAAGAACATCGCCTTTTTTGTAAGCACTCAAAGCTGGTTTTTCACGAAGAGGGAAAAGTTGCGTCATAAAATACACCTCACAAAGTTAAGGGCCTATAGTCTGCTGAGCCGATGGGACGGTCAAGTTTGACTTCAATTTGGCTCGGCGGGTAATCTATCTAGAGAGGTTTTAATGCGAGTGGTGAGTATGGTTCCGTCCTGGACGGAAACTTTATTAAGAGCAGGTGTCAACGTCGTTGGACGCACACGTTTTTGTATTCATCCTCCTAAGATGATCACAAATATTCCCATTGTCGGTGGCACCAAAGAAGTCTCTTGGGATTTGGTGATGGATTTAAAACCCGATCTCGTTCTTTTAGACCAGGAAGAAAATCCGTTAGAAATGGCGGAAGAATGCCCGGTGCCTTATCTAGCGACCCATGTCTCTTCTCTCTCCAATTTGCAAAGCGAGCTTTCGCGGCTTGGGGAGCATTTTGAAAATGCCTCCCTGATGGAGTGGTCGGTAAAGTGTTTGGACATTGTCGAAGCTCCAGCACGTCAGTGGGATTTTCAAAAGATTCCTGATTTTATGGAGTGGGTGAAACCGCCGTCGCGCTCTTATGACAGGGTCATGTACATGATCTGGAAAAAACCCTGGATGGGTGTCACGCGCGAAACTTACATCGGCTCGGTCTTAGAAAAACTAGGGGCCACACTCGTGGAGTTTCCGGAAGGGGAGAAGTACCCTGTCATCGACGAAGAAGAAATGAAAGACGCGTTCTTCTTGTTTTCGTCAGAGCCTTTTCCGTTTCACAAAAAAATAGCCGAACTCAAAGAGCTCGGCATCGAAGGGGCTGTGGTGAACGGAGAGTCCTACTCTTGGTTTGGCATCCGCAGCCTTGAGTTTTTAGAAAAGCACTTCACAACACTTTAGTTTGCCAAGAAAGTTCCTGGGTAAGCAGGGCCCGACATTTGGAACAATTGCTCCATGCTGCGCGCCGCTTGCACTGCAGGATCTTCTTCTTTTGTCGCAGTTGTTGGCATTTTAGCTTCACCTTTCATCGCCAGAACGAAGCGGTTGTAATCGTTCTTCGAGCGTAAAGCGATGAAGAAGTTTCTGTTACGAGCATCACCATTGTCTTGCATCTGTGAGCTGTTCGACTCTTGCGCAATCAAGTAGTAGTTCTCGGTAATATCGATCGCATTCTGGCGAATTTCACCGTCACAAATCATCAAACCACGAGTCGCGGCAGTCGCCATATCCTCTTCAGACATACGCGCGTTTAAGAATGAAAGATAGTCGCGACGACCTGTGAACCAACCCGCATTCGGGTCTTTCATAAATAGCGTCGGGTTCAGGCGTACAATCGCGCACTGTTCATGTTTATTTACGCGAACCTTGAAAACATTGTGTTGAACCGTCATCGAAGTCGATGTGTTCACGCTGATGGAGTTGTTCGTGTTATTCGAATCCGACACACTCCAAGAAAGTGTGTAGCTTAAATCCACGCCGACAGACAGAAGATCCAAGAACTTTTTAGAAAGTCCTAGTTTTGTTGAAATGCTTGTCGAACGGCTTTTCGAAGTTTGGTGAGAAGTTGAAAGCGCAAAGCTCGTACCTACCGTCAAACCTTGATTGAACCCTTTTTGAAATTGCGAGCCACCCACTTCTTTCACCAAGATGTGTTTTTCAGTCTGGAAGAAGCGTTTTGGATCTTTGCGAACCGCATTGTAACAATCCATACCGAAAGCCATGCGTGAGTTTTCATAGATCACGCCGCCTTTATCAGCTTGCATAGTTCTGAAATAGTCGCTTGACCAGAAGGCACAAAGTTTTTGCGCCGTCGCTGGAGAGATCTCGCCTTTTTCAATAATCTCTTTTAAATCGGCTTTCGTAACAATCAATCTCTCTACGAGTTTTGTTGAGCCCACAAGAGCTTTCACCAGCGGAGCTTTTTCATCTGCCGTTTTCACATTGATGATTTCAAGATTGTTTTCTTTAGCGAACTGAGTTTTGTCAGCGCGCGCCTGAATTCTTTGGCGCTTTTCAGCGGCAACCTTTTGCCCTTCAGCTACGATTTTATTGATGATGAATTTCCCATTGCCGGCGTTGTCACCTTGACCCGCAAGAAGAAAGGCATTGACCGAAGAAGGCTCCATCACGCGCAAGGGACGAGACGCTTCATCGATATTCAAAGTCACCGGACCAATAAAAGTCGGTGTCTCAAGACCTGTTGTTGTATCGATCGCTGAATCCAAAGTCGCTTTATCGTCTTTCAAGCGCAATGTGCTGCCTTCAAGAACTACTTTTTGTTCATCGACGGGATAAATTTCCACTAGCATATTGTTGCGGTTTCCAAGAGCTTTTAAGTCTTGAGTTTGGAAAGTCATCTCCGTGTTGATTTGACCACTCATTGCTGTCACTAACTTTTGAGTAGCTGTAACATAAGTGTTGTTAGAGTCGTAATCGCGGTTTTGAACAACAGCCATCTTTAAAAGATAGATACCGTCACGAAGACGCTCGGATTCACCACGGCCATTGGCAAGGCTTGAGTAAACCAAAAGACGTGGTTCCATCTTAACTTGGATTTTCTTGGTCACAGTTAAGTTCAACAAAGAATCAATGCCGTAGTTATAGGAAAGAGTGTTGTAGCTAAAACCTTCCACCAATACTTGCGTGCGCGGACGGCTTTCTTGAGTACAGCTTAGAACCAGTTTTTCACTGCGATCTACGTAGCGCATATCGCGAGCTAAAACTCCCATCGATTCCCAAGGGTTCACGATGATTTCAAGTTTTTCTTTCATTCCCAGGTCGGCATTTTCGATTTGCACGAAACCTTTAAGGTAACGTTGGCAGTCGAAATATTTAAATGTGATGCTTTCATCCCAGTTGATGCACGAGTTGTTGTCTGTTTTCACAGTCACGGTCGTTGCAGGTTCAGACTCAGATTGGCGATACTTCGTCACTTTGAAAGAGTGAGCGCGGGCATTCTTTTGATCCAAACCATTGCGCACACAAGCTTTCACTGTATAGAACACTTCGCGAGTCGAAGTTTTTTCCTGACCTACGCGAACGAAGCGGAACTCAAGTTGAGACACTTCGATTTTTGGTTTTTGGTAAGCATCAGAATCAAAGACGATCTCAGAAGACGAAGCGCCGTCTTCATCAGAAGAAGAAGGCGTTGTCGTACCTTGAGAATCAGAAGCTTTAGAATCACCCGCAGTTGAAGAAGTCCCTGGTGACTTTCTTGCCACTTCAGCAATCGTTGCATTGATGTAGTTCGCAATTTTGAAATCTTTAGTCTGAGCAACCACGGTATTTAAACGAAGGAACGAGGCTCCTTTAATCTGATCATATTCACCCAAAAGATAGATGCCATCAAAGCTAGTTAAACCTTGTGGAGCTTGCACCGGCTCAAGTTCAAGACCCAACATCAATTGTCCACGCGTAGGAATCGCTGGCAAAGACATAACAGACTTAACACCCAAGCTTGCGTTTTCCATCTTCACATCCATCATCGGTGATTCGCTCAAAAGGCGGCGAACTTCTTTTCCACCTTGTTGATAGATGTGGATGATTTTAAGACGAGCTTTAAATGAACCGGCCTTCAATGGGTAAAGAACCATCTCGCCATTCATTTTTGTCAATTGAAGGGAAGGCGTCGGACGCATTTCTACTAAAAGCTCTACACCCGCCGTTGTTAACTTTTGTTCAGTTACAAACAAACGACCGTCTTCCACCCACAATGGGCGTGACGTCATTTTATTGTCAGCAGAAAAGCCTTTCAAAGCTTGTTTAGATTCTTCCGCGCCATTAACCAGAGCGGGGATGTTCGCGCCATCGTCAGGGTTCAGAACTGGAGCTAAATTTTCTCCATGAGACCAAGGATTGATAGCGAAAGCGACCTTCTGCACACCTTTGTGAAGACCCAAACCTTTAATTCTTCTTTCAATGCGAATGTATTGAGACTCGCCTAAGAAGTTGAAGTTGATTTTTTCAGCCCACGTCAAGCAACCCGCTTTATCAGAAGTTACTTTGGTGTTGTTTTCTTCAATAATAAAATCATGACCTGCAATCGCTTTGTCGTAAGCAACATCTTTCACACAAGCTTGAAGATTGAATACTTTTGAGGAAGGTAAAGCGAAGTCGCCAGAAACACGCACTTCCAACGCTTTGGATTTATCCGCCATAGCCTGCGCCGTGAACGTCGCCGCCGTCGCGTTGTCTGTCTCTTTGTCTTTAGGCGCTGGTAGGTTACACGCAGCTAAGACTGTTGATAGCGAAAGTCCTAAAAGGGCTTTTACAAGTGTCATCTTAGATGTTTGCATAGAAAGTCTCCAGCTTAATCAACAAGGTCTTTTCGCGAGATTGGATGGCATTTGAAAACATCACTTCGGCATCTATATATTTAATGCCTAAGTTAAAGCCTTCTTTTTTAAATGATAAGTAAGTCTCCGCAGCGTAACCGATGCGGTTTGTTTCAAAACCGGAAGCGTTGAAGTAAGAAACTGCGGCCTCTGGTGCGATAGAGAAGTAGCTTCCCTCAACAACAAGATCCAAACCTTTAGAAAAGTGGAATTCAGAACCTACGTAATAACGGTAACCCATGTTTTGATCCGAAGGTGCTTTTTGATTCAAGACATATTGGCCACCCAAAGAAAGATCCAAAAGACTGAATACGGGAAACTCAATGGCTGTAGAAGCCTCGATGCCTTCATATTTGTGCATGAATGCGTATTGAGCGTCCGAGATCTTATTGACTTCGTTTCCAAGCAGACGGGACTTTTCCGCCACAGCGGAAGGAAGGTTGTTATAGATGAAATAACCTACCGAGTTTTTCCAGTAAAGGTTTCTAGCCGCTTGCCAGTTCAGCTGCAAAGCCGCTGTATTTAAGGACGGTGTCGGCTCTAATTCTTTCGTATTTGTGCTGAATGAAGTGGACGTAGGAATAGCTGTTTCTACGGCCAACAATGTTTTGAAGTTTCCAGTTTTAAGAACACCTTCGGCACGCGCCGCGGGGAAGGCAATAGAATCTAAAAGAATCGCGGTGTGCATATAGTCTTGATCTAAAGCCCCAGCTGTCAGGCGGAAGAATGAAAACGGCGTGTACTGAGCTGCTGCTTGTTTTAATGTGATTCTGTTCTCTGGTTGATCAGCGCCATTCACGCTTTGTGTTTGACCTGACTGCAAGCGCAAGACAGGTTGAACATCTAAAAGAAGGGATGAGCTTAGGTTGTATTTCGCTTTGATTTCCGTGCGGATATCAACGACTTTGGATTGGCTTTGGTCGTCGCGCACGTCAGAGCCGGAAAGGCGAATGCGCCAGTCCGCTGAAAACTTCTTATCTTGTTTTGCCTCTGGTAAAGTCAAAACGTTTTGACCCTGAGCAAACACCTGTGAGCTCAGTATCAAAATGAGACAAACTGTTGAAGTTACAAACTTATTCATGCCAACCCCTAGTAACTGCAAGGATGTATTTCAAGTTCCGTGCTCGGGGTTGGCCCTTTTATTTCAAAATTACAAGACTTGGCAGACAAGGCTTGTACAGCTGCCGTGAATTGTCAGGGCCCCTTTTTGCCATATGAGAAGGTCTAGCCTTTCTATGCGGTCATCGTCGGTGACTAAGGTGTCAGTGATTTCTCGTCCTGAGATAGAGAGCTTTGTTGTTCTAAGGAGCCCTCGCGGGTATGTTGTTTCTATGTTGAAAATGTTCCTCTTTTCTCTGCTTGTCTGTACGTCCGCGTGGGCGCAAGAAACCTGGCTCGTGGCGACCCTAGATTGGCCCCCTTATACGTGTTCAAAGTGTCATCGCAATGGCACAGCGGCGGATGCTTTAAGAAAGGCATTGGCGGCCCAGGGGATCATCATCGAATTTGTCTTCTACCCTTGGGTGCAGGCTCAAAAAAACGGCGGCAAAAAGAACTTCGTTGGTTATTTCCCTTCATGGGAAGACGAAGTACTACCGGGATTTACAGCTTCAAAAAGTTTATTCTCTTCACCCGTGATTTTTGTGGAGCGAAAAGACAAGCCTCTAGTGTGGAAAGATCTTAAAGACTTAAAAGGGAAAACTTTCGCGGTCACAAGGGGCTATGGAAACACAGCCGAGTTCAATGCTCTCATAAAAAATGGCGATCTTAAAACCATCACCGTGCTCAGTGAAGACTCTACCTTAAGAAGACTGGTTCAAGGCAGCGTGGACGGAGTTCTTATGGATCTCAGAGTGGCGGAATATTATCTAAAAAACGATTTCGCCAAATACGCCGACAAAATCGCCATCAATCCAAAGGTCGTCGAAAACAAAAGCTTGCACATGGCCTTCAACCAATATCACAAAGCCAAAAAACAAAAGCTCGACGGAATCACCCTCAAGGTTCCTGCTTCTTTTTAGGGTCTACAGTGCATCAATAGGCACTATTCGAATTTTTCGATGGCGGAAAGGACTCGCAGAGTGGAATTGCGGTTTTTGCCGATCTCGTTGCGAATTTCTTCTTTGATGTGGGGGATCTGCGATTGCTGTTTCTTCATGCGTTGAAGAAGAACGACAACGTCTTCGGCAGAGTGAACCACTTGCACGATCATTCCTGATGAATAATTCTTCTTTTGATAAAAAAGAGCTTCGCGATTGTTGCGGTGGTGAGGGCCGACCATCACCGGCAGACCGGCGGCCAAGGCTTCCATCACGCTGTGGACTTGTTTTTTAAAAGAACCGCCGATGAAGGCGATATCACCCCAAGTGTAAAGCTCTGCCAGAATTCCCACTTGATCGATAATCAAAATCGAACCTGCGGGCCACACATCGGCTTGTGAATAACGAACTGAGCGAAGTCCTAGTTCGTTCATTTGTTTTTCTAAAGCTTCCAAATGAGCCGAGGTTGTTTCATGAGGCGCAATGATCACGCGGATGTGCACATTTTTAAGCTTCTCTAAAGCCGGAAGCAGAATGGCTTCATCTTCAGGCCATGTGGAACCGGCGATAAAAATAAAATCCTCAGGGCTGGGGATCAGTTCACTTTTCAGAACTTTGGGATTTTCTAAACGGTGAAAGACTTGATCAAAACGAGTGTCGCCACTGGCCACCACGGGCACATCAATTCCTAGATCATCGAGGTTCTGAATATCTTCAGCAGAGACACAGTGAATCTCCGCAAGGTGATTTAAAGAATAGCGAGTCAGATAACGAGTCACACCTTTAAGGCGGGAAGAATTGTCGGCAAAGGTCGCTGAAAAAAGCGCCGCCGGGATGTTTTTCTTTTTCGCCACGGAAACTAAAACCGGCCACACATCCGTGCGGGAAAAGAGCAAGACACGCGGATTCCATTTTTCAACGAAATCGGTCAGAACAAAGTCTAAATCCCAAGGCAATGCCGCCCAGACATCGACGTCATGAAGACTCTCAAGAATTTTTTTTGCGGACGGGGACGAGTAGGTGACAAGAATCGGAGTATTGGGATGTTGTTTTTTCAGCTCGCGAATCACAGGGCGAGCGTATTCAATCTCTCCGCTTGCGGCGTGAATCCAAAATGGGCGAGCTTCGGCGATTTCTTGTTCCGCACCTGGTTTTTTAATTTTATAAAAGCCGTGATTTTTATCCTCAATCATTTCACGCAACTTGCCTTGTAAGAAAGGACGGAAAAGCTGCAAAAGCAAGTAAGCCAAAGGAACCAGAACAAACTTATAAAAATAAAATATCAAAGAACTCATACAGAACGACCCAATAGAATTTTGAGTTCAGCAGCAATTTGCTGAGGAGTGATATCGACCATACACTGATGGAATTTTTCTTTATTCACGCACGGACCTTGACCATGTTTGCTACAAGGACGGCAGGGAAGTTCGATTTCCATAATACGCGTTGAAGGACGAGACGGAAAGCCAAAGGGCGCAGGCCCCATCATGGCAATGGCTTTCTTTCCTAGCTGTTCAGCGACGTGCAGTAAACCCGTGTCGGCGCTCACCAAAGCAGATGACTGAGCCACAACAGCTGAACTCACTTGCAAAGAACATTTTCCGGCCAGATTCAAAGTTCTATCAGGAGCGACATCGTGAATATCTTCAATAAAAGAATCTTCTGGACCGCCCAGCAAAACAAATTTCTGTCCCGGACAAAGCAGAATCAGTTCTTTCCAGTATTCCTTAGGCCAACGCTTTAAAAAGTGCGCGGACGAAGGTGCCAACGCCACAGAGCCAGCGTAATCACCCAACACTTCATGAGCCTTGCGATGACTTTCCTCACTTGGGAAAATCTGCGGAGCAGGGGGAGCATATTTGGAAACGCCCCAAGGCAAAAGAGGTTCTAATAAATCTCTTTGACCCGAAAAAGGCATTTCAAATGTATTGATACGAAGACGGAATAATAAGAAACGCTTCCAGCGACGAATCGAACGACGAATAAAAGCCGGTCCCAATCCCATAAATCCTAACGGGCGCAGCAGAAAACTAATCACGCGCGAACGCGTGTTATTGTGGGCATCATAAATATGCGTGAAACCTTCTTGGCGCATTTGCAGGCAAAGACGAAGCAGTCCTTTAAAGCCCGCTTTACGGTCAAACTCCCAAATACGGTCGATCGCAGGGTGGTTGAGTAGCAAAGAAGCCATGTCCTTGCGAGTGACCCAGTGAACCTGTGCTTCGGGATAGGTCTTTTTAATGGCCGCGGGAACGCTCAAAGTTTGGACGACGTCGCCAAAGCTTGAAAAGCGAATGATTAAAAATTTAGCACTTTTAGGATCCCGTATTAACATCCCACAAATCCTAGCAAAGCCGCCGAAAAAGGTCACTTGTTTAAAAGTTTATAAAAGGCGAGTTCATAAAGTGGGCCTCGCCGGGCACAGGCTTTGATCTATATTTCTTAGAAGGAGGCCCATGGCTTTCAGAGTCCGACCCATTTTAGGGGCCATTTTAGCATCTTTGTTGGGGTTCATTGCGAACCTAGCGCCGGCTCATGCCCAGGTCCAAACCGAGATGAGATTATTTTCGGATTCCTTCATCAGCCCGACCTTTGAAGCTACGCAAAAAACGAATTATCAGTTTGTCGGTGCTCAGTTGAAAACAGACCCTTTCACTGACGATGTTCTTAAGATGGACGTGGCCGGTGGCGTGGCGATGGGGGCCCCTCTTTTAAACTATCTGAATATCTCTGAGTTCTACGTTCAAAGTCGTCAAAACGAAAACGAAACCTATTATATCGGTCGCAAACGCATGCTGTGGAATGAACTCGATGCGCGCTGGGATTTGGGCGTGTGGGAGCCTCTGTTCAAATGGAATCCATTGCAGCCGGAACGCCAAGGTTTAGTGGGACTTTTCTATCAAGTCGACAAGCCGTACTACACGCTGGTTCTTTTTGCTTCACCCCTTTTCTTGCCCGATCAAGGCCCTAGCTTTGAAATTGAAAATGGAAGTTTCGTGAAGGGAAATCCGTGGTTCCGTCGTCCTCCTGAAAGCATTAAAATCTTCAGTGAAGCGACAGCTATTGATTATAATTTTGATCGCCCGAATGAAACTCAAGTCGTTTTGCAAAACTCATTTGGAGCCAAGATCTCTTTCGGGGATCCGCAAAGTTTCCGGGCGCAATTAAGTTATATTTATAAGCCCGCCAATCAGTTGGCGATCGGCTATGACGGAAATTTAGATATGGCTCAGTTAAAAGGAGCCGTCGAACTTCAGCCCCAAGTGTTTTATCATTCGCTCGCGGGAATGGATGTGAGCTACAAAGTGAACCAGGTTCGCATGGGTTTCAGTGGTCTTTATGATCGTCCGAATAAAGATGATATTTTCGAAGAGCAGTGGACTCATCCGGTATTTGAAGATGCCGTTCTGCTCAGTCCTTTTATCGAATGGACGAATGGTCGTTGGGGAGTCAACCTTCAGCATTTGGATATCATCGGTGGCGATGTGCGTGAAGAAGGGGAATTGGCAAACCCGGATCGCGCGGCTTTAATGACTCGCTATCCTTACAAGCAAGCGCAACAGATTTCCTTAATGACAAACTATGCTTTCCGTAAAAATCGTCGCTTGATCGGAAAACTCAGCTTCACTCATTCTGATAAAAATCAATTTGATCTGGTGCGCTTGAGTGCCCGCTTTCGTTTGTCAGGCATTTGGTCTTTGGTGGGCGAAATGCAAATGGTGAAAGCCGGGGAGCTGACAGCTTCTAATCAAAATGAAATTGCTCAATTCGTGAATAATGACCGTCTGATGTTGGGAGCCGCTTATGTTTTCTAAGAGCAAAATCAACATCGCGATGGCCGCAGCCCTTGCATTCACATCCGTAGGTTGCAGCGAATTCTTAAACGGTAAAAAAGCCGAACCGCAGGTGATGGAGCTTTCAGACGCCAGATTTAAGTGTTTGCAAAGTCTGCCTAATCAGCTGCAAAAGTTTTCGGTGGGTGACGCTCAAGAAAAAGACATTCGTGATGGCTCTGATTGCATGATCGAAGCCCTTTTGTATTTCAATAAGCGTACGTTCGGATCCTTGCCCAATGCCTATACCGTTGAAGAAATGCGTAAGTTCTTCGGAAAGTATTTCTTAAAAGAAAACAACGTGACGCCTCAGTTCGCAGCAGAGCTCATGAAAATCAAACAAGCTCTTTTAGGTGGCGCGACAACATACATCACTAAAGAAGAAATCGTACGTCTGGTTGAAATTCTGAAGGTGGTGCGTGAAGAGGCCGTACAGTTGGCTCCTCACGTAAAAATCTTATTAAATCAAAAGACCCAAAAAACCGCGGAGTGGGAACAAATCACTCAGGCCACCGATCAATTGCGTCTGGCTTTACAGCGCTTATTGGATAAGACTCAAATCGCAAAATCAGAATACAGTTTTGAAGACGCTAAAAAAGCTTTAGCCGGATTTTCCGAGTTCATTCGCGGTGAAACTCCATTTGCCCCTTATGACCAATACAGTGAGTGGATCCCGGTTGTTGAGTCCGTAAAAAACATCTTGATGGGTGAGCGGGCGCAATTCACGAGCAAACTGCAGTGGAGCGAGAGTTTAGATACGCTGATCAATCTTTACGAACTTGCGCTAAAATATCACTATTCATTGAGCGATTTAAAATTCGAAGACCGCAGTAAATTGCGTCAAGTCAGTCAGTTCTTAGGTCAGTCTTTGCAGCTGATTCAAAACTCGCACGGCTTAAAAACGACGGGACGTATCGCGATCAAGGATATTGACAATTTGATCGAACAGCTGACGGCGAAGTTCCCAAGTTCTATCAGTGGCAAGGCTCTGAAAAAGACTTATCGAGCGGTGCTCATCAAAGTCCTAGATCCTGAAAGAAAAGCCGACACACGCGACTTACAAGGTTTGGAACGCAAACATCTGGCAACCATCGCTCGCGAGTTCAATATCTGGCGCTTGCATCAAAGTTTCGTCGACAGCCTTCAGTACGACGAAATGGGTGGTGGATATACGCAGGCAGAACTTTATCAGGCTTACACAAAATTCAATCGCACTTTCGTGATTGAAAAGGGCTTGGTCGATGATGCGTTTGAGCAAAAAGCACTGGAACTTGCTTGGCAAGACTATGGCGAAATCTTGAAGAAAGAAACACCTGTAAGCTTTAACGAGCAGGGGCGTTTGATTATTGCTCGCAACTCAAAAAACATGAAACAAAGCTGGAAGTCTTTGACGAAAGCAAACTTCGTCAGAGCCCTGGCTCGCCTTTTAACTTTGGGTTGGGGTGACAACACTCAAGGTCGCATGACTTCAGCGTCCATTTCCCAACCAGGTTTGATTTCTTGGTACGATGATTTTCAAGAAATCGGGCGCGATTTAAAAGCTTTCGATCCTCGCTCTGCAAATTCAGGCGGTCGCAGCTTTCTTGAAGCGAACTTTTTCACTTTTAGCGGGAATGGCGACCAAGTGATGGACCAAAGCGAAACTTATGAATTCGTAAGTACGCTGGTCGCTGCGGGTCTTTCATCATCCCAAGCCGTTCAAGATCATATGGGTCTTGCGGGTTGTTTGATTGAAGAAAAAGATGTTTTCGGAAATGCCTTTATCAAAGAAGAGTGTTTTAAGTCGCAGATTAGAAAGCACTTTGATCTTTACTTTAATAATCTTCCAGGAATGGTTCAATATGTGCGCAGTTTAAGCACGGCGGACTGGGAGCAGTTCTATCGCCACCTTGCTGTGGCGTCTGAAGCTCCAGCGCAGAAGCGCGGCTATGTCGAAACAGCGAATATTCGTACGATGGTCACGATTCTTCACTACATCGAAGGCTTGATGGTGATGTACGATGCCGATGGCAGTAGCACGCTGTCTTTGGATGAAATTTACGCAGCCACGCCGCGTTTTATGTCCTTCTTTAAAACGGTCACCGATACGAAATCCGAGACTCTTTTGGAAGAGGGCTTTGCTTATCTCGTCTTTAGAGGCTCTATACCCGGAGCTGGAGGCCTTGCGCGCTTCCAATGGGATAAAATGTGGGGCATTGACGACGCTCGCCGCATGGAAATCGTGCGTATCTTTGGAACATTGAAGGATCAATTGAACAAGCCCAAAAACTAAGTTAAGGTCAATTCATGATCTTAAGGGTTCTTCTTTGTCTACTTCTTGTGACGACAGCGCAGGCACATTCATCCATGGAAGATGAAGTTCCTATTATTTTGCGTGGGCCCGCGGCGGAAGGCTCGCGTGATTATCGTCCCGAAGCTCGCGCACGCATTGAAAATATCATCGATCACAAAACCTTGAAGGCCGAATCTACTTTTAATGACTGGCATATCGGGGAAGTTCTGGCCTTAGAATCCCATACGCCTTCGATCGGAATCATCGGCTTTGTTGAAGTCTCGGGGATTGAAAACAATCAAGACGGCACTTACACTTTGACTTGTGAACTTTTGCGCCAATCACGCCTTAACTTTGTGCAAGTGGGCGACCAATTGATGCACTTGGATCTCAGCACGGAAAACGAAAAGTACAAAGGCTCAACAGATCTTATCGTCAAAGAGTCTGATAAAAATATTTCCTCTAAATACAAACCTCTTTTCACGCAAGGGCTTGCGGTCGGTGAAACGGCAGAAACTCTGTGGGAAGGGGAATACATGGTCACTTGGTTCGGTCAGCTCAGTTACGGGGCGACGGAATGGTTGACGGTGAATACGATCGTACCGGCAAACTTTATTGGTGCCTACAATGCGGCGGCAAAAGCCAATGTCTATGAGTCGTACTCGAATGTGGTCTCTACCGGTTTGAGCTTTGCAAAGATTCCTAGCGAAAGCCGCAGCACTCTGAATTTGAATATTTATTGGGATTCTATTTCTTCTGAATCGGTCGTGTCGCACACATTGCTAACGCTGGCTCTTTTTAGTTTTGAAGATGCCGCTGACGCCACGGCCATCAAATCCTTGGGAACAAGCTCTTTGCAATCAGGATATGAATTTATCTTAGGCAACTGGGACCGCGTTCTTTTGGGACCTTCGTACAACTTCGAAAAGAAGGCCGTCGGGGGTTACCTGACTTATCTTAAGATCTGGGATAAGTTTCATTTAAGCTTTTCGATCAACTCGACGGATATCACTTCGTTCAAGCTTTCACCAACCGACGGTTACTACGCGCTCTTTGATGCCTATTGGAGATTTTAGTTCATGAATCGTTTTTTCGTTTCGACTCCACTAGATTATGAAGAGCGCACACTTGCAGAAATGAAAGAGGTCTGGCCTTATCTTTTGGGTAAAGATGCAAAAACTCATACCTTGCCCTTTCCTGAAGTTGAAGTGATGCAAGGCGGGCTTGAGTTCGAAACCGAGTTATTTGCCGCTCTCCAGTTGAATTTCTTTTTAAAGACCGCCAATCGTGTTCTTTTAAGAATGGCCTCTTTCAAAGCGCGAGACCTGCCCAAGTTCTATCAAAAGATGAAATCGCTGCCTTGGAAAGAGTACTTGGCGTCGGCGAATGTTGAATGGGAAGTGGCGGCGCAAAAAAGCCGCTTGAATAATGAAAAGCGTCTGCAAGACAGTGCGGAATCCGCTTTGAGTGAAATATTCAAAGGCGTCGCGGCAACAGATCTCTGCGGATCGATCTACATCCGCATGGATGATGACCTTTGCACGATCAGTTTAGATAGTACAGGCGAACATCTGCACAAGCGTGGATGGTCTGTCCTAAAAGGGGAAGCCCCGTTGCGCGAAACCATCGCGGCGTATCTTTTAAAAGAGATGACAAATGATTTGACGCCAGCCGAGCTTTCCCAAGTGACCCTGTTAGATCCCATGATGGGTTCAGGGACTCTTCTCAGTGAGGCCCGCGCATTATGGAGTGGGCAGTTCGCACGACCTTTTGCTTTTCAAAAGTGGAAGAAAGTCCCGAAGCTTTTTCTTTCACCTAGCTTTGCTTTTAACTACGAGATGCCAGCCGCTCATGGCTTTAAGAAATTTGTCGGCTTTGATATCAGCGAGGACATGATTCCAGCGGCAGAAAAGAATTTCGCTGAAGTCGAGCGTCAGCTTCAAGAAGTGCAGAAGTCCTCGTTTGCGTCGGCTCCGCGTGAATTCAAAGTCCAAGATGCCCTGGAAGGAACGTATCCCTCTGAGGGCCCCCTGTGGCTGATTTTAAATCCTCCTTATGGAGAGCGTTTGCCCACAGCTATTAAAGGTGGTCTTAAAGGGCTGGTCGACGTCCTTTGTGGTCAGTATAAGCCCGAGCGCCTGGGTATTCTTTACCCTGATAAAGAGCGTGTTCAGAACCCGCCTGCGGGTTATAAAGTCCTTAAAGAGCTTAAAATCAATAATGGCGGACTTCGCTGCCTGTTTACTCTTTTGACACGTCTGTAAATTTTTAGGAATTGGTTAGATTTGCGGAGGGCGGCAGAGGTTCCACTAGAATCTTCCCCTGTTTCAGGATAAATTCCCGAGCCATGAAAACATCCGTCATTTTATCTGCTTTATTCGTTTCTTCTGCTCTATTAACCACGGCTTGTACGCCTCGTGATGTCTCTGTCACTGACAAGAACACACGTGCGAAGATTCAAGCGCAAAATGCTCGTAAATCCGGGAAGCCCGGAGCAAGTGGCGGCGAATTTAGAATCGGCGGATATTCTGGCGTGGCCGTACTTGCAGATAAGGCCATCGAAGTTTTGGATGTTGTTCGTTTGGCAACTTCGGAAGATAAAACAATCAAGTCTCAGTACAAAGTTTCTGAAAGAGTCGCTCTGAAAGACGGCGAGGGTTACACAGTGACTTTGAATGCCGCTAATGACCTGATCTCTTATGACGTTGCCGGTGTAGAGTATAAATCTACACTGAATAAAAAATGGAATGTGACGGTTAAAACGGCTGAAAATAAAATTCAGTCTTTGACGGCGACAGTGGCTAATTCAAAAACTGTTATCGATAAAGAAAAAGGCGTGACGTTTTTGAATGTTTTTGAAAACGACATGAAGCTGACTTTAACTGCCATTGAAGGTTCTGACTCTTATCAAGCCTCTTTGGTTTCTAAAGGGACTGTAAATGGCCGTTTGAATAAAGCAGCCAACACGGGGAGTATGGAAACTGTCCTGAGTTTTGAAGTGGATGCTGCGGGTCTTGAAAGCGGAAAAGCTTCTATTACGAAGTTTGACGGTAAGTTCGTATTTACGAAAAAAGATGAAGAAAGAGCTAACACGAGCACTGCCAAAGGTGAGTTGAATATCACTTTGGATCCTTTCTGCTCTACAGCGGAAGGAAAATTGGTTTTGGGTGGCTCGAAACCTAAAAACATGATTCTGACAAAAACAGAAATCGTTGTTGAAGGTACAAAGTTTAAAGCAGCAACGGCGACTTGTGGTGAAAGCCCCACAGTAGATTTCAGCCGTCTTTTCATCTGGTAGTTGAAAATCTCAAATGCTGAAATAAAAAAAGCCGCGAAGTTCGCGGCTTTTTTTATTCGTGAAGAAAGATCTTTCGATCTCTTCCGTATCTTTAAAAGAAAACTACTTCTTACCTTTGGTTTTCTTAGTCTCTTTCGCCGCAGGTTTCGTCGGAGCTTCTTCTTTTACAGGGTTCTTTGCTTCGCTTCTTTGTTTCAAGCGAACATAAAGCGGGAAGTGGTCGGCCACACCTTCCATTTTGTCGTAATCCCAACGCTTTGGATATTTTCCTTTAGACAAGTGAACATCGTCATAGCGAATCACGTCGATTGTATTTGGAAGCATTTGATAGCTGCCTTTGCCGTCAGCTAGCAAAGCTTTGCTGTAAACGTGAGCATCAAGGAAAGACCAAGACTTGCGATAGTTGTGCGTTCCTGGACATTCTTTGCAACCTACAAAGTGAGAAACCGCTCCACCTTGTTGGAAGATATCACGGAAGATGTGATAACTATTCTCTTCCTCGTGCGTGATATTTAAGTCCCCGCCGAAGATCACCATCGCATCAGGGCCTTTAGATTTGATCAGATCCGTCGCGAAAGTCGCAATTTGTTGGCGCCAGTAAGTCGGGTTTGCTTGAGAAGGGAAGTGCGCCGCCATAAACGTAATAGGATCGCCATTAGGTGCCTTTACGGTTACTTCAAGGATACGACGAGAGCGTTCCATCCACTCGCGGTCTTTTTCTTCTTTAGGCTTCCAAGGGATAGGGTGCAAGATCGGCTTACCAACTACAGGGAAGCGAGACAAAAACGCCAAGTTGATACCGCGTTTATCGGGGCCATCAATAATGACTTCTGTGATGTAGCCTGCTTCTTTAAGATATTCTGTATTCAATTTATGAAGAACAACGTCGCTTTCGATCTCCATGATCATCAAAGCGTCGGGTCCTTTGCCATCGACGCCTAAAATAACTTTAGCAACGTTAGCAAGTTTCTTATTTAAAGCCTCTTCGCTCCAATCGGTGCTTAGGCACTCGCCACGGCGGTAGCTACTGTCATTATTTTTGACACAAGCTTCGCGCAGCTTAGGATCGGCATTTTTCGCCGACAAAGGCATATAGGTTTCATCGTTGTGACCGGGCGTTTTTACGGTGTCGAAAAGGTTCTCTACGTTGAAGGACATGACGCTGATTTCGTCAGCCGCTTTTGGTGGTAGATCCCACTTTTCTTTTTTGAAGGAAACGGCACATCCAGCCAGAGCTAGAAGGGCGATGCAAAGGATGAGTTTTTGAATGAGTCGTAAATTTTTCATGACGTCACACTAAGGGGTTTGTGGACTCATCTCAAGTCGAAAGAGTTTTAGGATTAGGTTGAGACATACTATGTCTAAACTTTGGATATTGCGCAATGCGCAGCGCTATGGCATAAACACCCCCGATCCAGACTGGAATACTAGGAGTACGTATGTTGAGAAAATCGCTCGCTTTAGCCCTTTCCTGCCTTTTCGTGGCATCCCCCTCTTTCGCGGCGGTTTTAGACGGAGAAGACTTCGGTGCGCAGATTTCTACAGACGCGGGTCGCTTCAACGACTGGAACATGTCGTTCTTTTCTATCGCTTCTGTGCAAAACATGAAGCCAGGTAAAACGGCAACAGACACGCGCTCCATGGACACCTACAGCTATCTTTCTTTAAACTACAAATTGGATTCTAACAGCCGTGCTTCTTTGCGTGTTCCATTTAACTTCACAACTCAAGGTCAAAACGAATACGGCGACGAAGTCACTTCTGATTTTTCTTTGAACGACATTCACTTCGTGTATTCAAACTACGACTTGGGTTACATCGGTGACGTGGATCTTTCTGGTAAAGTAAAATGGTACTTACCAACAAGCCGTATTTCTCAGAACCAAAAAACAATCAGCAAAATCCGTCTTGAAGGTTATGCCGATTTGGCGTTGTCTCGTTCGATTCTTGTGGCTTACGTAGCGAAGCCGGACATTTACTTACAAAGCCAAACAGCGTCTTTCAATCAAGACGTACCTCAATTCGATGATGGTGGTTACGTGTTTGACCCTCGTCAAACAACGAAGCAATTTGGTCTTGAGCACTATCTTCAATTCCAATGGGACATCAACTCGATGTTTAGTATCACGACGAAATCAGGCTTCAACGAAAGCTGGTACCACACTTCGAACGTGGAAGATCTAGAAGGCAATCACACAACGGCTCTTCGTTTGGGTGCGAGCTTGTGGATCCGCCCAATGCGCGGTCTTTCGTTCACATTGGGTGTTAGCAACGACACCATGCTAAACAGCTATCGTGGTCAGGACATCGCTTTCGTCCAACCGCAAAATACGCAGTATTCTTTAATGACCAACGCTTGGGTATTCTAGCTTTCCTTTCAGCGACGGATTTGGAAGTGGCGTAGCCCTTCTGCAAACCCGTCGCTACGGTCGGCACGCCATCCTGGCTCATCAGCGCCGGCTTCGCCGGTTCGGCCATCCAGGCCCGCTGAAGGCCGAGCCTTCGGACGGATTTGCAGAAGGGCTACGCCACTTCCAAATCATTGCTAAAAGCCGTCGTTCTTCAATCTTAGTTTAAATTAAAAGAATGTTTTTGATTTGTGATTGGATCTACGAACGAAAGCTCGTTGGCTTCGAGTTCGATTTTTTCGATGTCGTCGATTTTCTTAGCGCCGTAGGCGTGATCTCCAATTATCGGGTGTTTTTCGTAGCCTAGTTGTGCGCGGATTTGGTGGGTTCTTCCTGTGAGTAGATGAATTTTTAATTCGCTGCGGTTTTCTGCGAGTAATTTGATATCTAGTATTTCAAGCACGCAGTCTTGCCAGCCTTCTTGGGGTTCGCGTGACACTGTTTTTGGGGCTCGAGGGGAAGGCTCCATATAGTGAGTTAGTAATCCCTTTGCTAATCCTTGTCCTTCTACCGTGGCTTTATAGATTTTTGTCATCTCTCTTTGTAAGAGAAGTTTGTTGAACTCACTTTGAAATTTTAGGTTTTTCGCAAAGACGATCAGGCCTCTGGTGGGAACGTCTAAGCGGTGAGTGACAAAAAGATCGCAGCCCAAAGTTTTGCTTAGATAGAATTGCAGATGTTCTTGATCGTTGTCGACGCTGGCGTGAACGGGGATGCCGGAAACTTTGTTGGCGACGATGAAATTTTCGTCGTTAAAAATCACGCGATTATTCCAATTGATATTGAAAAGGGGGAAGCGGCGGGGTTTGGTGTGCACGCGAAGATAGTCGCCTGTGGAAACCGAGAAATCTTCTTTAACTCTTTTGTGGTTCAAATAAATGGAGCCAAGACCCAACAAAAATTCGATCTCGGTCCGGTCGAGGGACAAAGTGCTCAATAAAACATCAATAAGTCTTCCAGACTGAGGACTTATTATGTGTCTTACTCCATATTCAAAACCTCTGGCACTCTGCATACTATTCCTTAACAAAGAAACTACACATAGCACGGTGTGGTAAGTGTGTTCAAGTGCGACGCTTTCCCGCATAGTGGTTGCCTTAGGAGAACTGTAATTGGAATTTGCTAACGAGCCCATATTTCAATGGATGTCGCAATTTGCCTACCAACCCGGTACGGTCTATGCGGCTTTAATTGGTATGATGATGCTTTCGGCAGTTGGTTTTCCTTTGCCGGAAGAAGTGACTTTGATCAGCGTGGGTATTTTGGCCTTTATGGGGGCGCATCCACAACACTTCCCGCCGCCCTACGAAGGCGCACCGGTCGTCAGCGTTCACACAGCTTCTATTATTGCCTTTACCGCCGTCGTCGGTGCCGATTTCATTATATATCTGATAGGGCGGGTCTTCGGTCGGAAATTGCTCTATCATCCACGAGTTCGTAAGTTCTTCCCTGAGCACATGATGAAACGAGTGGAAGAGTGGACTCACAAGTACGGCGCTTATGCGTGCGGTATCTTCCGTTTTACTCCAGGCCTTCGTTTTCCGGGGCACTTGGCTTGCGGGATGTTGCGCTATCCCGCGTGGAAGTTTTTAGTCATTGATGGGGTTGCCGCTTTGATCAGTGTTCCGACGCAAATCTATCTTCTGGCTCACTACGGCGAGCCGATCCTGAAATACCTTCGTCAGTTCAAACTCGTTGTATTTGCTTTGATCGGTCTTTTGATCGTGTACTTCTTAGTAAAAAAGCTCAGAGACAAGTGGCTTCAAAGAGCTGCAGCGAACAACAGTTAGAAATAAAAAAAGGGCCTTTGAAGGCCCTTTTTCTTTTGCAGTTTAACCTGCTTTTTTTCCATAAACGGTTTCAGGACTGAGCTCGCAGCATAAGTGCAGAGCCACTGGTTTTGAGTGGAATACAGGCTCCACATCTTTCCAGAAGATCTTCTCATAACCGCTTTGCAAACCGTAAATTTCTTCACGGATTTTGAAGAGAAGTCCTGCTGGAGAACCCAACAGCCAATCCATTTGTACCAAGTAAAAAGCTTCTTCAAGTTCAACGGGGTTTAATGAAGAAACGAAAGTTTTCGGAAGATTGTCCACCAAGTGACACGCGTTGTGTGAATATTTGTGGAAAGCTTTTTCCATCGGATTGACGAAAAGCTTATCTACACGAGTATCGGGAGTCTTTGGGCCCGAGAATGGTTGAGAAAACTTTTTGAAATTCCAATATAGAAGAGCGTCGTTGACGACATACTCTGCGCGCGGCAAGTAGTCCGTGATCGCATCGACTTTCACAGCCTCATGCGAAGGATCTTCAACGTGAGCATTGTGATCGATCGCAACAAGACTTCTTAGGTGATAAAGGAAAGAGTACAAAGCATGCAATTTCTCTGTGAAGGGTTTTGAGAAATTCAAGCCGAAGTTATAAAGCAATGGCGCGCCGATTTTATTTTCAAATGAAGCAAAAGTATCTAGAAGCGGCCACAAAGCCGTCAGGTCTACACCCCAAGGTTTGATCGCCATTTCAAAGTGCTCATTGAAAAGATCTTCAAACTCCGCACAGTATTCAGGATTCACCACCGCAAGGTGAGATTGCAATGCGCGAACGCGTTTTTGTGAACGCTCATACAGCTCTGAATGCGGATCTAACGCTTTCCAAGCCTCAACCGCAAAAGAATAATCAAGATGGGGAGTCGCCACAGGACTTTTAATGTAGTGGTTCAATTTGACCAACGACAATCCGGTCAATGCGTCCGCGTGATATTTAAACGGCGCTGTCGGAGAAAACTTCTTATAGCTTTCTTCCTGATTCCAGAATTGCACTTTCAAAGGACGCCAAGTTGCACCCTTTTCCATCGTTACATCAAAACCCAAGCGTAAGCTTTTATGCTTCATAGAGACTCCTTCACCTGGAACATATCGGCGGAATTTGAACCTTGTTCGAGTCCTGCTTTTCACGATATAACCAGGACCTATGATTGGTTTTGGATTCTGGATCGATGCTCATGGACACTTGGCCGACCCTCGCTGGGACGGGCAGCAGGACGCTCTTATTGAAGAGGCCCGCGGCCGTGGCCTGCATTTCTTCATGCAAGGAGGCGTAGGGCCTGAAGACTGGGCAAGACAGCAAGAGCTTAAAAAACGCCATCCTGCCCATATAGGACTTTGTTTTGGCCTGCATCCTTATTGGGTGGCGGCTCACGACGATGAGGAGTGCGAAGAGGCTTTAAATCTTTTAGCCTCTGCCTTACCGCAAGCCTTAGCTATCGGCGAGATGGGTTTGGATTTTCGCCCTCACATCATGAAAGATTCCCGCGAGCGGCAGTTGGATGTCTTTGCCGAGCAGATTGAGCTTGCGCACTTTTCGCAAAAACCGATGGTTCTTCACTTAGTGCAAGCGCACGAAGAAAGTTTAAAAATTTTAGACCTGTACGGCGTTCCGAAACAAAAAGGTATGGTACATTCTTTCAACGGCAGCGGGGCCAAGGCGCAAGATTTCCTAAACAGAGGCTTGTATCTTTCCATCGGCGGGCCGGTGTGTCGCCCTGACAACAAGAAGTTGCATCAGGCCGTGAAAGAAATGCCTTTAGAGTATCTTCTGATCGAAAGTGACAGCCCGGATCAGCCTCCACCTGCCTATAAAGATGGCTTAAATCCTCCTGAGAGTATCTGGGAGGTGGCAAGAACTATAGGGGAGCTAAAATCACTTGATCCTCTAGAAATATTAGATATCACTACGGGTAATTTTCACAGACTGATAGGGAAGTAACGGAGAGACCATGAACCAAACTCCTGAGCAACAAACTCCAGAAACAAATCTGCCTCAACCACCAGAAACACAATACGTTTTGCACCGTCGTTTTGATCGCATGGGCCGTTTGGTGGGCGATGATGTGATGAAAAAACTTTTCAACACGCACGTGATGGTGATTGGTTTGGGTGGCGTGGGCTCTTGGGCCGCAGAATCTTTGGCTCGTTCAGGCGTCGGCAAATTGACGATCATCGATTTTGATGAAATCTGCATCACGAATGCAAACCGTCAGCTTCATGCTCTGCAAGGTCTTGTTGGAAAGAAAAAAGCCGAAGTGATGGGAGAGCGTCTTCGTAAGATCAATCCCCAAGCGACAGTGAATGTCATCCCTGAATTCTACAACGAAGAAAATTCAGAAATGATGCTGTCGCACAATCCGGACTTCATCGTGGATGCTATCGACAACATGACTGCAAAAACTCACTTGTTAGCGACTTGTAAATCACGCGGTATCAAAGTGATCACTTCCGGTGGTTCCGCTGCGAAAATGGATCCACTTCGTATTAAGTTGATGGACTTGGGTGAAACTTACGCCGATCCTATGGCGGCTTCTGTGCGCAAAATTTTGCGCCAAAAGTTCAACTTTCCTGACACGAAAAAATTTGGCATTCCTTGTGTGTTCTCTGACGAGATTCCACGACTTCCAGAAGAACTTAAATATGATAACGGTCAGGGCTTTAAGTGTGTTTGCCCGACGAAGAGCAGTCTTCACGGTTGTGACAATCGCAACGTGATTCACGGAACGGCAAGCTTCGTGACGGGATCTTTCGGTTTGGCGATGGCTTCTTATATCGTGAATCAGATCCACGCTGACGTGAAAGCGGCCAACGCGCCAACAAAAAATGCGGGTGAAGAATGATCGTTTTAGCTTGGTTCACTTTGATCGGAATTATTATTCTTATTGGCTTCGCTTTGGTAGGGGCCACTTTTGTTCATTGGTATAAAGAGAAAAAGATCGCTCGTAAAGCCGCGGCCGCAGCCCAAGTATCTGCGTCCCTGGAATAACGCTTCCTTTAGGCCTTCAGTGCCAATTTTCGTCGACCTGCCTAGTTTCTTAGGCGGGTCTTTCACCTTATAAAGATTAAGACACTCATTAAGATGGCATACTTATGGCTCCTTAGAAGTTCATTCGGAGTCGTTTATGAAAAAGCCAAGAATTGCCTTCATTCTATCGTCTTTTATCGTCAGCCTTTCCTTGTCGTCACAAGCGGCCATAACGTCACTTGATTCTCAAGACGCGGCTTTGTTTGACCAATCCTATTCGCTTCTCAAAAAGATTTATTCCGTTGATTCTCGGGGACGTGTCGCTGCAGCACCCGGAATTGAGCTTTTCAAAATGCCCACGAATGATATTTACAGCACAGAATACGCAACCGTTATTCCTGGCGTGCTTTCATGGCAAGATCGGGTAAAAACAAGTGAGTCCACTCGTCACTTCGAAGGCTGTGTCGGTTTTGAAATCTCTTCGGATGCGACCGTTGGGGAGCTATCGGCGGCAGAGATTTCGCGTCGCTTTTATTCAGGCTTTAAAAATATCAACGCCTATTTTAATTCCGCTAAAATAGGAAATGCTTCCCGGACGCTGACTTTAGCTGATGGTCGAACTGCGGTAGCGACGGAAGTGATTGAGGCCACGATTGAATCCGTCGACCGTCATCAAGGTGAGTACTATCAGAAACAACTGGAAGTCTATCATAGTAAGGGTAAGGGGGCTTTAGATAAGACCTCCGAGCGCGTTCCCTATTCGATCACTCACACGGTTATCTATCGTGAAATGCAAACGCAAAAGGTTGTCGGCGTCGAATATTTTGAATCTTCTTTAGAAAGCACGCATGCACTCGTGCGCACTCGTCAGCGCGATTCTGCACTTTTGACGCAGGATAAGATTCCTCAAGGCCTTGTCGCTTACGGCCGTTGCACGTTGCCAATTGCTAAGGAACAGTAGAGTCTTCGCTTCACCGGTCCTTGTGTATCGCAAGACTCAAGAGTATTCTGAGAAGGAAAGTAGGTTTCTATGAAGCTGCGAATTCCCTATCAGGACAAAATCACCTTGGGATACTCTTTGGCTCGTTCTGCTCATTTTGCGGCTCAACAGTTTTCCCTTCCTATTTTTGAATTTCTGACGACCGGAAAGCGCAAACACCGTCATTCGTTAGAACCTCAAAAAATAAAATTGGCCTACACCGAATTGTATCGTCTTTTAAAAAAGGACGCCGAAAACATTCAACACGGGTATTACCCAATGGATGTTTTAAAGCCAGAAAACTTGGCGGAGCATTTTCGTCGTTATCCGCGTATCATTATGGATGGCTATCAAATCGCCAAGCGCCGAATGGATCGAAATCAAAAAGACTTTAACGAAGAAGCTAACGAGTTTCTTAAAGAACTCCCTGAGTACTATCAGCGCAATTTCCACTTTCAAACGGGCGGCTATTTAACGAAAGAGTCCGCAGATCTTTATGAGCACCAAGTGGAAATTCTTTTCTCCGGTGCGGCGGATGCTATGCGCAGATTGATCATTCCTTTGGTGAAAGATTTTTATCCTGGCCAGGGCGAGGGGCTGCACTTTTTGGAAGTGGCGGCGGGGACCGGAAGGTTGACGCGTTTTATGAAGCTCGGATTCCCTAAGGCGCGCATCACGGTTTTAGATTTGAGCTATCCTTACTTGAAAAAGGCTCAAGACAATTTGCACGATTTTGATCGCCTGGATTTTGTGCAAGGAGCGGCCGAAGATTTGCCGTTCCAGGGTGGCAAGTTCGACTTTGTTTATTCTTGCTTCTTATTTCACGAGCTGCCTCTGGAGATTCGTCGCCAGGCCGTAGCTGAAGGTCACCGTGTTTTGAAGGAAGGTGGACTCTTTGGCTTTGTCGACTCTGTGCAAAAAGAGGATACCAAAGACTTCGATTGGGCTTTAGAGCAATTCCCTGTGGACTTTCATGAACCTTTTTACAAGAACTACACAATGAATCCGATGGAAGGCCTGCTGTCTTACCAAGGCTTCGCGAAAATTAAAAAGGATCAGGGCTTTTTCGCCAAGGCCGTTGTCGGGCAAAAGCCATTCTCTTCTTGAGTTTTACGTTAAAAGTGCTACTTTCGGGGTCCTTTGATGGTAGCTAGAAGTCTTTAAACGGTCTCAACCGGCGTGAAGCCTTTCAGCTTTCATTAAAAACACAAGGAGCTGAAATGGGACCTATTACACAGTTTATCGATCATCACTACCGCCACTTTAATGCCGCTGCATTGAAAGACGCAGCTAAAGGCTACAAAAAACACATCGATAACAAAGGCCAAATGCTTGTGACACTAGCCGGTGCTATGTCGACAGCGGAATTAGGTCTTTCATTGGCTGAAATGATCCGCCAAGGAAAAGTTCACGCTATTTCTTGTACAGGTGCAAATCTTGAAGAAGACGTTTTCAACTTGGTTGCGCATGATCACTACGAGCGCATTCCGAACTACCGTGATTTGACTCCGCAAGATGAGCAAAAACTTTTGGAAAAGCACTTAAACCGTGTGACTGACACGTGCATCCCTGAAGAAGAAGCCATCCGTCGTATTGAAAACGTGGTTTTGGAATACTGGCAAGACGCTGATAAAAAAGGCGAGTCTTACTTCCCACATGAATTCATGTACAAAATTCTTCTTTCTGGAAAACTAGAGCAGTACTACCAAATCGATCCAAAAAATTCTTGGTTGTTGGCTGCGGCTGAAAAAAATCTTCCAATGGTTGTTCCAGGTTGGGAAGACTCTACATTGGGTAACATCTTTGCTGGTCACTGCATTAAAGGCGACATCAAGAAATCCACAACTGTTAAAGGTGGTATCGAGTACATGAAGACTTGGGCTGAGTGGTACATGGGTGCTTCTAAAGCGGCTCCTGTCGGCTTCTTCCAAATCGGCGGTGGTATCGCGGGAGACTTCCCAATTTGCGTAGTGCCAATGCTTGAGCAAGACTTGGGTCACGAAGACGTTCCTTTGTGGAGCTACTTCTGCCAAATCTCTGATTCTACAACATCCTATGGCTCTTACTCTGGTGCTATTCCAAATGAGAAAATCACTTGGGGTAAATTGGCTCCAACAACTCCAAGCTACATCGTTGAATCGGATGCGACTATCTGTGCGCCTTTGATCTTCGGTTATGTTTTGGGTTGGTAATTTTTAGTTCCTTCATAGAACGTTCATAAGAAAAAAGGGTCTCGAGCAGAGACCCTTTTTTATTTTTTGGCGCCTCCCAGATCAAAGCGATCAAGAATGCCGGTTAAAAAGAAGTTTGTGCGGCACAATCTAAGATCTTTCCCTCGCGAGTGGTGACAACATAGGCGGGGAAAGAGGCTCTCTTGGTTTCAATCCAGGGGTAGGAGATTGCTCTCAGTTCAAAGAAAAGTCGGGTTGAAAACTGAATGTAGGACTTTCCGTCAACTTTACGAATATCTTTTTTCTGTAAATAGTCTCCAAGCCAAAGCCGATGAATTTCAAGGCCGGAAGGAATGCGGCTTTTAAGTTCATCGGTCAGCTCAAGCAAAGTCTCTGAAGAATCTTGAGTCGCACCTTGGTAAAATACTTTGTGTTTTTTGTTAAGTAAGAACAATCCGCAGGCTTGGGGATTTTCGAAAAGATCCTGTGTTTCTGACAAGAAGTTGGCGGCATTTTGATGAAAGCGATAGCGCTCGACGACCTCATTCCATAAAAATGGTTCCGGAGAGTTGGCTTCCGCCAAAAGAATAAGACAGACCGACAAGCCCGCCGCAATCAAAGCCAGGCGCAACGACTCTTTCACGGTTCGCCCTGACGTTTTCCATAGGGACGAAGTATAACCTCGAAAATACCGGCATTGATCTGCTCGGTCAGACGCGTAGGAGCTAAGTCCGCACTGGATTCTTTCTTTCCGCGGCCATAAAGCTCCTCGATAGAGAGGTTCAAAATATCACTGATGCGAAACAAATGTTCAATCTTACGGGGCTGCTGTCCGGCCAACCAGTGATAAATAGTTTTAGCAGGAACCCCAGAGAGCCGGGATAGCTGGGCCACCGTGAGCTTTCGATCATCTAAGATGCGGCGTAAACTTTGAGTCAGGCTCATAGAAAAAGACCTTTCGACCAAACCAATCTTAGTTTTTAAAAACTTTCATGATTCAGGTACAAAATTCTCGCTTCCGAGAACAAGTTCTCGTGAACGGGATAATTATTTCGATGTGTCTTAATCGAGCTGATAACGAAGTGAAAACATCAGCCCTACGAGTAGTCCATTTAGGCAACAGACCAAAGCCTCAAAGCCGTTTGGCAAAACCAGTATATAAAGATGCTTTAGAAATGCAAGCCGGGAATGCAACACTGCCAGTTAAGGCTTGCATTTGCGGAAACAAAACGAAAGCATCATTAGCATGAAAATCGAAGATCTTTTTATCTATCCCATTAAATCTGCGCGAGCGCAAAACGTGAAAGATATGAAAATCACCACGGAAGGACCCGAAGGGGATCGCCAGTGGATGCTGGTGGATGAAAACGGCCGATTTCTTTCGCAAAGATCTTTGCCGAAGATTGCAACGATTGAAGTTTTTCAAGATGAAGCCTCTTTGACTATCGGCTTTCAGAAGATGTTCTTTAAGATCTCGAAGAACAATTCCTTTAAAAGAAAAATCACCGTTCAAGTTTGGAATGACAGTTTTGAAGCCGCCCTTGAGCCTGATTTATATTCCCAGGGTATTTCGCAATATTTAGGGGTGAACTGCAAACTCGTTCGCTATGCTCCCTTTTCGCACCGACGTGTTCGTTCGTTACAAGAAGAAACCTGGAAGCCCGAAGTGCGCTTTGCCGATGCGCGACCCTTGCTCTTGGTAAATACGAAAAGCCTTGAAGATTTGAACTCCCGATTGGCCGAACCTGTGGGAATGGATCGCTTTCGTCCCAATATCATTTTTCAGGGGCAAACGGCCTTTGAAGAGGATGGGTGGAATCGCATCCGCATTGGGGAAGTGACCTTTTCTCAACCGAAAAGAAGTGCTCGTTGTGTGATGATCACGATCGATCAAGTGACCGGCGAAAAGAAAGGCCCTGAGCCTTTAAAGACCCTATCCACTTATCGTAAGGAAGGCGCAGGCGTCTTTTTTGGCACCTTGTGGATTCCTGAAAACGAAGGTCTTATTCAAAAAACCGACAGTCTTGAGGTTCTAGGTTAAAAAAAATCATTTCTGAGTCTGCCTTGGATCATCAGGTAAAAATGACCCGCAGGCTGCCAATTTACGTCGCTGTAAAATCCTTTAGCAGTCCATAAAATCCTAACCGCATCTTTACAGCGGCCTGGTCCGTGCACTCTTGCTTCCCGAATGAACGTCTTTTTCCAAGGTTGAAGCATGTATAAGGCAAAATTCATATTTGTTTTGTTCGTTTTTGTCGTGAAGTTTGCGGTGGCGGCGACGCCAGCCTCTACGGGGTTGCACCTGTCTTTTGAACAAAGACTGGCGTTGACCTATGCGCTTTTAGCTCAAGGGGAGTCTCAGGAAAACAAGCAAGAGATTCTAGAAAGAGCCAAAGCTTACTTCCAAGGCGTCTATAATAAAGAAGTGGAACACGTCAAAGTGAAGAACTTTGAAGAGTTCTTGCGTCTGCATAAAGGGGCTTGGCCAAATACTCACAGCGTGAAGCTGGATCTTGAAATTCTGGAAAAACAAGGTCCTCGCGCCATGAAAATCTTTGAGGCCGAAAGTCCTCGCATCCAAAAACAGATTGATACTTATTTAGAGTGGCAACAAGAGCAGTTAAAATCCATGGCGCAAAAGCAAAATAGCGGCGAATCTTTGGATATGGAAAAGCTTGCGGGTCAGGCGATGGCTCTTTTGCAAAATCCCGAAGCGCAAAAAATTGCGGAAAATTGGGCCCTGCAAGAAAGTGAAGCCTTGTTGGCAGACCGTATGAAAGAGTTAGACCGCGTGGGCGAAAAAATCGCGCAAAATGGTTTTGCTCAACAGCAAGATAAGACCATGAGAATCTTCATGGAGACCATGTTCAGTGAATACTTCTCGCGCTTGTCGCCAGAATCAAAAAAGCTCATCGTGTCTTCTTACTTGGGCGGAGATCTTTTAATCTCGGACATGAAAAAGTTCGAAATCATGGTGCAAAATAGCGGTCCCCAATTGCAAAAGCTTTTGCAAGTCGTCGCACGCCAAGCAGATTTAGGCCCTGAAATGCTCGAGGTCTTCCGCACTTTAGAAAACTCGGTGCGTCCCGTGCCATGGGTGCAAGTCGAGCAAATCGTCAGTAAAGAACATGGAAACTACAAGTTTACTTATTTTGAAAGAAAAGCTTTGGGTGTAGGAACAATGGCGCAAGTTCATCGCGCTAAAATCACCGTGGATGGAAAGCGCCATGACGTGGTCGTGCGTTTCATCAAGCCGGGTATTGCTGAAAGAGTGCAAGAGGATAAAGTTATTCTGACGGAAGTCGCAAAAATTCTGGATAACAATCCAGAGTTCCGTAAAACAGGAGCACCGAAGCTTACGCCCATTATTGAGGATATCACAGCGACCGTAACGGCAGAACTCAGCCAAGAAGACACGATTCGTCGTCAGCAGTTGGCAAAGACTCGTTACGACAGAACAGTTTTGATGAAGACTCCGGAATACAAGAACTACATCGAGTTCAACGTGCCTCGTATCTATGAATCGACGGGTGAATCCAATCTGATGGTTCAAGAAATGGTGATCGGAAAAAAACTCGATAAAGAGGTGGCGCTTTATAAAGAAGTCGCTCCCGAAATGAAGAAGGCGGTTATCGAAAACATGGCCAAACTGTGGGCCAATGAAGTGATGTTCGGTGGCGGCTTTTATCACTCGGATCTGCATCAAGGTAACTTCATGATGCATGTCACAGATCCTAAGATTCGTCTGCACATTCTGGATTTCGGTATGGGTGGAGTGATTTCCGAGTCGATGCAACGTCAGGTGATGGTCTTGGGCGCTGGAACTGAACTTTTAAATGCGGAACTGATTGCGCGTGCCTTCTGGAATTTGAGCGATAAAAATAGAAATACGGTCAATCAAACTCAGCTGCAAAGCTTGGTGGCTGAGCGCATTCGCCGAATCCACTCCGGTGCCGAAGTAAATACGTCCTTAGAGCACTGGACAGCTTTTGCAATGGATAACGGAATCAAACTTCCTTACGAATTTGTCAGCTTGAACCGCGGTATTGTTATTGTGAATAAGCTTTTGGCCGATGCTGGAAGTAAGCTCACTGTGACGAGCATGATGAAAAGTTATGCGGTTGCACATCCGGCGATGGTTTATCAAAAGCTTGTGGTGGAAGAAAAGATTTCTCGCGCGGACCTGATCAAATTAGGTTGGAGCGAAATGAAAAGTGTGATCTTCGGTGCGAAGGAAAAGGTTGTGGCTCCTGCGGCGGGGGCGTTACGCTGCGAAGCTATTTTTCTTTAATCCCTTTTCCGCGAATTAAGAGTGAGTAATCCATAGAGTATTTGATTGTTGCAGGGTTCACGCCTCTCCACAATGGAGAAAAAAGGGGGACCCTGTCATGGCTTCATCTGCGGACGCGACTATCAGCACGACAGAAAAACGAAATGTCTGGAAGGTTATTGCGGCCTCCAGTGCGGGCACTTTGATCGAGTGGTATGACTTCTATATCTTTGGAAGTTTAGCAACCATCATCTCGGCGCAGTTTTTTCCAAAAGGAAACGAAACTGTCGCTTTATTAGGAACTCTAGCTACATTTGCGACGGGATTTATCGTGAGACCTTTCGGGGCCTTGGTCTTCGGAAGAGTCGGGGACGTCGTCGGTCGTAAATACGCTTTCATGATCACCCTTCTTATCATGGGTCTTGCGACCACAGTCATTGGTTTACTTCCTAGTTACGAAAGCATAGGAATTTTAGCGCCGATTCTTTTGTTATTGCTGCGTTTGCTGCAAGGACTGGCGCTGGGCGGGGAGTACGGCGGAGCCGCCACCTATGTTGCCGAACACAGTCCTGACGGAAAGCGGGGCTTTTACACCAGTTTTATTCAAACCACAGCCACATTGGGTCTTTTCGTTTCATTGGGCGTCATCTTAGTAACACGTTTAACAATGGGTGAAGCCGAGTTCGCCGATTGGGGATGGCGCATTCCTTTCTTATTGTCGGTGGTGCTTGTTATCGTGTCCTATCTTATTCGTCGCCGCATGGAGGAGTCTCCAGTCTTTATGCAAATGAAGTCGCAAGGAAAAACCTCGAAAAGTCCTTTGCGCGAAAGCTTCATGCAGCCAGAAAATCGCCGCATGGTCATCTTAGCGCTTTTAGGAGCCACTGCGGGCCAAGGGGTTGTGTGGTATACAGGACAGTTCTATGCCCTTTATTATTTGCAGACAGTCTTAAAAGTCGAATTCGTTTTGGCGAATCAGATCATTGCCACAGCTCTTTTGTTTGCGACGCCTTTTTTCATCGTCTTTGGAGCGATGTCAGATAAAATCGGCCGTAAGAAAATCATGATGGCAGGATGTCTGATTGCCGCTTTAACTTACTATCCAATTTATCGGGCGATGGAAACCTATTCGGGTTGGGATCCCGCCAATCCGACGGCCACAGCCGTGAATCCTAACGTCGTCATGCTGACGATCTTAGTTTTTATCCAGGTGGTTTACGTGACGATGGTTTATGGCCCGATAGCGGCGTTCTTAGTTGAGCTTTTCCCTGTGCAGATCAGATACACGTCGATGTCTTTGCCTTATCACATTGGCAATGGCGTCTTCGGTGGGCTTGTGCCTTTTATTGGGACGGCACTCGTGGCTTCAACGGGTAATCATTTTGCGGGTTTGATGTATCCGATCGGAGTTGCTTTAATGACTTTTGTGATCGGAAGCATTTATATCAAAGAAGACCGCAGCGTTCGCTGGCACTCGATTGCACCGTCTCAAAGTGGGAAGACGCGGGTCTAAACAAATTCTGATAAATATCTGGGTATTCTCATTTTGAACCTCAGATTCGCGAGGGGCGCTCCGATAAGTCTAGTATGCGGTTAGGGGCGCCAATCCATTCATTTCTATGTCTTTCGCTGGTCATGCTTTTGTCGGCGTGCACCGAGCGTTCGTTGGAAATGGCCTTCTTAAATCCCGCCATCCTGAATAAGTCTGAATTTAAAATCACGAATGAAAATAACGGAGATCTGCTGCCTGATGCCACCGAGTCTTCCATTCAGCTCGAGGCCGAATGCAGTGCTAATATCCAGTACGTAGAAATTCAAAATCCAGATACAAAGGTTTGGACGAAGAGCACAGAACTAATCGCCGGTGGTGATACGAACTGCGCAGATGATAGTAAGATTTCTTTTAGCATTCCCAGCTCCTATGCAGCTCCTTTTATGCCCTCCGTACCGGGCGATTTCCGTCAGCCTTTTCAAATTCGCTGGGCGGTGAAAAACCATGAAGGCGAAATTTCTGTTTATTATAAAACTTTGAATGTCCTGTTCAAAGCTCCTTCAGTCTCTGCAACATCAGATTTGATTGGCCCGAATCAAGTAGCCAACGGCTACACGGTTTCAGGAACCTGCTCAAAACAAGCGGGGTTTGTTGAAGTCACCGACGTCTTTGCCACCAAACAAACTGTGACTTGCGACAGCGGAACTTATTCTTTGAATGCCACTTTAAAAAGTCCGATCACGTCAGGTCCCCTCACTTACAAGGTGAAGCACGCGGCCTCAGCGAGCAGTCGGGCTTACGCAGAGATCGAAAAAACGGTGACGGCCGATTTAGATGCGCCAGAAATTCTTGTGACGAAACCGGCGGCGGGCGCGATTCTTACTGATGCAGACTATTCAACAGGAACTGCTTTCGCTATCGCAGGAACTTGCAGCGAAGATCTTTTGCCAGTGAACGTGAAAGTAAACGGGCTTCTTTCTACGTCTTTTACCTGTTCGGCGACGAAAGAGTTTTCAGGTGATATCGTTCTTCCAGAAGGGGCGTCGGATATTCAGGTTCAACAGACAGATGCGGTTGGCAACGAAACCAGCGTCACAGTCAGCGTGACGAAAGACACTTCAGGTCCTGGCGACTTCACGATCACAGGTGTTCAGTCCACCGTCGATGACAATACGATTGATAATGTGCTTACGGGAACTGTCTTGCGCGTGGATTTTTCAAACTCCGTCGACGCTGTTTCTTATGATGTGCAAATTAAGGATATGTCTGGAACCATAATTTGTCCGACGCGAAATGTGACAACCGGGTATGCTGTCTTTAGCGGGTGCACATTGACGAACGGGGTGTCTTACAAAGTTTACGCTAGTGCCAAAGATAATTTAGCGCGAGTCACGACGGCTTTGAATGATGCTTATACATTTTCCGTGCAGCTTCCGGTGCCTGCTATCACCAGAGCTTACAGTGATTCTACGAATGTGACTTATAGGGCTGGAGACGCTATCGTCATTAATCTTCAGTTCAGCCGAAGCATTGTTGTTAGCGGATCTCCAAGGGTGACGTTGAATACAGGAGAAACCGTCAATTTTTCTTCCGGCTCTGTGGTTGCTGGGACCGACAATAAATTATTTCGTTTCACTTACTTCCCGGGTGTGAATATCGACGTCAATGCCTTGGATATATCAGACGTCAGTGCGAATGGTGGCACACTCAAAGATGCCGTGAATGGGACGGATGCAAACCTTGCGCTGCCGACGGCTCCTTCCAGTCGCTTGACGGCAAGTAACATAGGTATTGATTCGGTAGCGCCAGGGACTGTGACGGGTCTTTCGATCACAGCAATTCCTAAAAGAATTGATTTGACGCCGACTATTTCCTTTACGGCTCCGGCGGATCCAGATCCATTGACGTATTGGATGAAAGTTTCCCGTCAAAGCGACAACTTGCAAATCATGGCCTGGTCGCAAGTGGCATTGTCAACGACGGGAATCCTGCTGAATAACGCCTTGGTTGAGCCCGGTGTTCAATACAGAGTTGAAGTGCAAGTGAAGGACCCACATGGAAATGCCGGTGGGATTGCGCAAAGCTTTTATGTCTCTACATCATGTCCAGCCAATTTCGCGTACGTCTATAATGAGCCGTATCAGGCACAACCTTTCTGTGTCGCTCGCTATGAAGCAAAAGTTAATGCGAATGCGCCGCAGTTTATTCCTACCGGGGCTCCAGTGAGTGCGACTCTTATGCAGGCCATTCCAGCCTGTAATAGCTTAGGCGTGGGGTACACTCTGATTAGTAATAATCAGTGGAATGCAGTTGCGGATCTCATTGTTCGCCGTGCAGAGAATTGGACAAATAATTCAGTGGGCGTCGGTATCTTACACCGCGGAAACAACCAGATAGTTTCGTTAAGTGCCGTGCAAGAGAGTGACCCGTGCTGGCCTCAAACCGATACGGCTCTTTGTGCGAGTAATGGTAACAAGCGCAAACATATTTTGCCGTTCAATCAATCCGTTTGGGATATGGCGGGGAATGCCATGGAGCTTGTGAGTGATACGGACTCGGTTTCACCGCAAACAGCAGACTACGTCTCGATGCTGGCCGCTAGTGCGGTGAAAACTAAATACGGGACGAATCAAACTTGCTCTGCGCCTTCAGGTGTGGATTATTGTGGTTTCGGAAGAATAGATCTTTCAAACAACGCCGGTAACGTCATATGGAGAGGCGGTAGTTCCGTTTCCACTGCGCCCAAAGGCATAGGTGTTTTCAGTGCCATTCGTTCCGGTGATGCCTCGACTATCTTTACTGACGGCGGTTTCCGCTGCGTCTACGAACTTTAGTTCTTCAAAAATCTTTTACTAAGAACATGGAATCTCCATGTCAGAAGAATGGCCGCGAAAATCAGGCCGATCAAAAGACCAATCCAAATTCCGACGGGTCCCACGCCAAGGTGAAATGCCAATAAGTATCCCAACGGCAAACCCATAATCCAGTATGCGAAAAATGCGATGATACTTGGCCATTGCGTATCGCTCATTCCACGCAAAGCCCCGATCGCCACGGCTTGAACACCGTCAAAGACTTCAAAGATGGCAACGACAATGAAAAACTGTGCAGCCCAGGCAATAACATCAGCATCTTTCACATAGAAGGTTGGAAACCACTCGCGTAAAAAGAAAAATCCAAGAGCACACAAGCTCATGTAAGCGCCGCCCAGTTTTATCGCTGTGAATCCAGCAAAACGCGCTAAAGAATAATCCCCGCGACCTAGTTCGTAACCCACGCGAATGGAAGCCGCGATACCAATTCCTAAAGTGATAAGAAAGCTCGTACTCGCCAGACTGATCGTGATTTGGTGAGCGGCGAGTGGTCCCGCACCAAACCATCCCATCATCACGGCGGCCGTTGAAAAGGCACCGACTTCAAAGATATAAGTCAGTCCATTCGGAATACCTAAGCGAATCAGATTTTTTAAAAGATGGTGATCGAAGCGGTGAGTCCAACGCTCTTGCATGTAATGCTTAAAGTGAGGATGCACATGAACATAAAGCATCATGATCACCGCCATCACGATACGCGCTATCAGCGTCGCCCAGGCGGCCCCATCAAGTCCCATTTTAGGAAATCCATAATGCCCATGAATCAAAACATAGTTGCCGGCGATATTCAGGACTACGCCCAACATCATCACATACATGGCAACTTTAGTTTTACCGATGCCATCGGTGAATTGTTTGTAAGTCTGATAAATCAAGCTGGGAAGAATCGACCACGTAATGATCTTAAAGAAACTGCTTCCTAATTCCAAAACGTCGGGCGTTTGTCCAAACCAATGCAGATTCGGCGCAAGCAGATAAAGCAATCCAATGGTGAAAGCACTCACTCCCAAGGCCACAAAAACACTGTGACGAAGAAGCACTCCTCCGTAAGGGTAGTTTTCTTGTCCCTGCATGCGGGCAAACAAGGCGGTGATCGGCGAAAGCATGCCGATACCAAAAATCAAAAAGACAATAAAAACACTTCCGGCAAAAGCCGAAGCGCTTAAAGCCAACGGACCTAAAGCTCCCACCATGATCGTGTCGGCGAGTGTGATCAGATTCTGACCTACTTGGCCGACAACGATGGGACCTGAAAGTTTGGCTAAGAGTTTACTTTCATGAAAAAATTTAGACTGAGACAACTTCTTGAATCTCCGGGAAAAGTTCCTTCATTCGCGTTTCGATGCCGTCTTTCAACGTGATTTGCGAACTTGGACATCCGGAGCATGCACCCTTCATGTGGATGTAAAGAATATTGTTTTCGTATTTATAGAAAGCGATGTCGCCACCATCCAAAGCCACCACAGGGCGGATTTCACGGTTTAGAACCGACTTGATGTTACGAACAATCGGCAAGTCGTTTTCATCGTCTTCAGGCATGGCGACAAACTCAACCACGACCGGTTCATCGCGATCCATGTGCTCTTGAATCAATCCGCTTAAAGGTTGAGCAAGAAGATCCCAGTCGACCCAGTCTTGCTTAGTCACAGTGATAAAATCAGGACCGACGTAAACGGAGCTTGTCCAAGGGAAGCCAAAGATTTTCGAGGCCAAAGGCGAACGTTCAGCTTCTTCGGCTGTCGGGCAGTCAAATCCTTCTGAAGTCACTTGTTTTCCTAAAAGAAACTTCATGGTTGAGGGATTGGGTGTGTTTTCGAACGTCACTTTATTCATAAAAAGACCTCTTTTGCGGACAAGGCACAGTATATCACAGAGTGTTTTCTGCCAAGCGTGTTAATCCATGAGACGCGCTTGATTATCTCAAAAAATATTACTAACTTATCTCGGCTTAAGCCTCAATTTATGCGGTTTTGCAGTCTATTTTGTGAGCTTTATTTGAAGTTACGCTGATTAATCGAAAGGGAAGCAGAGATGACACCTAGAGTTAGAGAGATTTTAAGTTGGTACGGAGCTGATAATCCTGGAGTGCTAGCTAATATGGCTCGCATCATGAATCACGGTAAACTTGCAGGCACAGGTAAAATGGTGATCTTGCCGGTGGACCAAGGTTTCGAACACGGTCCGGCTCGCTCTTTCGCAAAAAATCCAGATGGTTATGATCCTGCTTACCACATTCAATTGGCGATCGAGTCTGGTTGTAATGCTTATGCGGCTCCACTGGGCGCTATCGAAGCTGTGGCTCGTGACTTCGCGGGCGAAATCCCATTGATTCTTAAAATCAATAACTCTGACACTCTTTACACAGACAAGCGCCCGCACTCTGCATTGACGTCTTACATCGACGATGCTTTGAGATTGGGTTGCGTGGGTATCGGTTTCACAATCTACCCAGGATCTGCAGAACGCAAAGGTCAATACGAAGAAATCGCGCAAGCGGCTCGTGAAGCGAAAGCAGCGGGTCTTGTTGTTGTGATCTGGTCTTACGCTCGTGGTGAACAAATCTCTAAAGAGGGTGAAACTGCTATCGACGTGATCGCGTACTCTGCACACATCGCCGCTCAGTTGGGCGCCCACATCATCAAGGTAAAACCGCCAACAGCTCACATCGAACAAGCCGCAGCGGCAAAAGTTTACCAAGAACAAGGTATCAAAGTCTCTTCATTGGCAGACCGCGCTCGTCACGTTGTTCAATCTTGCTTTGCTGGTAAACGCATCGTGATCTTCTCTGGTGGAGAAGCCAAGGGCACTGAAGAAATCTTGAAAGAGGTTTCGGATCTAGCTCAAGGTGGCGGTTTCGGTTCGATCATGGGCCGCAACGCCTTCCAACGTCCAAAGAAAGAAGCTCTTGAACTTCTTCACAACGTCATGGAAGCCTTCGCCGGCAAAAAACTATAATTCTCAAAGGTACCTGCTTCCCTTCGTGGGAAAAAGGTACCAGGTTCTTTTTCCTCGTAATAATTTTTGGAGCTCAATTTAATGTCCATTCATGAAAATCCACTCAGAGCGGAAAAACGTAAAAAACTTCATGCTCTTCGTGAAAAAGGTATCAATCCTTATCCGTACGTTTTTGAAAACAAAGCGAAGATCGCTGAAGTTGTTGCTGAGCACGCGGCCACTTTGCAAGCCGGTGAAAAGAAGCCTGAGTTCTCTTACCGTATCGCGGGTCGTTTGATGACTTTGCGTATGATGGGGAAGGCTTCTTTCTTCAACGTGCAAGACCAAACGGGCACAGTGCAAGTTTACGTTAAAACCGAAGAGCTTGCTGAAAAAGACCGTGAAGCTTTCAACCTTGTGGATTTGGGCGATATCGTGGGTATCGAAGGTTATGTCTTTAAATCTCAAAAAGGCGAGTTTTCAATTTACGTAAAAAGCTTCCAAATTTTGACAAAGACCATTGAGCCCTTGCCAGAAAAATTCCACGGTGTTCAAGATATCGAAATCAAATATCGCCACCGTCACTTGGATTTGATCTCGGATGCAGAGTCTCGCAAAGTTTTTGAAACTCGCTCTAAAATCATCAAAGAAATCCGTCGTTTCTTAGACGACCGTGGTTTCATGGAAGTGGAAACTCCGACCTTGCAGCCGGTGTATGGTGGTGCTGCGGCGACTCCATTTACAACTCATCACAAAGCTTTGGATATGAAGCTTTACATGAGAATTTCGCCAGAGCTTTATTTGAAACGCCTGATCGTGGGTGGCTTTGAAAAAGTTTACGAAATTTCTAAAAACTTCCGTAATGAAGGTATCGACCGCACTCACAATCCAGAGTTCGCGTTGCTAGAGTTCTACGAAGCTTACACTGACTACAACTATCAAATGAAACAATTTGAAGAGTTGATTTCGCAGCTGGCTTTGAAAATCACAGGCAGCATGAAGGTGTCTTATCAAGGGAAAGAAATTGATTTCACTCCTCCTTGGCGCCGTCTGACGGTCTTTGACGGTGTTCGCGAATACGCGGGCATTGATCCAGATAAAGCGACCGAAGAAGAATTGTTCCAAGCCATCCGTAAAAACGGTGGCGACATTGAAAAGCCTGGTAAAAAAGGCGAGATGATCATGGAGCTTTTCGAACTGACAGCAGAGCAACACTTGTGGCAACCGACATTCGTGATGGATCACCCGGTAGAGATTTCTCCACTGACCAAGATTCACCGTCGCGATGGTCGTTTGGTTGAGCGCTTTGAGCCGTTCGCCGCTTGCATGGAGATCGGTAATGCGTATTCTGAGCTGAATGATCCAGAAGATCAATTGGCACGTTTGAAAGAACAAGAAGCCAACCGCGCGAATGACGAAGAAGCGCATCCGATGGATGAAGACTTCTTGCTAGCCATCGACGCAGGTATGCCGCCGACAGGTGGCGTGGGAATTGGTATCGAACGTATTGTGATGATTATGACGGATCGTCCAAGTATCCGGGATATCATCTTCTTCCCTACAATGAGAATTACCAAGTAGGGTGCTAACAAAATGGCCGGGGCCTTTGTTGCTCGTCGTCGGCGTACTGGGAGTACGCCTTCCTCCTCGCGCCGCGGCCGCGACCATTTTGTTACGCACTTGGTGTGAAGGGGGACGTGAATGAGAATCTTTGTTTTAACATTGATCAGTTTGGTTCTTTTTTTAGGATGTCAGCAACAGCCTACGAAAGTTGTTTCTGAAGAGCCGGTGATGGGTGAAAGTGTCACGGCTGAAAAGCTTATCAAAGGCAATCCGGTGATCCTGGATGCGCGTCCTCCATTTGAGTTTAATCTTTTACATGTGCCCGGAGCGATCAATGTGCGCTGGGAAGACTTCTCTTCACAAAACCCTAAATCTCGAGGGCTTCTGCAAGGTGACCTCTTTGCATTGGCTCGTCGCTTGTCTTTAATTGGTGTTGATCCGGACACAAAAGTTTTAGTGCTCGGGAAAGGGCCTCAAGGCGCGGGCGAAGAAGGACGTATTGCTTGGACTTTAAAAGTTCTAGGCGTGAAAGACGTTTATACAGTCATTCATAATTCTTATCGTGAAATGAATACGACACGGGAAGTGCCTCCCGTTCAGAATAAACCTTACTGGAAACCTAAAGTTCAAGAGGAACTGGCCGTAGATTTTAAGACATTTAAAATTCAGGCTTTGAATGGTGGCAATGGCCTTGTGATTTTGGACGTACGCTCATCACAGGAATTTGCTTTGCGCAGTTTAGCTCAAATGAGCGAAGTCAAAGCGCCGGTCCTGAATATTGATTGGACGTCCTTCTTTGGTGAAAAAGGTCTTCCTGATAAAAAGATCGAAAGACTTCTTTCTGAAAAAAACATTGGCAAAGACACACGCATTCTGGTGATTAGCAATCACGGTGTCCGCTCCGGAGCCGCGACCTATGCTTTACAGTATCTGGGCTTTAAAAAAGCCACGAACTTTGCGGGAGGTTATGAGCAGTGGAAGTAAATCCGCAAGAGCTCATAAACATTCTTAAAGATAAGATCACTCTTTACGAGCATCTCGGCATTGAGTTTATTACTTTTCGTTCGCATGAAGTGCATTTTAAAGTGGCTTTAGAAAAAAGCAAGAATCACAAAGGTACGGCCTTTGGCGGAAGTCAGTATGCCGTGACGGTGCTTGCTGCTTATGCTCTAGTTCTCGCAGGTCTGAAAGAACGCAATATTCCTACAGAAAACATCGTCATCGCCAAAGGCGAAATCCAATATCTTCGCCCGGTTGAAACAGACTTTGAAGTGATTTGTAAGTTTCCTTCCAGCGAAGAGGAAGAAGAGTTTTATAAAACTCTTCAAACAAAAGGAAAAGTTCGCGGAATTATTCAATCTCACATTGTCGCAGATGGTGGCTCACTGAAGTCATCTTTTAAAGGCGATTTCGTCGTTAAGCTTTGAACCAGGATCTGAACAATCTCGGCTTTCTTTACTGGTTTGACGGCATAGGCATCGCATCCCGACGTTAATGTCCGATTTAAATCTTCCACCACCGCAGTGGCCGTTAACGCAATAATGGGCGTGTGCGGAATTTTCATCTCTTGTTCCCAATGACGAATCGTCTCTGTCGCTTTGTAACCTGTCATGATAGGCATTTGCATATCCATGAAAATCAAGTCATAGCGTTTGGCTTTGAATTTTTCGACGGCTTCTTGTCCGTTTACGGCCTCTTCACAGTCAAAAGGAAGATTCTTTAGGTAGTGGATAATAAGGACCCGATTGTCTTCAGAGTCATCCACTAAAAGAATGCGAAAGCGCTTGTTTGGAAAAAGTGTGCTCCACGCTGCTGCCGGAGATGATTTCTTTTCAAGATGTGTGGTGGTATCGGGACGATGAGGCAAAAGAATACGGAATGTCGTACCTCGACCCGCAAGGCTTTTCATTTCTAAAGTTCCGCCCATAATCTCGACAAGATTTTTCGAGATCACCAGGCCCAATCCAGTACCGCCATACTTTCTGGAAATTCCGACATCCGCTTGAAAGAAAGGAGAAAAGAGTTTTGCTTGTTTCTCGCGAGGAATGCCGATGCCGGTGTCTTGCACCTCAATAGATATTTTCTCGCCACCTTCGTTCACGATTCTAACGATGACTTTGACGTTTCCTTCTGAAGTGAATTTAAGTGCGTTTCCGATAAGATTGAAAAGCACTTGGCGCAACCGAGTGGGGTCTCCCCATTGTTGAACAGGAACCGAGTTTTCTAGTTGCAGCTCAAAGTGCAGACCTTTTTCTTCGGCTTTAATTTGCAAAATTTCAAATACGCTGCGAACGGTGGCGTGCAGATTGTAGCTGACGTTTTCAACACTCAAGGCTTTCGCTTCGATTTTAGAAAAATCTAAAAGGTCATTGATCAAGGCTTTTAAGTTTTCACCGGCATGACTGAACAAAGTTAAATACCGCGCTTGATCTTTTGAAAGCTGGGTTTCTTTCAGAAGTTCCAACATTCCCAGGACCGAATTTAAAGGGGTTCTGATCTCGTGGCTCATGCGTGCCAAAAACTCCGACTTTGCTTGAGACGCGTCCTCGGCTTGATCCCGTGCTGCTTTAAGTTCACTTTCGGTTTCGCGAAGTTTGACAAGTTTGTCCGTCAAGGTCGTGATGGCGGCACCCGTAAGAAGAGAACAATAACAAAGAGTCAAAAGTGTCGCCGGTGTCTGTAAAACAAAGGGATCATTGGCCCATGGCAGGTTGAGAAGCTTCGGCAGCGGAACGGCCAACATCATGATGATGGTGTTCATTAGAATCGCGGCATAAAGCCCGTACCAAGCGGCTGAAAGTAACAGACCAATACCAAATACATACCAGGTTTGGGTGAAAGGGGCCGACATACCTAAGAACACCGCTCCGGTGATGCCCGCAATCCATACGAGGCGTTCTTTCTTGGTTAAATAGGAGATGCGAAGGGGAGGACGAGAGTCGATCGGAAATAACGAAAGGTCTCGCTTAAACAAAGACGGCGTTACCAAGATCATCGCCGGCAGCGTGATAAATACGGCACCCGTCATATCGCCAATAGAAGTGACCAGAGTGTTCCATAAAAAAGCTTCTGGAGAACTGAATTTTGTAAAAACAAAAATTGCCTGAATCAACGCTGAAGCCACGACAGAGGGGATCAAAATTCCGTACACGGAAAAGAGCGTGATATTCTTGGGGCTGGCTCGCCAAGACGAAAAAGTTTTGAAACGTTCTTTGACCAGCATCCATGCCATGAAAACTTCCAAAGTTTCAGGAACGGCATAAATGGGATACAAAACAGGCCGAGGAAGATCCAAAAGTGGAGCCGCTAAAAGACCATTCAAGAAAACCGCAATCAGAACACGGGGCCCCCACCACAGAGTCATCGCGACAGCTAGATTGATTGGAAAATAAATCCAGTAGACTCCCTGGATAGATGTAAAAGGCAGACTCGCCCAAGTCCCCAAAGAGAGAACGACGAAAGGAAGAACCCAAGTCCACCACGGCAAACGTTTTGTATCCATGTTTCTATTCTAGGCAGAATAAGAAAAGCGGGCTAAGAACGACTGTGAAATGTGCTAAAGGTCAATGGCCGCGGGTTTAAAGAAAGTTTCTCCGCCGAAGCAAGAGCCGCTTTGGCAGCGGTTGAAACGAATGCAGCCGCCTTCGGTGCGCACGCGGTAAATGTCATCCTCTAAGAAATCTTCCTGGCCTCGACTTAAGATGCCGACAAGGTTTCCCTGTCTGTCAAAAAGAGGTGAACCCGAGCTTCCGGCGAAAGTGTCGACTTCGACTTTAAAGGTCTGCTTTTCTGCAGAGTTTTCTGTCACGATACCGGCGTCTTGCTTCATGGGCAGACCCAAAGGATAAGAAAGGCTCAAAACCTTTTCGCCTTTTTCTAAACTCCTTTTAGAAATTTGCACGGGTTTGACGCCGGGAACTTCGCGATCTAATTGAATGATGGCGTAATCAGTCCCACGAGAAAGACTGCTTTCCTGTTTCACGATGTTCTTGCAGTGAAAGACTTCTTCATCTTTAAAAGGCTGAAGAGCTTTATTCATCGTCCAGGCAAAAACAAACTTCGTGTCGGCACAAGAATCTTTTTTCTGCACACAGTGCGCTGCTGTTAGGACCTTATCCGGTGCGATCAAAACACCGCTACAAAAACCCAAAAGAGGTTGATCCAAAAACTTTTCATCTTCGCACAACGGCCAGCTGCGACCCAAGGTAGAAAGACGGGGTTTCCAAGCGCCGTCTCTTTTGGAAAGATTGTATTCTTGAACAAGCATTGCGGTGGCTTGCGCCACTTGCGAAATATCTCCGACAGATTCGACGTCTTTACGTGTGTCTTCACCATAGATAACGCCTTGACCGTCTTTCAGGACAACATCGGAAGACACCGCAGGACCTTGCCCACAAGCTGCAAATACAAAGGGAAGAAGAAAAACTAGAAATCTCATTTCTTCTCCGGTTTCGGGTTGATTAAGCCTGTGACGATGCCATTGATGGAAAGATATCCGTGCTCATGAGATTTAAGATTCGGGCTCATGTGCAACCAATGCACAACGGCCTTGAAGGGAGAATAAGGGTCGACAACGAAATCTCCGCAAGCTACTAAAACGTCGCCCGCTCTGAACTCTGGCAAAGGCCCAAATTTAGTATTGTAGATGACTTCGATGCGATCTTCATTTGTTGAAAGATCCTCGTCCAAATCTACTTCAAAATGCACGTGCTTCTGGCGGTCTTCCATCACCTCGACGATACGGCCTTGAATAAAAGCGCGAGCGGTAAATTTCTTTTCCATCTCATCGCGATAAGCCAGAAGGCGGCTTTCGTTAAAATCCATGCGATCTTTTTTATCCAAACATGCCGGGGCCTTGGCAAAGACAGACAGGGGAAAAATCGCGATGAAAGTAAGGATCAGAAGCATAGATTTCATGAAGGGCAATATAACAAAAACAGGGCGAAGCTTCGCCCTTGAACTGTCTCTTTAGGAAAAGATTTTACTATGTCTAAGATTTCGACAGCTTAGTTGGCGCCAGCATCAATCCAGCGCTTTAGATAGTCTGTTTCTTCCGGCGTTAATGGCTTAATTCCGTATTTGCCATTTTGAGGTGGCATAAAGCGTTTGTACATGCCGGGAACGACGATTTGATAAAGCACGCTGTCTGCGGCGCTTTCTTTTATAAGCCCTTTTTCTTTGATGACCTGAAGGTCGTCAAGAACCGTGCGTTTGGCCGTTTCCTTAGAGTGGCAGACCATGCATTTGGCATTGAAGATTTCCGCTTTTAAGTTTTCAAAACTCAGCTCCAAAGTTTTAAAGTCTGTGGCTGGTTTTTCTTTAGGGGCTTCGGCATCCGCACAAGCGGCTAAGTCTTTGACCTTCTGTACGTCTTTGCGATCATGAGTTTGATCGTCCAACCAAGTTTCTAAAATCTGTTTTTCACAGGCATTCAAAGCTTTGTAACCTGCCGAGCGGGGAGGCATGGTTTCGCGTTGAACGGCGCTTAAAATAGAATCCTTTTGTGCTAATACTTTATCAGCTGTATCCATGGCGCGGCTGCCGCTGGCGTGACACTCTTGGCATGTGCGAAGGGACGTGGCTTTCACCACCTCGAATGAAACAGATTGATCACGAAAGGCTGCAAAAGAACCTATTTGCGGAAGGCCGGAGCCATCCGTTTTAAATACACCAAGTTCTTCCAGTGCATAACTGCAACCGGTCAAGCTAAGTCCCATCAATGCGCCAACGAAAAGAAGTGCCTTTTTCATAAGACTTGGCTTTTATCAAATTTTAAGCAAGTTGTGGGGAAGTAACGAAGAGCCCCAGAAATAAATTCCGAGATGTCTAAAAAGTAAACGGGACTTATTGGCCCCGTTTGTTGATTTTCATATTTTGAAAAGGAGTGCTCGTATTTTGCGAAGCGGGTTTTCGACTTCCACCAGCTTTAAGAACGCAAGCTTGGCGGTCTTCATCGCTGGAGTCTTCAGACTCCGTACACTGAGCTAGTGCTTTGGGGTCAAAGCTTTTTCCTTTAACGCTCTCCCAGCAGTTCCAAAAGGCTTTGTCGTCTTTTTGTAAGTTGCAGACGGTGACGGCATACCAATCGACTTCTTCATTTTCCGTGCGGGTTTTGCAGGCTTCAATGTCTTTTTCGCCGATAAAGCGATCGCAGAACCCGGAAGGATTTGTAGGTTCAATGGCAAAAGCAAAGAGCGGGATGCTTGCGATCAAAACGACAGACTTTATCGCAAGTCTCATGAAGCCACCTTGATTTTAAATAGCACCGAGTACATCGCTTTAAGCATGTCGGGATCATAACGACCCGCCAGCTTTTCTTTCATCATCGTCACCGCATCCAACGGAGTCATGGGCACATTGTAAGAGCGTTGAGTCGTCATCGCATCATACGTGTCAGTGATCGCCACAATACGAGCGAAAGGATGAATTTCTTCAGCGACTAACTGTTGTGGATAACCGTTGCCGGACCAAGATTCATGATGCTCAAAGCAAGCAGCCTTAATAGCATCACTGATATTGGGATGGTTATTTAAAATAACAAGCCCGTACTGGGGGTGCATTTTCATCTGCTCCCATTCCGCGTCTGTTAAGCCACCTTTTTTGCAAAGAATGTCTAAACTGACGTTGCGTTTTCCGATGTCGTGGAAAAGAGCACCCACACCCAGTTCTTCCAAAGTTTTTGCATCGTATCCCAAGGCTTTACCCAAACCTAAAGAGTAGATACTAACATCCAAAGAGTGGTTGTAAGTGTAGAAGTCATGCCCCGACAGAGAAATCATAAACCCCATGGCTTCAGGGGCATTTTCCATCAAATCAATAAAGTCTTTGATGATCGGACGAGAGTCATCCAGGGCGCGATTCACATCCGGATTTTCAAAAAGATCTTCCATCAAAGCGACCGAAGATTCGCGCAAAATCGCGGCTTTTTCAAAAGGGTCAATCATGCTGGAGTTCATTTCTTCGCGAACCCAGTCACGATATTTTTGCTTGTCTTCTGCTAATACGAAGAATGAATCCCCGGTGTCTTTGCGGTGCAGATTTTTAATCTTTCCGTCAGAAAGACGATCTCCCGCGCGAAGATATAAAATATACTTCTGATCGACGAGAACATAGATGTCGAAAGAGGTGAGTTTGTCAGGCCGGATGGTGCTTAAACGTATACGGAAATAGGATGGCGACGTCATACGAAAATTCTGCCATGGATACATTGACTTAGATAGAAATTCCTGAATAATCGAAGGCGATGGCCCTTCGTCTAGACACACAGATTCAGTACCTAAAGGGAGTCGGACCCAAGCTCGGAGATCTCTTCTCTCGCAAGGGATTAAAGACTCTAGGGGACCTCTTTGAGTTCTATCCCCGAGCCTACGAAGATCAGAGAGCCGCTCGCAACATTTCCAGTCTCAAACCAGGAGACATTGTCAGCATCAAGGCTCAAGTTGTGACAGTTCATAGTATCAACATGGGACGCTCGACACGAAAGATGTATGACGTCGTCGTTCGCGATTCTTCGGGACAAATTCACTGCAAATATTTCCGCGTTCCTTATAAGGGATACTTTGAAAGATTTAAGCCCTTCACTGAAGTCCGCGTCGTGGGAAAAGTGATTGAGTACCGCGGGCGCATTGAGTTTCATCATCCCGACATTCGCGATATTGAACCCGACGAAGAAACCCAAGACGCTTTGATTCCTCTGTATACCGAGATCGAAGGCCTTGCGACGGCAAAAATCATGAAGCTTGTGCGCGCCGCTTTTGCGCAAATGGAAGAGTGGCCGGAAGAAGCTTTGCCAAAATGGATTCTTGAAAAATACCAGCTTAAAAAGCGTCAAGACGCACTTAAGGAAATCCACTTTCCTGAACCTAGCCGCGCGCAAGAATATGCTGAGTTTAAAAGTGCCGCACAAAAAAGAATCATCTTTGATGAGTTCTTTTGGTTAGAGCTCTACCTGGCATCACGAAAAACGGGATTCCAAAAAGAGGGGGCGCCGCAAATCAAAAACAAAGCGGAAAAGTTAAAAGCCCTGGAGGCTTCGCTGCCTTTTACCATGACCAATGCTCAAAAAAGAGTCTTTGGCGAAATTAAATCTGATATGGAAAAGACCCATCCTATGCACCGTATGGTTCAAGGGGATGTGGGAAGCGGAAAAACGCTGGTTAGTTTTATGGCCGCTCTTTACGCCATGGAAAGTGGTTATCAATCCTGTTTGATGGCGCCAACGGAAATCCTGGCAGAGCAACACTTTAAAAACGCGCGTAAAGTCCTTGAGCCTCTCGGGGTTCGTTTAGCTTTGTTAGTCGGAAAATCCAAAGCTTCAGAAAGAAAGCAGATGTTAGCAGCTCTTCAAGCCGGGGAAGTCGATTTGATTATCGGCACCCATGCCTTGATTGAAGATGAAGTGCAGTTCGCCAACTTGGGTCTAGTTATTATCGATGAGCAGCATCGCTTCGGAGTTGAGCAAAGAGGTGTTTTGAAAAACAAAGGCAAGTCACCGCACTTTTTAGTCATGACGGCGACCCCGATCCCGCGAACCTTGGCGATGACTGTGTACGGAGATTTGGATGTCTCGATTATTGATGAGATGCCCGCAGGCAGAAGTCCCATCCAAACTCGTGTCACGTATGAAAGCAAGCGACCTCAAGCTTTGCAGTTCATGTTGGATCAATTAAAAAAAGGGCGTCAGGCTTACATCGTTTATCCGTTAGTGGAAGAAAGCGAAAAGATTGATCTGAAGGATGCGGTTTCTGAATACGAAAAACTAAAAACGCAGTTCCCCGATGTTCGCTTTGGTCTTTTACACGGCAAAATGAAGCCGGACGAAAAAGATCAAGTCATGACCCAGTTCCGCAATCAGGAGATTCAAGTTCTGGTTTCAACGACCGTGATCGAAGTCGGCGTCGACGTGCCAAACGCCAACATTATGATTATCGAACACGCCGAACGCTTTGGGTTGTCTCAGCTGCATCAGTTGCGCGGTCGTGTCGGACGGGGAGAATTCAAAAGCTTCTGTATTCTGATCATGGGTTATGCGGTTTCGGAAGAAGGGCGTCAGCGCACAGAGATGATGGAAAAAACATCCGACGGATTTAAGATTGCCGAATTCGATCTTGAAATGCGCGGGCCGGGTGAATTCATGGGAACTCGGCAGTCAGGTCTTTCGGGTTTCAAACTTGCAAATTTGGTTCGTGACATGGCAATCCTGCAACAAGCGCGTGAAGCGGCCTTTGAGGTTTTGAAAAAAGATCCGAAGCTTGCGTATCTAGAAAATCAAAGACTGCGCGAGGAATTGCTTCGCGAACACGGGCCGGCAGCCCTCGCCGGAATTGCATAGACTTCATCCTCTGTCTTGCGCTTGTGCTTATGAAATAGGTTCTAAAAATAAAGTTGCGAAGAAAAATTTTTTAAGTCATCCTGAAGTGGATCACAAGGACGTGTTCAGATGACAACAAGATTTTTCAGCGTAGTAACAGCTTCTCTATTTATTTCTTTATCTGCTTTGGCAGCCCCTTCTTCTTATAAAGTTAGCATGCGTGTCGGTATTAAAGGTCAGTCGCCTATTTCTGTAAATACGGTGGCTAAATCCGGCAAAAAAAGTTTCGTCAGTCAGTTTTCTGATGACGGGCAAACGGAAACTTTGGTGGAAGTCTTCGCCAAGAAATCCCAGGTGAAAAACAAAAACGGTCTTTACATGGATGTTCTCGTAACAAAACGTGTGAAAGGTCAGTCGAAAGTCACTGAGCGCGCGCAAATCTTCGCTCCTGAAAATCAGGAAATGGAGTTCGGCATGAATTCCAAAGGCAGAATGGCAGGGAATCTTTCCTTGGCCGTCATGGCACACAAACTCTAGGTCGACCGGCTTAGAGTTTTCACTCAGTGCGACATAAATATTCCATTTGATACTCGACCTCGGTCGTGATGTGATTTTTCCCTATGAGGGGGTATCAGATGATTCGTCTTGTGAAAAGCATCACAACAACCACGGCGATTGCAGCTTTAACTGCGAGTGCCGCTAGTGCCGGAACTGTTCTTAAGTTGAACAGTGGTGCGGTTGACACTACTAAAATCTCTAACAACTACGCAGCTTCTTGGATGATGGAAACTCAACCAACGGAGTATATCGTTCAGTTTAAAAAGGCGATCACTGAAGCCGACAAAGCTAAGTTGAAAGCTCAGTTTGAAGTTTTCGGCTATCTGCCTGAAGATGCTTTGGTTGTGCGCAGTACTTATGCAAAACTTCTTAGCTTCAAAAATTCTCACCCAGAAGTTCAAGCGGTGGTTAAATATTCTGCTTCTTACAAAGTCAGCAGCTCATTTGATGTGGCGAGCGTTTTCAACAAAGACACGGTTCAATCTGTTCTTGTGAAAACATTTAAAGCATCAGATGCAGATCTTGTGGCTTCAAAAATGGCGGCTTTAAATCCTAAAGTAGAACTTCAAGTTGTTGACGGAAACTCAGTGATGGCGCTAGTTCCTCGCGGACTTGTTTCTCAAGTAGCGGCTTTAACAGGTGTTGAGCACATTCAACCAACTCCTGAAATTGAATCCTTCCATTTCGTGATGGATCAAGACTTGGCAGCGGATGTTCATGCAACAGCTGCGGGCGATTATTCAGATCTTACTGGTGATGAGCCAGGAACACGCGTGATGAAATTCCAAGCGGCTTGGGCGCAAGGTTTCACAGGTCGTAACCAAATCGTATCTATGGCAGACACAGGTTTAGATTCTGGAAACGTGAATGCGATTCATGGGGATTTCGCGGGTAATGTGATCTCAGGATATCCTTTCGGTCTTTGGTCAAAAACTTGGGATGATCCCATGGGACATGGAACCCACGTTGCGGGTTCGGTGATGGGAAATGGAAAAGCTTCCGGTGGACTTCTTAAAGGGGGCGCTTACGAAGCAAAAATGGTGGCAGAAGGTATGTGGTCGCCAATGCTTAAGAACTTAAGCGTTCCTTCAAAATTAGGTGATTTATTTGCAAAAGCACAAACTGATGGTGCCAGCATCCACACGAACTCTTGGGGTGGCGCGCGTACTTTCGGTGCTTACGATAACTTTGCCGTTCAAGTAGATACTTGGTTGTACGACAACCCAGACATGCTTGTTCTTTTCGCGGCGGGTAACAGCGGCGCGGATAAAAACAAAGATGGTCGTATTGATGCGAACTCTATGGCTTCTCCTGGAACAGCGAAAAACGTTCTTACTGTTGGCGCTTCTGAAAACGTGGTTACAACAGGTGGTATCCAAGTTCCTATCAGCAAATTAAGAGCCGCTAAAGACGAGTGGCCGTCAGAGCCTATCTATAGCGACTACATCTCTAATAATGAAAACGGTATTGCGATGTTCTCTTCACGTGGTCCTACTTCGGATGGCCGTGTGAAACCAGATATCGTGGCTCCAGGCACAAACATCTTGAGTGTGAAGTCTCAACAAAAAGACGCTTCTGAATTATGGGGCGCTTATAATAAAGACTATGTTTGGTCGGGCGGTACTTCGATGGCGACACCTCTGACGGCAGGTGCTGCAGCCGTAGCTCGTCAGGTGTTGATTGAAAAGTTGAACATTCAAAAACCATCAGCGGCTTTGATGAAAGCGACAATGATTCACACAGCTGTGGATATGTATCCAGGTCAGTTCGGTGAAATCGGTGCTTCTCGTGGGCAAGAGATTTTGACTCGTCGTCCAAATTCGGATGAGGGTTATGGTCGCGTCGACGTTCAAAACATCGTGAACTTGGGATCCAAAACTCAGTTCATCGACAACCGCCAAGGCGTGGCGCAAGGTCAGGAAGTTTCTTACGAGTTCACTTTAGCTCGTGAAGGAAAGCTTTACGCAAACCTAGTTTGGACAGATGCTCCGGGTTCAGCGAATGCGGCTCAAGCTCTGGTAAATGACTTAGACTTAGTTTTGACTCTTCCAAATGGACAGACTCTCAGCATGAATGATCACGTCAATAACCTTGAAATGATCGAAAAGTCCGGTCTTCCGGCTGGATCTTATAAGCTCACTGTAAAAGGCTTTAAAGTTCCGCAAGGTAAGAATGGCTCGCAAGCTTACGCTCTTGTTTACACTGCAGCGGAACTCTAGTTTGCTAGTTTAAATAGCTGAAATGCTTACGAAAAGGCTTGGGTTTTCCCAGGCCTTTTTTGTTCTGAAAATCCCTCTGAAAATATTTCCTAACACCCCGCTCTCGTTTGATAACTTGCGTCAGATTTGATAGAACAGACGAGGTTGAAACTCTGTCCAATTAAGGGGGAGGTCGAATGCAGACGTTTAATGTTGGTGATAATGCTGTTTATCCCGGCTATGGCGTTGTTAAAGTGGTTTCTATTGAAACCAAAGAAATGTTGGGAACGAAAACAACATTCTACAACATGCAACTGGTCGACACTGGCTTAAAAATCATGATCCCTACTACGAACGTAAAATCTGCGGGTCTTCGTCCTATTATCTCTAAAGACGAAGCCAACAAAGTCGTGGGCATTCTTAAAGAAAAAGACATCAAAATCGACAATCAAACTTGGAACCGCCGTTACCGTGAGTACATGGAAAAGATCAAAACAGGTTCCGTTTTCGAAATTGCTGAAGTTTTACGCGATTTATTCCTTTTGAAAGCGGATAAAGAGCTTTCTTTTGGCGAGCGCAAGATGCTTGATTCTGCGCGCAGTCTTCTTTTGAAAGAGCTGACTTTGGCGACCAGCCAAGAAGAGCTTTTTATGGAAGAAGAAGTGAAAGCCATCTTCGGAATCACAGGCTAGTCGGTCGATGAAAAGGGCCCATCTGACTGCGTTGTCGGGGGTCCTCCTTCTCTCCAGCGTACTTTAAGTACGCTTTCGTTTCGGAAAACCCCTCCGCCTTGCATATGAACCCTTTTGATCGACCTTGATGTGGTGGACTTCGTTATAAAAAGAATATAAGTTTTAGGCTTGGTTTTTAACCAGGCCTTTTTTGTTTGTGCCTCGGCAACTTGGAGTTCTCATGACCTCAAAAATTTCACCGCATCCTCGCGTTCGTTTTGCGCCTTCTCCGACGGGTTATTTGCACGTTGGTGGAGCTCGTACCGCTCTTTACAACTATCTTTTCGCTAAGAAAAATGGCGGCGAGTTTATTTTGCGTATTGAAGACACCGATGAGGCTCGTTCGACGGAAGAATCTTTGCGTGGTGTGGTGGATGACCTCGTGTGGTTGAATCTTCTTTGGGCGGAAGGCGTGGATCCAAAAACTTTGAAAGATGTGGGACCTTTGGGGCCTTACCGTCAAAGTCAGCGCCAAGATATTTACAAAAAATATGCGGATCAGCTTCTAAATGCCGGTAAAGCTTACTACTGCTTTTTGACTGACGAAGAAATTGAAAAGCAACGTGAAGAGGCGAAAGCGGCAGGCCGTTCTCCGCATGTGAATTCTCCTTACCAAGATTGGCCTTTGCAAAAAGCTTTAGAACATATCGAAAAAGGCAATAAAGGGGTGGTTCGTTTTAAAACCAAAGGTTTGGCGAAAGACTACACTTTGAATGACTTGGTTCGTGGCGAAGTGAAATTCCCTTCAGATATGGTCGGGGACTTTGTTCTTCTGCGCTCTGATGGTATGCCGGTTTATAACTTCTGCTGTGTAGTTGATGATCACTTGATGAAGATCACCCATGTTTTCCGTGCCGAAGAGCATCTGCCAAACACGCTTCGTCAGATGATGATTTACGAAGGTTTGAACTGGCCTCTTCCTGAATTTGGTCATATGGCTTTGATTCTGGATGAAGACCGACAGAAGCTTTCAAAACGTAAAGGCGCGGTGGCTTGTGGTCTTCTAAAAGAAGAAGGTTACTTAGCTTCTGCGGTTTTGAACTTCATTGCTCTTCTGGGTTGGTCTCATCCGGAAGGTAAAGAGATCATGTCTGTTGATGACATGATCCAGGCTTTTGATATTTCTCGTTTGAACCCGTCGGGTGCGATCTTTGACCGCGTGAAGTTTAAATGGATGAACGCGCAACATTTGCGGGCTCTTCCAAATATGGAACTTTGGAATGCGATTCAACCGTTCTTGGCGCGTGAAAAAATGGAACTTCCGCAAGATCCGGTATGGCAGGATAAATCCATCACAGTGTTTAAGCCTTACATGGAAATTTTGTCGGATGCGATTGAGCTTTATAAACCACTGAATGACAAATCTTACGTGATTCTTCCGGAAGCGGAAGAGGCGATGAAGTGGGAAAGCACGAAAGCAGTATTGACGGCTTGGAAAGAGCTAGTAAGTGCTCATACGTCTGATTACATGACGGAAGAAGAGTTCTTGAAGATCCAAGATGAAGTGAAAAATAAAACGGGTGCAAAAGGTAAAAACCTTTTCATGCCGATTCGTGTGGCGGTGATCGGGAAGCCTCATGGTGCAGAATTAAAAATCCTAGTACCATTGATGAAAAAAGATTCTTTGATCGCGCGTGCTGAAAAAGCCTTGGCTCAATTATAGGTGAAAGATGTCGTTAAAGATTTACAACTCTCAGTCTAAGCAGCTTGAAGACTTTGTGCCCCTGACTCCGGGTCAGGTGAAAATGTATGTCTGCGGTCCGACGGTTTATAATTTTCTTCATGTCGGGAACTTCCGTGGGGTTGTCTTCTTTAATTTGGTTCGCAATTGGCTAGAGTCTTCTGGTTACAAAGTCGACTATGCTTTGAACTTCACTGACGTGGACGACAAGATTATCAATCGTGCTCACGAATTGGGTATGGATCCTCACGCGTTGTCTGAAAAGTACATCGTCGAGTATAAAAAGGATTTTGCCTCTTTAGGTCTTCGTCCTCATGATCACAATCCGAAGGTGACTGAACATATGGACGGCATCGTCGATATGGTGAAGACTTTGGTGGATAAAAATATCGCCTACGAAACTCAAGGTGATGTGATGTATTCCATCGCGGCTTTTGATGGCTATGGTAAGTTGAGCGGTCGTAATCCTGAAGAGCTTCAAGCCGGCGCTCGCGTGGATATTGATGAAAAGAAACGAAATCCAATGGATTTTGCTCTGTGGAAGGCGGCGAAGCCAGGTGAAGTTTCTTGGCCTTCTCCGTGGGGACCGGGGAGACCTGGCTGGCATATCGAATGCTCGGCGATGATTCAAAAAATCTTCGGTGATCAGATTGATATTCACGGCGGCGGTATGGATTTGATCTTCCCGCACCATGAAAACGAGATCGCGCAAAGCGAAGGCTGCACCGGTAAGCACTTTGTAAAATACTGGATGCATAACAATATGCTAAACTTCGGCGGACAGAAAATGTCGAAGTCATTAGGTAATGTCGTGACGATGCGTGAGTTCTTAGAAACGAACAACGCGGAAATCTACAAGTGGATGGTTCTTTCTGTTCACTATCGTACGATGAGTGATTTTAGTGATGCGGCTGTGGAAAGAGCGGTGTCAGGCTTAGCGCGCATTTATTCCGCACTTTCTTTGGCGGATGAGTATGTCGCTGAAGGTGTGGCACCAGATGCCGGATTTGAAAAAATCACGCAAGAGGCCTGGAAGAAAGTGGAAGCGGCTTTGAATGATGATTTCGGAACACCCGAGGCCTTTGCTTCTTTGTTCGAAGTTGTGCGCCAGTTTAACTCGCAAGTTCGTCGTGGTATGAAGTCCAACCCGGCAGTGCAAGGGAAGGCCGTCGCATTTAAAAACTTTGTTGCTAAACTCGGTCGTCTTTTAAGCCTGTTCCAAGAACCTGCGGGTTCTTTCTTAATCAAGCTTGATGATATGCTGCTTGCAAAAATGAACGTGAAGCGCGCGGATGTGGATGCTTTGGTTGCAGAACGCACTCAGGTGCGTGAGGCCAAAGACTTTGCAAAATCCGATGAACTTCGTGCGAAACTGACGGGAATGGGAATTTCTGTCAGCGATACACCGACAGGAAGCTTCTGGGAAGTGACTAAATAATCTAAAAAACGCCAGCTTAGCCTGGCGTTTTTTCATAATGGGCTGTGAGTTTGCAGCTCTCTGATTAATCCTCTGTAATTTCCGTGTGCCTTCTTTCCTTTGATTTTGAATCGGATAAGATCCCGTCATTCAAAATCAAAGGAGCTTTTTATGCGTCTTTTAATTGCTGCTATCTTATTGGCCTCTTCTTGGGCTCAAGCCCGCACGTTGTCTTCAGTCGAAGAGAAAATAAATCCCTCTTCCATCGATCAAGTGATTCGTTTGGTGGATAAAGATTCTCCGGGGTCTTCAAACTTAAAGGTTTCTGTTGTCGTTACTGATTACGGGATGAGCACGGATGTGTCTCCAAGACACGCGATCTATCTGACGTTAGCAAGTCTTGCGGAAATGGGAAATATTTTTGCTGAGTTCAGAATTACGGAAGAGGCTTATAAGTTTATTTCGGCTCAAAGAATTGCTGCCGGCATTTATGAAGTGAAGGCGCAAGTGTATGATGAGACTTTCAAAGAAGTGACTTATACGATTGATGCGACAAAGATGTTCAGTGATGAGCGTAAACTTCGCAGTAATTGCGGAAGTGCTTTCTGTGATGGGTTCTTAACGACGACGGTGGATGTGAAAGAGGTGGCTAAATAGCCGCTCGTGATTCTTATGAAAACTTTTCTGGTAAAAAGGGAGCTTCGTGCTCCCTTTTTATTTTGCTTAAAGGCCAGCGACGATGGATTGAAGATCCGGGATGTCCGCGAGCTTTTTGCCTTTCACGACGGCCTTCGTACTTTTGCTAACGACACCGAAAGGGATATTACCCCACCATTTTTCTACGATAGAGCCATCTGCATTTTTCGTCGTCATTTTGCAAGTATCATAAGTGCCAGCCGGAGGAGCTTCGACTTTTTCTAAGATACCTCCATTAGTCACGCAGTTAGCAAGAATCTGCTTAAAGCGCTCTGGGGAATAAAGATCCGTCACTTCCAGATGTTCAGAAACCACGTCATTTCCCATCGTGGCTTCGTATTTGACGGTCCATTTCTTAGTGTCTTTATCGAACTTAACAACTTCTTTTACAATGCGCACAGATTTTTGAGTGCCATCACGTTGTTGAACCGTGCCCGTCCATTGAACTTTGTCTCCCACGCTGGGATATGCCCAGGCTTGCAGGGAGAACGAAGAAACCACCAAAGCGGAAAAGAGTTTATAAAGTTTCATCATGCCTCCTGTATGGGATCCAGAATCGCATGGGTTTTTCAGAGGGGGAGCTATTCTTTAGTGGGTTTGCAATCATACAAAGAAAGGCTCAGCATTTAGTCTGAGCCCTTATGAAACTGCAATAGATGTAAACGAAAATCGGGCTTATTCCAGGGTGAGCACGTGGGTTTTAACCTGCTCGATATCTTTGTCATCCATCCATTGCTCGCGGTATTTGCCTTCGATAAAAAGATGGACCTGATCTTTATAGAACGGGGAAAGCATGTGACCGGAAATCCCAATAGGATTGATGCCCCAGCTTTTTTGAGGTGAGGCGAAGTCAATGATTCTGCGAGTGGACGGACCCGCGACGACTTTAAAGTCTCCACCCATGCCGCGCATTTTGTTGTTGTTGATTTCATTGTACGCCCCGGGAATGGGGTAGGGACCTAGGTTGAAGACTTTGTTTAAAGGTGCAGTTCTGCCTAGCGGATGTATGTATTCAACAGTATGTATCGTACCCCAGCTTTGGTTCTGTACTTTTTCAACCGCTTTTTTGAAGCCTGCGGTGATCACTTCAGCTCTTTTCAAGTCTTTCCACCAAGGCGAAGTTTCGTTCAAGATCGTACGACGATAGAATTGCCAAGCGTAAGGGGTGTTAAGGAAAGTTTTGCGTTCCTCTTCTGAAAGTTTCTGCAGCAGAAGCTGGATGTTTTCGCTATTCCATTGGTGGTAAAGACTTGCGGCTGTCGACGAAATATCGGATCGATGATTCCAATCTTTAAGATCTTGCAGGGCTTTTTCGTGTTTTTTATTTTCTTCTGGTGATAATTGAAGATCTGCCAGAAGTTTTTCTAAAATTTCTGCAGTAAAGGTGTTGAAGTTTTCAGTTTGCAGGGCCTTAAACTCTTCTGCATTCCACACATCTTTTTCGGAAAGGGCCTTAACGATAGTTTGATAGCGATCATCGGCCTGGAAGTCGCCGCGGATGTTTGCCGGAAGGCTGTCAGGACGTGAGTTCGCGGTCACAATAAACCCTGAGGGCGGATTTACAGAGTGGGGTTTTTCGTTCCACTCCAAAAGACGAAGATATTCATCGTCGCCAGAGGCTCCGTCAAAAAGCATATCGGAATTAGGATTCTTTTTAACAGCGATATCGCCAAACACCCACCACGCAATGTTATCGGCGTCGGCGTACATTACGTTAAGTCCAGGCGCTGTCGCTGATTTCAGTGCTGACTCAAACTCTGTAATGCTTTTCGCTTCGCCCATCAGGCGCAAAGCTTTCATGGGGTTGTTTTCTTTTCTATGAAAAGCCCACTTCAACGCTAAATTTTTCTCAGTAAAGATTCCGTCCATCAAGGGCCCGTGCGGAGTTTCAATCATCGGCAAAGTGACGTCGATGCCATCCTTCACTTTGATAACTTCGTTCCACTCTTGGTAGCCGACAGGTTTTTTATTGAAGAGAACCGTTTTTTGCTCACTGTTCAAAGTTTCGCGATAAAGATCCATGTCATCGGAAAGAGACATAGTGAAACCCCAAGCATGATGACGGTTGTGTCCTAAGATCGCAAAGGGAACGAGTGGAAGATAGTGACCGTAAAGTTCAAACTCAGGGGTTTGAATGTGTGCTTCCACCCAAACAGCGGGAAGGGCATAACCAATGTGGGGATCGTTGGCGAAAATACTTTTTCCTGATTGTGATCTGCTGGGGGCAATCAGCCAGGCGTTACTTCCTTCAAAGTGCGGAGTAAATAATCCTTCGGTAAGAGCCGGCAATGCGAGGCTGTTGCTGACAATCTTCAGTGGCGCGGTTAAGGGATTGTTTCTTAAAGCCTGAAACTGTTCTTCAGAAAGTTTTTTAGCTAATTCTGACATCAGGGGATCCGCTTTTAAAGCGATGCCGAAACTATAAGCCATGTGGCCTGTCATAACGTAAGCGTCCAGAGGCGTGAAAGGACGGGGCTTCAACCCCAGTATTTTCATTTCAAAAGGCAAGGGACGGGTTGCTACGTATTGATTAACACCGTCGAAATAGGCTTCCATCTCGCTCCACAGGCGTTCGTCGAAAGTGCCTGTTTCTTTTTCGTGTTTGAGCATGCGTTCTACAGCAGGTTTAATCATGAGGCTGCGATAAAGTTTGTCGCTCGTAAGCGCTACTTCTCCGAAAGCTTCGCTCAGTTCTCCTTGAGTCATGCGGCGAGAAAGCTCCATTTGAAAAAGTCGCTCACTGGCCATGACAAAACCCAGTGCTCTCAAAGCATCGATTTTATTTTGTGCTTTGATATGCGGAATTCCGAAGGCGTCACGAGTGACCGTCACGGGGGCAGACAGTCCTTGAATTTTTAGTTGTCCATCCATGGGCGCCACGGATTGCTTCATAAAAAAGTAGACGGCAAAGACAGCTATACAGATCAGAGCGGTAAGAACGAGCAGAATTCGCTTTAAGTTTTTCATAGTAAAACTCTCGAACGGAGCTCAGCTCGAAGCAAGGGACTTTCCATGTCACTATGCAGAAATGAAGGGCTGGACTTTGGATTGACGCAACGTAGACCCAAAAAAGAAGCAGGCACCTTTCGAAATTATGCTATGCTCGAAGGGATGGCCTCTGCTTATAAAAAGAACTTTCAACTAGTCTCTGAGTATAAACCTTCTGGGGATCAGCCTCGTGCGATTCAGCAGATGATGGAAAACTTTGATGCTGGATTAAAACATCAGACACTTCTGGGTGTGACAGGATCGGGAAAAACTTTTTCGATGGCGCACACTATTGCAAAACTCAATCAGCCAGCGTTGGTGCTTGCTCCAAATAAAACTTTGGCGGCCCAGCTGTATGCAGAGTTTAAAGAACTCTTTCCGCACAATGCGGTCGAGTACTTCGTCAGCTACTACGATTATTATCAGCCAGAAGCTTATATTCCGTCGACGGACACTTACATCGAAAAAGACTCGGCGATCAATGAACAGATCGATCGTATGCGCCACTCGGCAACGCGTTCGTTGTTTGATCGTCGCGATGTGATCATCGTCAGTTCGGTTTCTTGTATTTACGGTTTGGGTTCTCCGGAAGCTTACGAAGGCATGATGATTCAAATCGTTTCAAATACGGAAATGAAGCGTGATCATTTGATTCGTGAATTGATCCGCATTCAGTATCAACGTAACAACGTGGATTTTTCGCGCGGAACTGTGCGCGTTCGCGGCGATAATGTCGAGATCTTTCCTTCTTACGAAGAAGACCGCGCCGTGCGTGTGGAATTCTTTGGCGACTTTATCGAGCGTCTTTCTTGGATTGATCCGTTAACAGGTCAGGTTCTAGAAGAGCTGGATCAAATCGGTATTTATCCGGGAAGCCATCACGTCACCAGTGACGACAACTTAAAGCGCGCGATTCGCACGATTCAAGATGAACTGCGCGAACGCCTGGTTGATTTGAATAAAGAAATGAAGTTCTTAGAAGCTCAACGTCTCGAGCAAAGAACTTACTACGATATCGAGATGATGGAGCAAATGGGTTTCTGTCAGGGGATCGAGAACTATTCTCGTCACATGACAGGTCGTGGGCCGGGGGAGCCACCTCCGACACTTTTAGAATACTTCCCGAAAGAATTCGTCACCTTCATCGATGAGTCACACGTGACCGTGCCGCAAATCGGCGGCATGTACCGTGGGGACCGCGCTCGTAAAATGACTCTGGTCGAACACGGTTTCCGTTTGCCTTCGGCTTTAGACAACCGACCTTTAAATTTTCAAGAATTTGAAACAATGATGGATAAGGTCGTCTATGTATCGGCGACACCGGGAACTTACGAGCTGCAAAAATCCGAAGGTATCATCGTTGAGCAGATCATTCGTCCGACAGGCTTGATTGACCCCGTTGTTGAAGTGCGTCCGGTCAAACACCAGGTCGATGATTTGTTAAAAGAGATCCGTGATCGTATCAAAAAGAACGAGCGTGTTCTTATCACGACGTTGACGAAGCGTTCAGCGGAAGATTTGACTGAATATTATGAAAATCTAGGCATTAAAGTTAAATATCTGCACAGTGAAGTTCAGACGGTAGAGCGTACAGAAATCTTACGCGATTTGCGTTTGGGAGTTTTTGACGTTCTTGTGGGTATCAACTTGTTAAGAGAAGGTTTGGATATTCCAGAGGTCAGTCTTGTTGGTATCACAGATGCCGATAAGGAAGGTTTTTTGCGCTCAGAGCGTTCGTTAATTCAAACTATTGGCCGAGCCGCTCGTAACTTAAATGGGCATGTGATTCTTTACGGAGACAGAATCACGGAGAGCATGGAAAAAGCCATGGGTGAAACCGAGCGTCGCCGCCGCATTCAGCAAAAATATAATGAAGACAATGGCATCACTCCGCAATCGATTCGTAAAAGAATCAAAGAAGGTTTGGGCGAAGTCTTTGACGGAACACTGGCTGGCGGACCTCTTCAAGGGGAAAATAAGACCGCAGCCGTGGTTACGAAATTCTCAAATCAACCCGATAAACTTCAGGAAGAAATTGCTAAGCTGCGCGCGAAGATGAAAAAACTTTCAGCAGATCTTGAGTTTGAGGAAGCGGCGAAAGTCCGCGATGAAATCAAGCGTTTGCAAATCATTGAATTGAATATCCGCAGCGGTGAAGTGGAGCAGACAAGCGCAGAGGTCCTCAAAGATGGCCTTAAGTAGAAATCATCTCAAACAACCCTCCTCTGACTGCGTTGCTCGTCGTCGACGTACGAGATGTACGCCTTCCTCCTCGCGCCTTGCAGCGGAGGGCCTGATATGATTTCTAAGTTCGAGGAAGTGCGCGATAAAGTCAGGGAGTTCCCGGTACAAAGCGGGGTCTATCTGATGAAGGGTCATGCCGATAAGATCATTTATATCGGTAAGGCTAAGAATTTGCGCGCGCGTGTTCGAAGCTATTTTACCGATAGCAAGGATCATTCACCAAAGACGCGGTTGTTGGTTCAGAATATTCATGAAGTTGAATACATTCTGACTAAAACCGAAGTCGAAGCTTTCTTATTGGAAGCTTCGTTAATTAAGAAACATCGTCCGAAGTACAATATACGTCTTCGTGATGACAAAGCTTATCCTTACATTCGTTTTACCTGGGCTGATGATTATCCTCGTCTTTACGTTGCTCGCAAAGTAAAGAAGGATGGGTCGCTTTATTTTGGTCCTTATACTTCTGGATTTGCGGTTCAAGGCACCATTCGTTTTTTAAATCGGACTTTTAAGATTCGTGATTGCACCGATGCGGTTTTTAAATCTCGCACGCGGCCTTGTATGACTTACCAGATCGGTCGTTGTACGGCGCCTTGCGTGGAGTACATCAATCAAACGGATTACCGTGAAGAAGTCGAAGGCGCGAAGCTCTTTTTGAAAGGGCAGAATAAGAAAGTCGTTAAATCCATCACGGAAAGAATGATGGTTGCCGCTGAAGAAGAAAAATTTGAAGTGGCGGCCCGTCTGCGCGACTCGGTTCAAGCGATTAAAGCCATTTTAGAAAAACAGGCCGTTATCAATGACACTTCTGAAAAAGATCAGGATGCGGTGGGTTTCTTTGGTGATCATCGTGGTTGCTTGGTGGAAACGGTGCATGTTCGCTCGGGAAGGGTGATTGGAACTCGGTCTCACTTCTTACCTCACTTTGATCCAAATGATCCGGCGGAAGATCCACGAGAATGGCTGGTGGATTTCCTCAATCAGTATTACGAAGACAACTTTATCCCGGATGAAGTTTTGTTGACGGTGGATATCGGCAATGACTTAACGAAATTGATGGGCGAAGTTTTGAAAGAACGCTCGGGCAATAAAGTCGTCGTTCGATTTGCTACCGATGAGCGTGGTCGCAATTTGATCGACATGGCTAATGAAAATGCCAAGTCTCACTTCTTGAAATATGTTTCTAAGTCGGAAGAAAAACTTCGCGGTCTAGACGAAATCAAAGAAAAACTGTCGTTGCCAGAACTTCCACGTCGTATTGAGTGTTATGATATTTCGACCTTCCAAGGTGCTGAAACCGTTGCTTCGCAAGTGGTTTTTGAAGATGGTGTTCCGGCAAAAGAACATTACCGTCGCTATAAAATTAGAACGGTTCAAGGTATCAATGACTTTGCTTCGATGTATGAGGTTCTCAGCCGTCGATTTAAGCACACTGAGTATGAAGATCCGCAACTTATTGTGATTGATGGTGGTAAGGGGCAATTGACTCAAGCCATTCGTATTCTACAAGAAATTGGTCGCAGCGATATCCCCGTTGTGGGGTTGGCGAAGGCGCGGACGGAAAGTGACTTCCAAAAACAAGAAGTGGAGTCCACCGAAGAGCGCTTCTTCCTGCCTAATAGGTCTAATCCGGTGATCTTTAAACATAACGCCGAGGCCTTGCATATTCTGACAGGCATCCGTGACGAGGCCCATCGTTTTGCCATCACGTACCATCGTAAGCTTCGTGAAAGCAGTTCTTTGGAAAGTGAACTGGATTATGTTGTGGGATTGGGCGAAAAAAGAAAGAAAGTTCTTTTGACTCGCTTTAACTCTATTGATGAAATCAAGGGTGCCGTACCTGAAGAAATTGCGACTCTTAAAGGGTTCAATCGTGTACTGGCGGAGCGCATTCTGCTTCAATTGAATGAACCAGATGATGAAGATGCTGAGGTTGAAGAGTGAAAAGTCATGCCCTGTTAGTAGGTTTGGGAATATTCTTAAGTCGTATTGCAGGGCTGGTTCGTGAAAGAGTTTTCGCTCATTTCTTTGGAAACTCGGATGCCGGGGATGCGTTTAAAGCCGCCCTTAAAATTCCCAACTTCCTGCAAAATCTTTTTGGTGAAGGTGTTCTTTCCGCAAGCTTCATTCCGGTCTATGCCCAGCTCTTAGCAAAAAAACATGACGAAGAGGCCGCAAAGGTCGCATCTGTTATCGGCAGTCTTTTATTCTTGATGACGTCTTTTTTGGTTTTGGTGGGCGTCTTTGCAACTCCATTCTTAATTGATCTTATTGCTCCCGGTTTCCAAGGTGAAAAACGCGCATTGACGATCCAGATCGTGCAAATTCTTTTCCCAGGCACGGGATTCTTGGTCATGTCGGCATGGTGTTTAGGGATTTTAAATTCGCACCGTAAATTTTTTCTTTCGTATGTGGCTCCAGTTATTTGGAACTTGGCAATCATCTTTACATTGGTGATGTGGGGAAGTAAGCAAGGGCAGTATGATTTAGCCGTGACCGTTTCCTGGGGACTCGTTGCAGGAAGTTTTTTGCAATTTGCGATTCAATTGCCTTCAGCGCTTCGTTTAGGAAAAAAGATCTTTCCGTCATTGGATTTAAAACTAGGCAGCGTTCGTTCGATCACGAAAAACTTTGCTCCCGTGGTGGTTTCTCGCGGTGTGGTTCAGATCAGTGCTTATATCGACAATATGTTAGCGAGTTTATTGCCGACAGGTGCGGTTTCGGCTTTGGCATATGCACAGACACTTTATCTGTTGCCGGTAAGTTTGTTTGGTATGAGCGTGTCCGTCGCCGAGTTGCCAGCAATGTCTCAAGCAACTGGTTCTGATCTGGAAATTAAAGAGTACTTACAAAAACGTCTGAACCGCGGGCTAGAGCAAATTGCCTTCTTTGTCATTCCCTCTGCCGTGGCGTTTTTCTTCTTAGGTGATTTGATTGTCGGCGCCGTTTTCCAAACAGGGGAGTTCCAAAAAGAAAACACCGATTTCGTATGGATGGTTTTGGCGGGTTATTCCGTGGGGCTTTTAGCAACGACCTTAGGCCGCCTGTATTCGTCGACGTTCTATTCATTGAAAGACACAAGAACCCCACTGCAATTCGCGATCATTCGCGTGATCTTCACAACAATCTTGGGTGTGATCTTCGCGTTCTACTTACCTGAAACCTTGGGCTTCGAACGCCAGTGGGGAACGGCGGGCTTGACGGTATCTGCAGGTTTAGCTGGCTGGATTGAATTCTATTTCCTCCGCAAAGCATTGAACAAAAAAATCGGCCACACCGGATTAAAAATCCCATTCCAAATCAAAGTATGGTCCGCCGCTATTATTTCCGCATTATCCGGCGCCGCTATTGCTCGCTTCGTTCTGCAATCCGATCTCCACGTTATCATTAGAGCCGCCATCGCTCTTTCAATCTACGGCTTATTGTACTTCGGCTTAGGATACCTTTTCAAAATCGAACAAACCAAATCCGTCGCAGATAAAATCCTGCGCCGATTAGGAAAATAGATTTTAGTTGTGGTTCCCCTTCTATGTTGGCCGTTAGAAGGTCGTGACAACACGGTTTATGGCAAAAGCTCGTATACCATCGCTGTATGCCAGAACATAATCGAAGGCCCCGTCGGTTGTGGGATCAACGGCATGTTGTAAATTTCTATCCGATAATGCTGGCTTATTAATTTCATCTCAGGATAGTCTTAAGTTTCAAGAAGAAGAACGCTCTTTGGCTACTTCAAGACAGATTGACGCACCCTAAATTCCTGAACATCAGTTTTTTTGATGAAACCCCGCTGCGATGGCGGGCTGAGTTAACTTTGGCAATGCTCCCAGTTTTTTATTGTTAAAGCGTCTTGAAAGTTCAGCAATGACGTCAGACCAATTTCCCTCCGGGCAAATATGGGACATAAGACTGCGCGCTTTTTCTAGCTCGACGAACTGCTCTTGAGTGAGTGTTAGCTCAATTCGCACTGAGCTATCCTTTTGCGGTTGGATTTTTTCATATGTTACAATCGGAAGATTCATTTCCAAAGCCAAAGTCTTTTGCGTATCGAATGTGTTCATATTTTCAAGCTTGCTTAATACGTCCAGCGTTTTTTGCGCGGAAATTCTTTCGCCGGACTTCTTGCTCTCATTAAGACACTTCTGAATTTGCGTTAGCTGCGATAAGTTCAGCTTACCAGTTTCAATTTTCTCCGCAACGGAAGGAACATTCTTCAAAAGACGGGCAGACTGCAATCGGCGATAAGCACTTCCCTCAGAATATCCCAGACCACGTGTAAGATACGCATACATTCCATCATAACCTAGATCCGTATAAAGCTTGCGCGAATCAATCTCAGCAATATGCCACAAAACCAAATGAGTGATCTTACGCTCCGTGCGCGCCAATTTTTCCATTCGAAAGATCAATTCATCATTAGAAATATTTTGAAGATTCATATGCACCTCGCAATCAAGGCGACTATACCACAGGATTTTCGAGTCGATTTTTCGACTTTTTCTTAATGAGCGCTCGATGCTTTATAGGTCGGTTAAATAAATTTAAAGATGCTTAAAATGCTCTAGCTTTGATGATTTTCTAAATTCTGAGACCGGTCTTGGATTATAAAGTAGTGTTGATTCATTGAGGGATTAAAGATTCAAAAAAAGGGCGCAAGAGAAAAATACATTAATTGTGAAATCAACGCAAGGCGCCCTCGCTGCGGGGTTTGCCATAGCTTCATCCTGATTTAGTGTCAGTAAATTATTTTTCCTCTCGTCCACTTTGCTCTCCAGAAGTACAAGTACTTCTGGAGTTCCTACCCTGTAGGGGCCGAATAGATAGATAGATAGATAGATAGATAGATAGATAGATAGATCTGCCCGATGCAAGCTTGTGGACTCTAAACAACATAAAATTCGAGAAGGAAGATCGTCGGGTCAGATCGTCAAATGTTCCTTTTGAACTATCGACGTATGCCCCAACCATACAAATCGATATAAATACTATCATTGATAAAAGCGAAGCGCAGTCTGCCGTGATGGGAACCCTCAAACCATGGACGGAACTCTACGCGTGTAAGGCACACTTGTCCGGGAGCTATCATTGGCGGGCAGTTGCTTTGGGCCCAATAGCTGGAGCCCATAATAAAGACTCCGCGTAATTGAACCGGATCAGTGCCGGTGTTTCTTAATGTGAAATCGACCCAGCGGCTGAAGTTGATCCACTGGCTTCCGAAGTTGTATGAATAGTAGCGATCGCCTTTAGCTTCGATTTGACCTGTTTGTGTTTTGATCTCTACCGGAGTTGGAGCGGCGAAAGAAGAGACTGACAAAAACAAACCTAAGAAAATAGGCAATAGAACTTTCATACAAACCTCCGACACCTTTATTTTTTACCAATAAGAAATTGGTCGCAAAGTTTTTCCGTAGTATGCTTTCGTTGTCATGAATGAGTCTGTTTGGTCCCCCATGAAATTATCTTTGTACCGGTCCTTCTGGATCTGTGCGTTTTTGTCAAATTTGGGGACGTGGATTCAAGATGTGGCGGCCAGCTGGGTGATGACACATTTAAATACTTCTCCACTTGTCATTTCACTGCTAGCCTTTTCGACGAATCTTCCGGTTTTGTTCTTAAGCATTCCTGCTGGAATTGTGGCTGATCTAGGGCATCGCCGACGCATCTTGCTTTTTGCGCAAGGTCTTATGTTTTTAGCCGCGGGTTTGCTTGCCTATCTAGTGTGGCAGGAAAAAATCACCGAACTCAGTTTGTTAGCGTTGGCCCTGACAATGGGGATTGGATTTGCAATGACGAATCCTGCGTTTCAATCTGTGCTAACAGATTTAGTTCCGCACCCGATGCAGCAGCAAGCTGTGCTTGTGTACTACATGGGAATTAACATCACGCGAGTCTTGGGGCCGACAGTCGGCGGTGGTTTACTGAGCGCCTTCGGTCCAAGTACGGCTTTCTTAGTAAATAGTATTTCCTTCTTGGGGCTCATTTGTTTTTTCTGGATTTGGCCCGTGAAAGAAGAACGTGCTGAAACAAAAAAGAAAATCACTCTGACGGAAGAAGACTGGAAGCCTCTTTTCTCTCTTCATAATTTAAAACTGTGGGTGGAAATTTTCTTTGTCACTTTTTGTGCTTCATCAATGTGGGCACTTTATCCCACGCGCGGACGGGTCGAGATGGCCTTAAATTCCTGGCAGTACGGATCACTCTTAGGATGCTTCGGCTTAGGAGCTTGTGTTAGCGCGTTTCTGTCAGAAAGGATCATGCAACCTCATCGCACAAACAACTCGCTTGCGGGTTCGTACATTGTTTATGCGTTGGGAATTTTATTGCTGGGTTTAGCTCCCAACTTTGCAGTTCTGTGTTTGGCGATGTTCTTGTGCGGAACAGGATGGCTTGTATTATCAACATTGATGAACATGAGCTCTCGCCAAATCACGGGCAAGTCCCATCTCAAAGCAACGATGCTGGGAGTTTTTCTGGCGGTCTTTTATGCGGGAATGGCGATCGGTTCGGTCAGTTGGGGAGCGGTGGCTCGTTTAGGCCAAACTTCGTGGGCGCTAGTCATTGCTGCCGTCGCGTTGGCCTTGATCGGATTTGCGAAAGGACTTCGCGCGCGCGTTTAGTGAACGCGGTGATTGCGAGGTTCTTTTTCAGAAGAGCAGCAAGGGCATTGAGCTTTTTCTTGTAGCACATGAAACTCGGCCGCTTGTTCATAGCTAAATTCCAAAGCTCCGCCACAGATATCGCAGTTATTTACAGCTTTACGATAGTCCTCACGCTTATTGAATTCTTCAGTTGGAAGGATATTGAATTTAAAGATTTCCATGGGATCTCCTTTACTGCCTTAGCACTGCGCACTTCGGCGTCTTAATACTCTTATCGGTGCGCCTCGTCTCAACTTGAGACTAAATTTGCGGTCATTGAGGCGGTTTGAGCGCTGCATTACGTCCGGTTTTATTAGTCTATAGGCGAAGGTCTAGGTAAAATCCCTGCCATGAAAGACTATATCCAATACCTGCAAGAAGTCTTAGGCCTGCAAAACGTGATGCTTCCAGCATCTGAACCTGGTTCTACGAAGGCTCATTTCTTCACTCAAGAGGGAGCTTTTGAACCTACATCCGTGCAGCAAAAAGAATTGGTCTTTCTTAATATCCTGACTCAAGCCAAAGAGAGTTTCTTTCTGCCTGAAGTGCGCGATCTTTTCGACAAGATGAAGGCGGCGATGAAGCTCAAAAATATACAAGTACTTGAGTTGGATTGCACAGTGGAGGATCGTTCGCAGCTGCCCTCGGAACTTGCGCAGATTTGTGAAAGTCGTGTGGTCGTCGTTTTTAGTTCGTTCCCTAAAGATTTGGGAGAGTTGATTTTCAAAGGCCCCGGAAAGTGGATTGAAACCTACAGCCCGGCCTATTTACTTGAAGATGCGGCGGCAAAAAAAGTCGTTTGGAATGACTTGCAAAAAGTAATGAAGGAACTGGGGTTATGATAAAACTCGTCGCCATTCTTTTCGTGACTCTTTTTCTGACAGCTCAAGCGGAAGCGGCCTGCACCTTGGCTGTTACTATCAACGAAGCGATCACAGCCTCAACCTCAGATTATTTGGCTCGCGCCGAAAAAAGAGCAAAAGAGCAAAAATGTGATTCATTATTTGTGCGAATGAACACTCCAGGCGGAAGCCTGCAAAGCACGCGCTTGATCGTAGAGCAAATTCTAGCTTCGGATATTCCCTATCTCTGTTTGATCACTCCCAGCGGAGGCGGAGCGGGAAGTGCCGGAGCGATTATTCTTCAAGCATGTCATGTGAACGGTGGCTTAACAGCGACGAATATCGGTGCCGCAACTCCGATTCTAGGAACTGGCGAGGCCACTCCTGAAGACTTGCGTAAGAAAATCATCAACGACACTGTCAGCTGGCTTGAAGGTGTCACGCAACTGCGCGGTCGTAACTTGGAATTCGCGAAAGAAATTGTCACGGAAGCAAAATCTCTGAGCAGTGAAGCTGCTCACAAAGCCAAAGCCTTAGACATCCTGGCGCAAAACGAGTCCGAATTTTTAAAACAATCGGAAGAGCGAACAGTTTTAATAAATGAAAAAAAAGAACTGTCGGTGAAAGTGGGCGAGTTGCAAGAATTTGCTCCGGATCTTCGTTATAAAGTTTTAAGTTTTATCGCAGATCCGGAATTTGCTTATCTTCTTTTTATGGGAAGCTTGGGACTTCTTTACGTCGAAATCACTAATCCCGGCATGATTGCTCCCGGAGTGATCGGTGGGATCGGTCTTGTGCTTTCGCTGGTGGCATTTCATAAACTGGATGTCGCGTGGGGCGGCTTAGCGTTGATCCTTCTGGGAATCGCGTTCCTTATCTTAGAGATATTCGTGACTAGCTTCGGCCTTTTGGGAATCGGTGGCTTGGTCGCAGTTTTCGTTGGAAGTTTATTCCTCTTTGACGCTCAATCCACGGGGTACACTTTGCCACTGTCTTTGATCATTTCTGTTGTTGCCGTTCTGGGAGTCTTCTTTTTAGGAATAGGCTACCTTGCTTTAAAAACAATTCGTCATAAGAGCAAAGACGCCGACGCTGATTTAGCGAATCACACCGGTGTTGTGATGACCGTCGAAGCCCTCGGTCATCGTGGGCAAATTCAGATTATGGGTGAAACCTGGATCTTCGTATCTGAAGACTCGTTGCAGGTGAACGACCGCGTGCAAGTCACCGGTCGCCAAGGTCTTACATTGAATGTAAAAAAAGTTTTATAAGGAGATAATAATGGAATTTTTAATAGCCATAGTCATCATCGGTGGAATCATCCTAAGTTCCATGGTCAAAATCTTAAACGACTGGGAGCGCGGTGTTGTTCTTCGTCTAGGTAAAGCTGTCGGCGTGCGTGGCCCCGGTCTTATCCTACTTATTCCTTTCGTTGAACGCATGATTAAGATCGACACACGTACAATCGCCATGGACGTGCAACCTCAAGACGTCATCACGAAAGACAACGTGAGCATGCAAGTAAATGCCGTTGTTTATTTCAAAGTGATTTCTCCGCTAGAGGCGATCACAAAAATCGAAGACTACTACTTCGCAACAAGCCAGCTTGCGCAAACAACTTTGCGTTCGGTGATGGGACAATATCCTTTAGATGACGTGTTAGAGCACAGAGATAAGATCAACTCGGCTCTTCAAGGTATCTTGGATAAGCACACAGAAGCTTGGGGTATCAAGGTCACGATGGTGGAAGTAAAACAGATCGACCTTCCCAAAGAAATGCAAAGAGCGATGGCACGTGAGGCGGAAGCAGAGCGTGAACGCCGTGCGAAAGTTATTAGCGCAGAAGGTGAAGTTCAGCGTGCACAGAAGCTTCAAGAGGCTTCAAACACTTTGGCAGGTTCACCTTCCGCTTTGCAGCTAGCTTACCTGCAAACATTGACCGAAATCGCGGGGGACAAGACGAACACGGTTATCTTTCCTTTGCCGCTGGATATCATTAAGCCACTTTTGGATGCCCAAAAGCAAAACTAGACTTTCATCTGCGCTCATCTGTGCGGTTTAATAGGGGGGTAAGGCATGAAGCCTTGCCCTTTTTGTTTTAAATCTTCATGGATGGAGTGTCAGTGAAACTGATTTGGGCGTCTTTGTGTTTCATCTTTGTGTATGTCAGTTTTCTTTCCGACGCGCAATCCTCCCTCATCGCAGGGTCGGAGCTGGTGCGTGTTCGTCTTTTATCTACGACTCACAAAGTTCAAATTTCTGGATTAGGTCTTAAGTTCCACAACCTGGATCGCCCGTATCGTCAAGTGGCTATTCCCGATAGCGGCCAAGCCGAAGTGCGCCTGATGGAAAGAGCCGGCAAAAAAGTTTGGTCCCTTCGTATTAACAATAAAGATCCAGAGACTTTGTTTTCAGAAAAGTTTTTATACATTCAAGGTGAAAACCTGCGCGTGGGCTCGCAGTCATTGCCCCAAAAAGTTCTGCTGCATGCAAGTAAAGAAAAAGTCGATGTCGTGGGTGTGATGCCTTTAGAAGATTATGTCGTCGGAGTTCTTGCTAGTGAAATGCCGTTGTCTTGGCCCATGGAAAGCTTGAAAGCTCAAGCGGTCGCTGCAAGATCTTATGCCTTAGCTGTCATGAGAGAAAGAAAAGACAAGCCTTACCATTTGGAGAGCAGCATCTTAGATCAAGTCTTCAGGCATGTTCTTGCGGAAGACGAAAATGATCCGCTTATTAAGAAAGCTCTTCAAGCCGTCAAAGAAACTCAAGGACAAAAGCTGTACGCTTCTAATGATAAAGTGCTTAAAGCCTTTTTCCACTCTGATTGCGGTGGGAAAACGACGACAGCAAAGAGCGTTTGGAATCATGGTGTGAATACGGGAGTTGCTACGGACGCTTCATGCCCGACAAATCCTCGTGCTAACTGGAAGCTTTCTTTAAGCAAAGAGGAATTGCATAAGCGTCTTCAACTGCCTCCCATTGCTAAAATTGATTTCATTCGCAACAAAGAAGACAAAAGAGTTCTTAAGGTCAAAGTCGCGATGAATGATTCTTCAGTTGCCGAAATTCCCGCCAATGATTTCCGTCAGAAAATAGGCTTCACGGAACTTCGCAGTACAATGTTTACAATGAATAAAGTCGGAGAGAATTTCGTCTTCGAAGGTCGGGGGTTTGGCCATGGCGTGGGTTTATGCCAGTGGGGAAGTCGCGCACTGTCTCGTTCCGGTTACGATTATAAACGAATCTTAACACACTATTACCCCTTGGCTCGACTTAAGTAAATACAGCTCTTACGGGGTTCCTCCGAAAAGTTGGTTATGAATAAATCAACTTTGTTAGTCGGTATTGTGATCGCAAGTTTTTCAACTTCAGTTTTAGCTACAGAGGCGGAGGCGCCTTGTATCGACTGTGCGGGCACGGAAAATAAACCCGTAAGTTCACTTAAATCTTTCGCGCAAGCATTGAACTCCGGCAACACGCATTGGATTGATGGCTATTTTTACGCGGACACAAAGGTTGTCGGTAAAGAGTTGGATGTGACGTTTAAAAATCCGAAAGACCTGCAGCTTTCCCAAGACTCGCAAAGCAAAGTCAATTCGGCTTATCTCGCATTTCTTTCGCAAAAAAGTTTGAATGACGCTGTCGCTTACGCACACAAGAGTGGAGCTTCGTTCAATCATGAAGAAAAACTTTTGCTTCTAAGCATGATAGGCAGTCGTCTTTCTGCGGGTTACAGCGCGACGGGCACCGAAAATAAAAATCTAGAAGCCGTCTATCAAAACGCCGTTCGTCAGCAAAAAGAGGGCGGCATCTGCGGAGACATTCATCGCGTTCTTGGTGAAGTCGCGAAGGGCTTGGGTTTTGAAGCCGTTGGTCATCACAACGGTCAGTGGCAACAGAATCTAGATAAAGACAAAGTCGGTGGACACGCGATTCTTCATTTCCGTGATCCTAAGACAGGAGAGTACTATGTGCAAAACTACTCTCAGCTTTATAATACCAAACAAAAAACTCTTCAGTCTGCGGTGGATGTTTCGTCAAAAATTATGGGCGTCTTAACGGGCACTCAATACATCGAATCTCGTCCGGGCAAAGTGCATGAATATGTCCCTGCGACCTCGCAATGGGTGCAAGAGTCCATTAAAGGTGTCGCTTTGTTTAAGCCTGATCAAAGTGCTTTCACGGTTCGCGCTTCGAATAACGAGCAGACCATTGCTATGCAATTAGGAACTAAGAACGTAAAAGGTTTTATGTTGGGCACTCAAGTTCGTACGGATGAAGGAACTTATCGCCTTGAGGCGGCAGGTCTTTCCGCGCGCACAGGAGCAAGCATTATCTCTGACGGAAAGTTGATTGATGAAGTGAAAGTGACTGCCGAAACATATGGAGGCACGCTTCGCTTGACGGCTCCCGGGTTTGATCGCATGACAAATACTTTCAAAGACGGCGAAAGAAGCACATTGTTTTTTGGCTCAGACTTAAAAGGTTCTGCGCGCATCAACAATACGACGGGCAAAGTGGAACTCAGCACTTCGACATTTGATTTTAAACCCAAAATCGGAGACCAAGATAAAAATGCGACGTCAGGTGTTCGCACCGAATTAAAGGCCGGCGTAGAGCATGAATGGAAAGAGCTGAACTTAAAAGCCTCTGCCGATCGTACGTGGAGCTTCATGCCGGTGCAGCTAGAGCAGAAACATCGCCCCGAATTCCAAACGACTTATGACCGCGTCGGTGTGATCTACGACACAAGCAAACCCGACAGCAAGGAAGCGTATTTAGTCGTAGGTGCTGACGTGTACTTCTTGGAAGGAGTGAATACCTCCTCTGCAATTGCTGTTCGCAATTCTATTAAAGCCGTTTTGCCCACAGAGAAGTTAGGCACTTTCAGTGTCAGTGCAGATTTAGGCCGTATTGTGGACAATAAAAGCAAAGATCCGTTTTACGATATCAAACCGGCGTCGACGGTCTCTGTTGAGTGGACGAAGAAGCTGAATAAAATGTTCGAATTGGGTGCCAATGTGTCTTCTACGCGCGGGAACCAAATCACGCCGTTTGGAGTTATCGGTCCTGTATCACCAGTGATGGGAACAACACAAAGCAAGGTGCAAGGAATGGTCTTCCTGCATGGTAAGTTCTAATAAATCGGGAAGAAATGAAGTGCTAGAAATAAAAAAAGGAGCTTCGCAAGGAAGTTCCTTCGTAAAAGTTTGGAAAGTCTAAATTCAGTTAAATTTTAGAATCCCAAAAAGACTCGAGCTGCGAACATAAAAACTGCGCCCAAGATCAATGCATTAGTTGCTGTGATAGTCATGACTAATTCCTTTATATTTTCGCTACAATCCCATTTCGGTAAGGTGAGGAAAAATCTTAAATATTTTCTTTTTCGTCGAACTTTTTGCCATCTCAAGATGTGACAGTAGTGCCCATTTTGCGCACCTGCCACAGACGTTAGACGACAACCAGAGTGATGTTTCAACACGAGAATAGTGACTATTGTATTGTAGTTCCAATAGTTTAGCGCAGTTTTAGTGGGTTGGCACAAGCATCGCAATAGTATCCTCGTGAGCGGTCCCTTTTAAACCGAACTGCTTAAAGAGAGGCTGACATGAAAACATTCAACTCAAAACTGATCCTAACGATGGCAGCATTCGCACTTATGGGCGTAGGTTGTGGTCAAAGCAATCAGTTCCAAACGAATTCAGTAGTTCAGCCACCACTCATTGGCGGAGAAGGCATCATCCCTGATTCTCCAGATGGAAGTGGCACGAACACTGGCAACGGTTCTACGGCAACAGGTTCAAACACTGTGACATTCACTCCGGTGTCTATCTCAGAGTTTAACTCTTACGTAGCAATGCATCCGTTGAACAACCCAACGAACTTTAAACTGACAGTTGATTTGAACAACGCAGGTAATGGTAGATACGCAGGTGTCGTAAAAATCTCTTACGTAGACACTGGTTACCAATATGAAGGTAAGTTCGAAGCGGGTTCAGGCACAAACGTAAGCTATAAAGGTATGAAAGATAACGGTTTGATGGAAGCTGAGTTCAACAGATGGTTCATCATCAATGGTAAGTACTACTTCTCTGCTTACTTCCAAGATGCTTATGGTGCGATCGTTCTAGTAGTTGATAACTATATTAACCAAGGTGATGCTCAAGGTTCAGGAACATTGTCGGGCTCTGTTTACTACAAAAACTTTGCTCAATCCTATGTTCAACAATCACCTTACAGAAAATGCTGGTACATCTATGACGGTCCTTACAACTGCCGCGCTTCTGCAGTGATGAACAAAAACACTCCATACCCTGGAGACGGTTACAGAAAGCTTGGTACATTCTCAGGACTTTCTAAAGCAGCAGCGATCAAATAAGAGTGATGAGATAAAGAAGTAGATTTAGGTAAAAGTTTAATTAGGAATAAAAGAAAGATTGGAAACTAGGAGAAATTTATGGAAAGACTTAACAAAAAGACTTTAAGTTTTCCAGCAATGGTATTCACAAAAACTTTAGCAGCGCTGGGAATCGTACTAACACTGGCAGCGTGTGGTAAAGGCGATGGCGGCGGAACTACGCCGATCGTGGGTATCAATGGTTGCCAAAACTGCGGCGGTATTACAGCTCCGACTGTAATCACAACATTCAGCAGCCAGGCTTCCACAAATGCATTTACATTGTCGAATATGCAAGTGTACGCGCAGGCCGGTCTGATCCAGCCGAACGCATCAGGTTACAACTATAAGTGGTACAACGGTCCGATTGCGATGCAAGGAACTTTGACTGTACCAACTACGTTCTACGACACAACGAACTCTGGCTGCGTGGTTCCAGCAGGAACTTACTACTTACAGACATACTCTGTAGGTCAGCTTGGGAACCTAGGTGCGAACGTATCAGTTCCAGCATTGCTAACAACTGCGGGTAACATCGAGTTGAAGATCGAATCTACAGGAGTTGCTGGTGGCGGTTTCGTTGATGAAGGTCGTAAGCTTTATGCAAAAGTAACGATCGTGCGCGCGAATGGCTACGTATGTTCAGCGATGTTTGCTGATACAATCTTGTAAGATTAAAACTTAAGAATAACTTGCGCCCCAAGGATAAAACCTTGGGGCTTTTTTATTTCAAAAACCTTACATAATAATTGCTTGCGCTTAGAGGAAAGTCTAGGTCTAATATCGGTATGGAATTACCTCTTTGGATCGACTTCTTTGATGAGCTTCAAAATGTCCGGGGACGTTCTCAGAATACGGTGATGGCATATCGCCGTGATTTAGAACTCTACATGGAATACAAAAAAACCAACAAAACGGTGAGCGGATTTTATGAGTTTATGAAGAAAAATAAACTCTCCACGCGTTCTCAAGCGCGCGTGATTTCTTCTCTGCGCACATATTTCAAGTTCTGCGAGACCCGCGGGATGAAATGTGAGGAGCTTCGTGAGCTTCGTCCGCCGAAAGTGAAAGTGGGACTTCCTAAAGTTTTAACTCCCCAAGAATTTCAAATGCTTTTTGATGCGGCCGAAGTGCAAGATCCTATTCGCACAGCTCGCAATCAGCTGACTTTGCTTTTCTTGTATGGATTAGGTTGCCGCGTTTCTGAATTGATTGCTTTAAATATCGTAGACTTCAATCCGACCGATCGTTGGATCAAGGTTCTGGGTAAAGGCAGCAAAGAACGTTTGGTGCCTTTGACAGAAAAGCTTGCGGAAAATCTAACGACTTATCTTAAAGAACATCGCCCGATGTTAGTGAAAGAAAACAGTCCTTCGATCTTGATCAATGATCGTGGGCATCGTCCTTCACGCGTCGATGTATGGAGATGGTTGGCTGCCTGGTCTTTAAGAGCAGGATTCCCAGAGCCTGTGAATCCACATCGCTTCCGTCATGGATGCGCGACCGCTCTTTTAGAAAGTGGCGCCGATCTTCGTTCGATCCAAATGTTGTTGGGTCACGCAAGTATTCAAACCACCCAGATCTATACAAGTGTGACGACAAATACGATGTCGCGCACGATTGAGGAACACCATCCGCTTTCGCAGATGGCCGAAGTGGACAAATAGATCGTCCGAACCTCGAAGGGGCTTCTGAATAAGAAGCCCTTTGTTTTTTTCGTAAGTCGAGATTTCTTTTGCAAAGTCGTCTCGGCATGAAAATACAGTCTTTAATTCGTGAAAATGATCGTCTGGTGCCAGTGGAAGTCGAACTTTCTTTGATTCCTGGTTTGCCGCAAATTCAATTCTTAGGTCTTCCAGATCAAGCTATCAAAGAAAGCATTCATCGAATCAAAAGTGCCATTCGCGCTCAAGGTTTTGAATTTCCGAAGGCACAACAGATTTTAGTGAATCTTCGACCTTCGCATTTGAAAAAGTCTTCGCGAGGGTTGGAACTTGCCGTGGCTTTGGGTTTACTTTGGGAAAGTGAACAAGTTCCCAAGCCTGCGGAAGATTCTGTTTTAGTCTATGGAGAATTGTCATTAAACGGTTCTGTCTTTGAGCCCGACGATCTGACAGAAGATTTTGAAACCAGCGAAGACCGTGTTGTGTGGACAGGGGCGGGAAGTCATCGCAAAACTCCTTTTATGCGTGCCTGTTTGAAGGAGCTTCGTGATTTGCTCGCGCCTGAAATTCATCCTGCGGTTGCGCGAGAATATCTAATTGAAAGGCCAGCATTCGGTTTAGATCTTCGTTTTCCTGAAAGACAGGCCGAACTTTTAAAGCTCATTGCGATCGGCGAACACTCGTTGTTATTGGCGGGACCTGCTGGTTCCGGCAAAAGCACCATCGCAAAATCTTTGTTGTCTCTATTGCAAGAACCTTCGCAAGAAGACTTTCATGAAATCTTTCGCAACAACAAAGAATCAAAAATCCCATTGAATTGGCGTCCTATGGTTCATCCCCACCATTCAACATCGCCCCTCGGTTTGATAGGTGGGGGTGTGCCTCCTTTTAAAGGAGAATTTTCTCGTGCCCATAAAGGCATCCTCGTTCTTGATGAACTTTTGGAGTTCAATCCACGCGCCCAAGAAACTTTGCGTGAACCTATGGAAGAATTCCGCATTCGTCTTAGACGGGGAAGATATATTGAAGAACATCCTGCGGAAGCGTTAGTGATCGCGACGACAAACTTATGTCCCTGCGGTGATTGGGTTCCGCAATCCAAAGTGGTTTGCGGTCGTTCGCTAAAGAAGTGCCAGTCCTATATGGAAAGATTGTCAGGGCCTCTCGTCGACCGTTTTCAAGTTCTGTTCTTTACGCAGAAACGCGAAGGTGGATCCACGGTACTGGGCGCAGATATATTAAAACACCTTGAAGAGGTTCGCCTTTTCAGAAAGAAAACTGCTCTTCACGATTTGAGATTTAAGAAGGTTTCCGCGCGTTGGACTTGGGAAGAGCTGATCGAGGATCTTCCTCGCTTTTATCTAGAAGAACTCTTTCCCAAAGAGATGATCTCTCGTCGCAGGGATTTGGCAACGCTTCGCGTTGCGCGAAGTTACGCCGATCTAGAGATGTGTGAAAAGCTCGAACCCCGGCATGTAGAACGCGCTCTGAAAGTCACGTACGTGCCCTTTGAGGCTTTGAAACGCCTAGGTTGTTAATCGGTTCTCTGCAGGCTATCCGTCTTTCCAATTGACTTAAAGACACCTAAACCTTAAATTGAGACTCCTTTTTAAGGTGGTGTAGCCAAGTGGTTAGGCCGCGGTCTGCAAAACCGCTCACGCCGGTTCAATTCCGGCCGCCACCTCCAAATTCCTTCTCAGAAAATCGGTAAAATTAGATAAGTAATTGGGTTCTCTTCACGCAACTGT